>NC_009515.1:855165-1187830 GCF_000016525.1 Methanobrevibacter smithii ATCC 35061
TGAAAATGCCGATATTATATATTCCATTCGCCCACCAAGTGAATTGCAACCCCATATAGAAAGACTGTCACGAAAAGTTGACGGAACTTTTATCATAAAACCTTTGTGTAATGAAGATTTAAATATAAGTTCACACAAAGTGAAATTGAAAAATTATAAAAAAGCAAGTTTTTACATATTATAGGTGTGTCTTTAATGGAAGAATTTTTAAAAAAATACAATACTTCAGAAGAAGGGCTGAGTTCTAATGAAGTAACAAAACGCCAAAATCAAAATGGGCTGAATGAATTAAAAGAAAAAAAGAAAAAAAGTGCGGTTATGCTCTTTTTAGAACAGTTCATTGATGTTTTAATAGCTCTCCTTATTGTTGCAGCCATTGCAGCATATTTTGTTGGAGACGTTATCGACTCATGTGTAATTTTAATAGCTGTACTTTTAAATACAGTAATCGGATTCATACAGGAATACCGTTCAGAAAAAGCAATTGAAATGCTTAAAAGCGTTACAACATCATATGCAGTTGTTAAAAGAGATGGGCAGGTGCAAAAAATTGATGCAAAAGAATTAACCATCGGAGATATTGTAATTCTTGAAGAGGGAGACAAGATTCCTGCAGATTTAGTACTTATTGAAACCAACAGACTGAAAGTTGATGAATCAAATTTGACCGGAGAATCTGTACCTGTTGAAAAATCTCCAAAAGAAGAAGCATATATGGATTCAAATGTAACTTTAGGAAACGGAGTGGGAATTGTAACTGCCATAGGTATGGACACATCAATAGGAAAAATAGCTGAAGTGATTCAGGAAGAAAAGGGAGAAACTCCTCTTCAAAAGAAAATGGACAAACTTGGAAAAACACTTTCCGTAATAGCTATTATTGTTTGTGTATTTATATTCATTTTTGAATTATTCAGAGGAATTCCTATTGTTGGAACATTTTTAACAGCAGTTTCACTTGCAGTAGCTGCTATACCTGAAGGTTTGCCTGCAGTTTTAACATTGACATTAGCTTTGGGAATGCAACAACTGACCAAATCCAATGCAATTGTCCGCAGACTGCTTTCAGTAGAAACTTTAGGTTCATGTACTGTTATCTGCAGTGACAAAACAGGAACATTAACTGAAAATAAAATGACTGTCAGAGATGCATTTTTCTATAATGAAAACAAATCTTTAGAAATCAATGCACTTTGTAACAATTCCACAATCAGAGACGGCAAAACTATCGGAGATCCGACAGACGGTGCTGTTTTAAAATACAGTCAGGACAATAACTATTTTAAAGAGGATTTGCAGGAAAAATTCCCTAGAGTTGATGAAATCCCATTAGACAGCAGCCGTAAAATGATGACCACTATACATGAAAATGGTGAAAAGTATTTGGTTCTCACTAAAGGTGCTCCAGAAATCATTATCGGCAAATGTAAACACATAGATAACAATGGAAGTGTTGAAATTCTTGATGATTCTGTAAAGGAAACACTAACTGAAAAAATAAATGAAATGAGTGATAATGCATTAAGAGTTTTGGGAATTGCATATAAAAATACCGAAAATATTGGAGACAATGTAGAAAATGATTTGATATTTACAGGACTTGTCGGAATAATTGATCCTCCAAAGGAAAATGTTGACAAATCAATAGCTGCATGTAAAAAAGCTGGAATTAAAGTAAGAATGATAACAGGAGACCATCTAAAAACAGCAGCATCTATTGCCCGCGAAATTGGAATCCTGACAGACGGGAAAGTAATTGACGGTGAAACTCTGGATAAATTAAGTGATGAAGAGTACTTTGAGATGGTAGACGACATACAAGTTTATGCAAGAGTAAAACCAGAGCAGAAAATGAGAATTGTTGAAACCCTAAAGCAAAAAGGCGAAATTGTTTCAATGACAGGGGATGGAGTAAACGATGCTCCTGCACTTAAAAATGCATCTATAGGAGTGGCTATGGGATCAGGTACTGATGTTGCAAAAGAATCAGGAGATATGATTATTCAGGACGACAACTTTGAAACAATAGTAACTGCCATTCGTGAAGGGCGTAAAATATACGACAACATTAAAAGATTTGTCAAATTCCAGGTATCAACAAATGTCGGAGCTATTTTAACAATTGTCGGAACAAGTATTTTCATGCTTCCGGTGCCATTTAACCCTGTACAACTGCTTTGGATTAACATTGTAATGGACGGACCTCCTGCCCAAACTTTAGGAATGGAAGGTAGCGAAAGAAATATTATGACAAGACAGCCTGAAACAGGAGATATTCTGAATAAAAAGGTATTGATAAAAATATTTATTGCAGGTCTTGTAATGGCAATAGGTTCAATAGCGCTGTTCAGCTACAAATTGGCAATTGGCGCAAGTCAAAAGCAGGCAATGACTGTAGCATTTACCTTATTTGTAATGTACCAGTTATTCAATGCATACAATTCAAAATCAAATTCCGCCAAAAAAAGCACTTACCTTTATTTGGCCATTATAGCATGTTTCATATTGCAGGTATTGATTGTATATATACCTGAGCTGCAAATAATATTCAGAACAACCAGCATCGGACTTACAGACTGGATATTAATATTCATAATTGCAGCTACAATATTAGTGTCAAACAGAATAGCAAACAAAATTGTGGTAGAATGAAAAAACTAAACATCCTCCTTATTGGCGGAACAAAGGACGCAAGCAACATAACAAAACACATAAAGGAAAAATATGATTCATATATCCTGACTACAACAACTACAGAATACGGATCAAAATTAGCTATTGAGTCTGGAAGTGATGACACAATAGCTAAACCACTTTTAAAAGATGAATTCATAACACTTATTGAAAATAATGAATTCAATCTTTTAATTGATGCAACTCATCCTTATGCATCACACATCACCCAAACTACTGTTAGCCTATCCAAATTATTCAGCATAGCTTATATTCGCTTTGAAAGACCACCATCAAACCTTGATAATGTTGACACATCAAGAGTTCGTGAAGTAACTTCCCTTGATGAAGCAGGACAATTAATAGCTAACGAGTTTACTTCAGGAAACGTGTTGCATCTTGCAGGAGCCAATACCATGGAACCTATTTTAAAATATGTTCCTGTAAACAGGTTTTATGCAAGAATTTTAAAAGTTCCGAAATCTGTGGAAAAATGCAAAATGCTAAATCTTCCTGAGGAACATATCATACCAATGAAAGGTACATCCAGCTTAGAGGAAAACCTAAAAATAATTGAAGAAACACAAGCAAGTGTTATGATAACAAAAGAAAGTGGTGATATCGGAGGAGTAACTAATAAAATTAATGCTGCTAATTTAAAAGATATAGGTGTCATCATGTTAAAACGTCCAAAAATCAGAGATTTAAATAAAAATGACATTGTTTCTAATTTAGACGAATTAGATGAAAAAATAAATAACTGTTTTTAAATTAAAAAGAACGCCGAGACTGGGATTTGAACCCAGGCGGAGAAACTCCACAGGATTTCAAGTCCTGCGCCTTACCAGACTAGACTATCTCGGCAAAAAATACACTGTTAAAAAAATTAGAAAAAATATATAAAAAGTAAAAAAGATAACGCCGAGACTGGGATTTGAACCCAGGCGGAGAAACTCCACAGGATTTCAAGTCCTGCGCCTTACCAGACTAGACTATCTCGGCATGATAACAGAAAAAATATTTAGAAAAAATCTAAATATTTATCCTTTAAGTTCTATTTCAATACTTACATTATCCGGAACATTAACTTTCATGACTTGTCTCATAGCACGTTCGTCAGCACCAATTCCAACTAAACGTTTATGAATTCTAAGTTCCCATTTTTCCCAGGAAGCTTTTCCTTCTCCATCCGGAGATTTTCTTGTAGGTACTACTAATTTTTTAGTAGGTAATGGAATAGGACCAGACAAATCAACACCAGTTCTTTCAGCGATTTTTTTAAGTTGATCACAGACATAAGCTAATTTTTCTGGATCAGTTCCTGTAAGCTTAATTCTTGCTTGATGCATTATTATCCTCCAAAAATAAAAATAAAAAAGAAAGGAACAACCCCTTTCTTTTAATTAACTACTTACAAATCTATTTAGCTGGGGTAACGTCAATACATAATCCAGCAGCAACAGTTTGACCCATATCCCTAATAGCAAATCTACCCATTTGAGGGATTTTTTTAGCGTTTTCGATTACCATAGGTTTGGTTGGTTTAACTTTTACGAATGCTGCGTTACCAGTTTTTAAGAAGTCAGGGTTTTCTTCAGCTACTTGACCAGTTGCAGGGTCTAATTTTGCAGTTAATTCTAAGAAAGTACATGCAACTTGAGAAGTGTGACAGTGGAATACAGGAGTGTATCCAACAGTGATTACACCAGGGTGTTGTAAAACAACAATTTGTGCATCAAATTCTTTAGCTACAGCAGGAGCATCGTCTACATGACCAGCTACGTCTCCTCTCCTGATATCGTTTTTACCTACACCTCTTACATTGAATCCGATGTTGTCACCAGGTTCAGCAGTTTCAAAGGTTTCGTGGTGCATTTCGATAGATTTTACTTCTCCAGAAGCTCCAGCAGGTTCGAAGATTACGTTTTCTCCTTTTTTCATAACACCGGTTTCTACTCTTCCTACAGGTACAGTACCTACACCAGTAATGGAGTAAACATCTTGAATAGGGATCCTTAATGGTAAGGATACAGGTTTTTCAGGAGCAGCTAAATTATCTAAAGCTTGCATTAAAGTGTCACCTTTGTACCAGGAGGTGTTAGGACTTGCATCTTTAATGTTGTCTCCTTCAAATGCAGAAACAGGGATGAAAGGAACATCAGCAGGGTTGAATCCAACAGTTTTAATTAAAGCAGATACTTCGTCTTTTAATTCGTTGAATTTTGCTTCATCATAATCTACTAAATCGATTTTGTTGATTGCAACGATTAATTGGTTAATACCTAAAGTTTTGGATAAGAAAACGTGTTCTTTGGTTTGTGGCATTACACCGTCGTCTGCAGCTACTACTAATACACCAGCATCTGCTTGGGAAGCACCAGTAATCATATTTTTAACGAAGTCTCTGTGTCCAGGACAGTCTACAACAGTGTAGTCGTATTTTTTGGTGGAGAATTTTTGGTGAGCAAGGTCGATAGTTACTCCTCTTTCCCTTTCTTCTCCTAATTTATCCATAACAAATCTGAATTTGTTTTCTCCATCATCTAATTGTTGTTCAGCGATTGCACCTGCTTTTAATAACAAGTGTCCAACTAATGTGGATTTTCCGTGGTCAACGTGTCCGATAAATGCTAAATTAATATGTTCTTTAGTTTTTGCCATAATAATACCTCTTTTCGTATAAATCGAAATAACATTCATTAAGCTTATAATTTTAGCTTAATTTAAATTTTAATTATTCACATATAAATATGTAATGTTTTTTTCGTAATTTTAAATAAAAAATATAAAAAAATTAAAAATTAAATTTTAATTATCCTACATAATGTTCAGGACCATAAGGTTCTGGAGATAAGCCTTTTCTTTGCCTAATCTCTTTAACGATTTGATTTTGCATTTCACGTGGTAATCTTTCAAATCCAGACATTTCAGTAGACCATAAACATCTACCTTCAGCAGCGGATCTGATATCACCAGCAAAACCAAACATTTCAGCTACAGGAACTTTAGATTCAATAGTAGCCATGTCTCCTTCTTGACCCATGTCAACTATTTGACCTCTCCTGTTTTGGATTTCCCTGGTACATGGACCCATGTAATCTTGTGGAGTGTTAATGAACACTTTTTGCATAGGTTCAAGTAAAGTAGGACCAGCAGACATCATAGATGCATAAATTGCATTTCTAATAGCTGGCAATACTTGTGCAGGTCCTCTGTGAACTGCATCTTCGTGAAGTTTTGCATCGTGGAGTTTGAATTTTAATCCCATAGCAATTTCTTTAGCTAAAGGTCCGTCATTAAGTGCGGATTCAAATCCTTCAATTAAAAGCTCTTTTACTTCATCTAAGTATTGGATACCACGGGTAGCATTGATGAATACGCTTCTGTTGTAAACATCCCATACTTTTCTCGCTTCTTCTTTATCTAAACCGTATTCCATGAAGTCATTAGCAGATTCTTTACCTTTAACTTTACCTTCTTTAAGTTTTCCTTCTTGTAATGCTTTGAAAAGTTCATCTTCTAAAGGTTCAACAGTAATGTAGAATCTGTTATGTTTGTTTGGAGATTTACCTTCAACTTGTGGAGATAATTGAGATACGGTTTCCCTGTATACAACAATAGGTTCTGAAGTTTGGATTTCAACACCTTTATCTTTAATTCTGTAACTGATAACTTCTAAATGAAGTTCTCCCATACCTGAAACTAAATGTTCACCGGTTTCTTCGTTAATTTCAACTTTAATGGTTGGGTCTTCTTTAGCTACTTGTCTTAATACTTCAATTAATTTTGGTAAATCTTTAGTATTTTTAGCTTCTACAGCAACAGTAACTACAGGTTCAGAAATGTGGTCTAATCCTTCAAACTCTTTGATTTTGTCTTCAGGAGAACAGATAGTTTCCCCAGCGATTGCACCTTTTGCACCAGCAACATATACAATGTTACCTGCAGGTACAGCATCAGTGTTAACTCTTTCAGGTCCGAAGTATACACCTACTTGCTGAACTCTGGATTTGGAATGAGATCCAACTAAGTATACTTCTGTACCTTTTTCAATTGATCCTCCGTAAACCCTACCGGTAGCAATTTCACCAGCGTGTTTGTCTACAGATACGTTAGTAACCATTACAGCTAAAGGTCCGTCAGGACTTGTAGTAATCATACCTTGACCTGCAGGAGATTCAATGTCACCTTCCCAGATGTTAGGTACCCTGTATTCTTGAGATACTTTAGGAGAAGGCAAGTGTTCTACTACCATACCGAGTAATACTTCAGACAATGGTACTTTTTGAGCTAATTCTTTTTGTTTATCATCATTACAATAATCAATGATGTCTTTGAAGTTAACTCCAGTTTCTTGCATCATTGGAACGTTAATAGCCCAATTGTGATAAGCTGAACCGAAAGCTACACTACCATCAGTGAAATCAACAGCCCATTCTTCTTTTTTATCTTCAGGAGCCATGTTTTTGATTAATTTGTTAGCTTCCATGTAAATGTTAATGAACCTTTTTTGTAATTCTTCAGGTTCTAATTTTAACTCGTTGATTAATCTGTCAACTTTGTTAATGAACAAAACAGGTTTAACATTTTCTTTTAAAGCTTGTCTAAGTACAGTTTCAGTTTGAGGCATGATACCTTCAACAGCACAAACAACAACAACTGCACCATCTACAGCTCTCATAGCACGAGTTACGTCCCCACCAAAGTCAACGTGACCTGGAGTATCAATTAAGTTGATTAAGTATTCTTCATCTTTGTAATTGTGAACCATTGATACGTTTGCTGCATCAATAGTAATACCACGTGCTTGTTCTTGTTCATCAAAATCTAAAAACCTTTGATCACCAGCAAGTTCTTCGGAAATCATTCCTGCACCTGCTAAAAGGTTATCGGATAATGTAGTTTTACCGTGGTCAATGTGAGCACAGATACCAATATTCCTGATGGAATCTGGTTTATACATTAAATCCTTAATTTTTGCAATCATTTTCTCTCTTCTACTCAAAGAAATCACCTTATATAAATATGATTAGTGTGCTGCTTTTGCAACTCTTTCTTTTTCTTCTTTTTTCTGTAAAGCAAAACTTCTGGAATCTTCTTCAGAAGCAAGAATTAATTCATCAGCTAAACATTCAGCAACAGATTTTCTGTTTTTAAATGCTGATTGTAAAGTTCCTCTAGTTAAGAATCCTAATGAAAGATCTACTCTTCTTTGTGGAGAAATGTCCACTGCTACTTGGTATCCGATACCACCGTATTTAATACGAGTAGTTTCTTCACGAGGGGAAGTATTTTCAACTGCAGTAACTAAAACTTGAACAGGGTTCTTTTTAGTTCTTTTGTTGATAATATCCAATGCATCTTTTACAATATTGTAAGCTTTGTTTTTCTTACCTGAGTTGATGTGAGTCCTCATGATTTTATTCATTAATCTTTCAATGATAGATACTTTAGATTTTGCAAACTGTCTTTTTACATGTCTACCTGAAGTGTGAGGAACAAGAGTTTCATCTAAGCAGATGTATTTTACTAAACCTAAATCTTCGATTTTGACTTCATCGAGTTCCCATTTATCAAATAATTTACTCATAAAAATACCATCCTTATCTTACAGGTTTTTCTATTTTTCCACTTACCATCTCGGATAAAGCTACGTTGTTAACTTTAGATACTTTCCAACGAACTCCAGGAATATCTCCCATAGATCTTCCAGATGGTCCACCAATTCCTTCAATCATGACTTCATCGTGCTCATCGATAAATCCAATAGCTCCGTCACCTGGTGCGAAAGCAGTTAATTGTTTACCGTTTTTGATTAATTGAACACGAACACATTTACGTATAGCAGAGTTAGGTTGTTTTGCTTCTATCCCTACTTTTTCGATTACAATTCCTCTAGCTTGAGGAGCTCCTTCAAGAGGGTCTGCTTTAACATCTAATCTTAAAGCTTTCCTTTTGTAATCTACATCTTTCCACTTAAAATTTTGTCTATTTTTTTTAAGTTTTTTTGCAGCAAAAAGTCCTGGCATAATATTTCCTCTAAACTTTTATTAAACATATCTAAGAATCCACCGCTGCGATTTATACAGCTAAAAATAGCTAATACAATCTAAATTCAAAGATATAACTAGTTAATAATATAATAATTAATTAGACAATTAAATTATCTAAAAATGAAGATATCATGATTTTTTATTGGAAGCATAGTAAAAAGCACACACAACTATGTTCCATTAATTGTCGATATCTTATGATGATTTATCTTTTTTAACATTAATAAAGGTATCTATTTTGACTTGTTGAAAGTCAGTTTTGATTAAATAAAAAATATTTCAAAGATTTATTTGAATATTATTTGCTTTGTTTTTATTGCTTATATTAGTTTTCCTCTACATACAAAATAAACTCTATATCCTGTTTTTTAGAGCCGGTATTTTTGTTGTAACAAAAACATGAAAACCTGATTTTTCAATAGAGAATTTCAAAATTAAGATAAAGAAAAAACAATAAATTTAAAGTAAAAAAAAGAAAAAAGAAGAGAATTATTTTGCAGGAATTATAATATCCCTTTCACCGTCCGGCTCAAATTCTCTTAATGCTCCTCTTGCAATCTCTTTTCTAGGATGTTTAAAATCAAAAGATAATGCATCATCTGCAAATGCAATTTTTATTAAAGGATTAACAGAAAATGCATCTTTTCTTGCAGCATGAGGTGCCTGTGCAATACCTGCATATTCTGGCTGGTGACCTACATTCATAGCATAGTTCGGATAGTTTGGTCCTCTTAATTCATGAATTAAACCTTCATCACTTCTAATAGATAATGAATTAGCAGAACCGCACTGGTCTTGCAAGTCATATCCATAGAATCCTAATCTTGAATGTCCTTCCTTATGTAAAAGCATACTTAAATACCAGCCATTTACACCAGCATTGGAATTTGCTGTTGCAAAAGCTGTGGAACATCCTGCAGCTGCAGATATAACTGATGCCCTTTGTGAACCTCCGAAATGAGTTTCAAGAAGAGTAGGTATTTCATATTGTTCTAAACCATAAAGTGTTACTTCTGTTGAAATATCCCTTACAACATCCATAGTTTTTTCAGCCTGACATAAACCGTAGTTATCCTCAACATAATCCAAACCATAATAAACAAAGTCATCTAAAATATCATCAGTATAAGTTGCACTTGCATACTGAGTGAAACCTACACCTCCTGACATGTAAGAACCTAACCAAACCTGATCATATAGCGCAGCAGCACCTGCAATAACCTCCAATGTTACTTCAGCAGGATCATCAGAAATTCTTGAAGTTTGAATCATATCTGAAAAAGCACCAAATGAAACGCCTCCAGGCTCATTTGGTCCTCTCGCACGCCTAGCAGGTAAAAATGAAGCCATACCAATAACATCTGCATGTTTAGCAGCATAAGAAAAATCTGCAATAGCTGCTTCACCAGCACATAATTTATATGCATTAATAAAACTCATACCAATCTGCATAGCAGACCATCTGGATACAGTACCTCCGTCACATGCCCTTACAACTAATGTAGGCACTCTACTAACCTGATATGTTTTGTTTCCGAGATAATCTTTAAGCATTTGTGCCTGATCTTCCGGGAACTCTTTATTAATATCAATTAATACTCTTTTATCTATTTCATCAGCCAACTCATCATTACCTGTGAAAATTTTTGCATAACAGTCACTAACTAAACCAGGATGCACTTCAACCATATGTTCCTGAACTACTGCTCCACCAGGAAGTGCATGATTGATATTCTCCATATATTCATTGATTGTTTCAGGAGTTACTTCCACACCTAATCTTTCCTGCAAAACAGAGTGTGCAGTATCCATACCTACAATAATTGTTCTTTTAATATCGTCAACCAATTGTTGAATAGCTGCATTGTTACAAAAATGCAAATCATCGCCTTCAACATAATCATCAGTTCCGGAAATTTTATAAGTCATTAAACTTCTCTGACCTAAAGGAACACCAATATCCGGATTATAAAAAGGCATATTCCTATCTTTAGCTAATTTTTCTGCAGCATCATTAAACTCTCTTTTTCTTGGAGACTGCTTCCACCCATCAAAACAATAGAAACTGGTGTGGTTACTTTCATTATCTTCACCTTTAAATTTTTGATTTAAAGCTTTGAAGAATACTTTTTCCTCATTCTCCATCATATTCACCTAATCTCATTTTTAAATCTTTACTGAAAACTCCTAAACCATAACCGCCTTTTGTACGAGATGAATGAATAGTTTCAACAATATCAACAGCTTCATCATCTGACCTCAAACCTACATTATCTTCCCGATATATTGTTGTAATATCTTTTAAATAATCTTCTTCTAACGGAACACCAACATCTACTGCTTCATCAAGAGGTCTGCCGACTTGATCTTTAACATACATGATATGTCCGCTTTCCTCATCAAAAACATATCTTTGAAGGGCATCGAACATCAAACCATTTTCATCAAGCCTTAATGAATGGCCATGTACTGTTGCTCCCCTCATACCGGATTTTGCAGGATCAAAAATATCTGTTTCAACAAGCTCTTTAGAAATTTTTTCCAAATCCTGTTCCCTTATTTCAATTACTTGTCTTCCAGATAATGTTCCAGTATCTACACCCCTATATCTCCACATATAAGTTCTTGCTCTATCATATGGCTGTGCAGGAGCATTATACATGGAATCTGCAAATTGAATATATCTAACTCTAATACCTTGTTTTGCACCAGGAGTAGGTTCTACCATTTCTCTAATTATGTCTCCACCCATATCCATTTCATCTAACGGAGGATGAACAGTTTTATAATTTTCTCCAGGATTACGGTGTCCCAATATTCTTACTAAACCCTCATCAGACACTTCCCTTATCTTTTTAAATTTATGAGTAGGATCCATATGTTTTCTTCTATTTTCAGCTATTTTTGTTTCACCAGGAGTGAATTGTGCTTTATATGACATAATATACACCAACATTATTTAATTATACTTATTGATTCAGAACTTCTTGCACGAGAATCTATTAAACCTATATATCTTTTATCAATAAGATTTTCAAATCCAATACCATATTTGAGATAGTCAGAAATTGTTGATGTTGTTCTTGTAAAAATTCCCACTAACAAAGAATACTCGACAGACAAAGTTTCTGTTAAAATATCTTCCAACTGATTCATGAAATCATTGAATTTATCCAATTCCACAGTAATTATAATTTCTCCAACCATCACTTTTAAATCAATGCCATTTCCATTGACTAAAATACTCTTCCTATCACCGTGATTTACATCATGCCCTTTACCAGGACCATAAAAAACTTTTTTAGGCAAAGATGGTCCATGAATTAAAAATCTAACATAACCTTCTAATCCACATATTTTATTTAATAATAATTCAGTAGTTTTTGGCTTTAAAAATCTATTCGGATAAATTTTAATGTCAATGACATTAATTTCATCATGAAGTTTATCAGATTCACACATGCTTAATCACCTTATATTTTAAGTTCACCTGCGGATTTGGCTACATTAATAATAGGATTTCTAAGATTATCTATAGTACCATAAACAGTTCCAATCAATGAAGAAGTTCTTTGAACTGAAAACATTTGAGTTCCAGCATCCAAACACATAGCAGCAGATGCACATGGAATTGCACAACCTTTACTGTGTCTAGTAACAACATGGTTACCGTGGAATGTACCTGGTCCTCCACCCCCATAAATGGAATGAGAGAAGAAACTGAAACCTACACCAACACCCATAGTTCTACCAAAATCAACACTAGGAAGTCCCGTTTCATATTCCAATATATCATTATAATAAAGAACCGTGGATGCAACTGCTTGAGCAGCTCTTGCAGCACCCACATTAACAATAACCGCAGCTAATAATCCTGCAGCAGCATAAGCATTCCATAATGCCCAATCAACAGGTTCATAATTAATAAACCCAGAGTTCATTTTTCTAGATGCTTTAATGACATTATCTTCAATAGCTCGCCCAACTAGACTTTGAATAACTGTTCCTACAGTCCCTTTGACATTTTCTTTTACCAAATCAAAAACAAGATTATCTGCATTTAAACCCTGATAAGCTAAAGTCAATAAGTGCATTCTTTCAAAAGCACCTGAAGCATCACCAGTTTCAAACATTGCAGTTTGTTCCATTATAGAAGATAACGCTGCGGCATTTAAAGTATTTTTATTAGTAATTGCTACAACATGATTTGCCATGACATTTCTAAGACCATAACCTAAACCTTCCAAAAGAACCGGAGGCCCCAATAATGCACTAATATTAGCTCCCGCCAAATCAACAGTTTGAGGATATGCTCCCATGACCGCAGTTTTAATTGTAGACGCATCAAACATATTGATATCAAATGTATCAATTATTGACTGAATTGTAGCAGAACCTGAAAGCAAAGATGCAATACTGTAATCAGCAGCTACCCTTAACCTTTCATTAGGCAATTGTATTAATAATTGCTGACCGTTATTAATCAAACTAACATTAGTCGCATCATCCTCATTTACCTGGACAATTCTTTTTATTTTATCTGCAATTAATTCCGCATTTTCAACAATTGGCAAATCCAATTCCCTACCAGGAATGAAAACAGATTTACCACCCATAGCCCCTGTCCTTAATCCTTTCTCAATACTTGCTAAATTAACAGCACATGATCTTTTAATATCAAAAATCATTTTAGCAATAGCTGGATTTTTAAGTGGGCTAATTGCATCCAATGAAACTTCACTTTTTAGAAGTTTTCCATCTTGACCATACAAATCAATTTTATCATTGTAAATTTGCATTAGTAATCTCCATTTTAAATAAATTAAAATATTAAAAAAATAACAAATATGAGCTAATAAAAATTCAAAGTTTGATGATATAGAATTGTAATGTTTTTAAATGAATATATTTGTTAATTTTTTTTAATATTGCAAAATTGTAACTTGATTTTTTTAAATAAATAAAAACTTAACATGATTAAATACCAAACATGTGTTTTAAAAAAAACATAATTTATTTTATTCAAATATTATTAAATCGCGTTACATGATTATTAAGTTCTAACAATCAATTCAATATTAATAGTAATACTTATTTAAATGTTACTTTATTTTAAAAGCTCAAATTAACGTTTAAATAATTAAATAAAAGTTATTAATCATTTAAAAAAATAAAAAACAAATGACAAGTTTAAAAAATTAAAACAAAATGCATTTAATACTTATTAACAATAAAGTAATAAAAAACTAATCTGAAAAACACTATTAAAAATACATAAAATCCGAATACAACCATTAATAAAAGCCAATATAATAATTAAATACCAATTATTAAAAAAATATAAAAAATATGCAATTTAAAGCCTAGCTATACTCTTTATAGAACATATATAAAAAAATAAAAAACGTAATAATTATTAATAACAATGTAATATTTAATTGATAAAAATAAAAAATTAAACTTTATAAAAAGCCCGTTTCCAATAGTAAAATTAAAGATTATTAAAAAATATAAGTGGAAAAACAATAAAATTTAAAGAAAAATAATTTCTATGAAAAAAATATGAAATAACAAACAGTCCATTAATTAAAAATTATGGTAAGTTTTACAAAAAACAGATAAAATATTTGAAATAATGAAAATCAGACACATTTACCACAAAGTATATTCAAAAAGTGTGTGCGGGTTTAATAAAATAATGAAAAATCGAACTGGTTTTCATTTGATTATCAAAAAAGTAAAAATAAATAGCTAAATTAATAGCTATTTTAAAATAATGTTGTTTATATTGTGTTGTCTTTTTGCAATTAACTTAGCTCTTTCGATATTAACGCCGTTTTTACCAATAGCAATACGTTTGTTGGTATTATCTGCTGTAACAGTAGCTATTTTTTCACCTGATTCCTTCTGAAGTACTTTAACACCTTGTACTTCTGCAGGGGATAAAAGATTTTTAATAAATTGAATCGAATCGTCGGACAATTCAACGATTTCAATTCCTTTATCTACTGCTCTTTGAACTTTGGAAACAGTGCTTCCGCCTTTTCCAATAGCTAATCCCATATCACCGTTTTTCACGACAAATGTGACTTTACCATGTTCATCATCGATAATACAATCTTTAACCATTGCTCCAGTCATGTTTTCAAAAAGAGCTATGTATCTAATTTCATTTGCAGTGAATTTAATAGACATATGAATCTACCTCAAATCATCTAATATAGTAGAATCTCCTGGATCGTTAACGATTAATGTAGCAACTGTAAATGGTTTACCACAGACAGAACCCAATTCTACACTTGAACCTTCGTAAGTGTATGATGGGATATCTGAAAGATTTGTATAATATTCAACATCTTCAACAATATCTTTAGGAGTGTTTGCAGCAACAATTACAAGCTGACCTTTTCCTAATTTTAAAGATTGAATTGATTTTTCAGAGCCTAATGTCACATCACCAGTATCGACAGCTACCCTGATACTTCTATCTACGTCCATCATCTAGCCTCCTATTCATTTTTATTTGCCATTTTGACACCGATTGAACCGGTACCAAGAGGTATTGGTTGTCCAATAATAATATTTTCGATGATACCAGTTAAATCATCAACTTCACCACGAATACTTGCACGAAGTAAATGTTTACCAGTTTCTTCAAAAGCTGCACGAGCTAAAACGCTTGATTTTTCACCACTAATACCATGTCTACCAATGGATTTTACTTCTCCTTCAGAAGTCATAATATCTGCAACTAACATAATGTGTCTAACATCAACACTAAGACCTTGGTTTTCAAGAGTATTTCTTGCTTCGTTAATAATTGATTGACGAGCTGCTTCAATACCCAATACAGTTTCTATCTCATGAATATCATTTGTAGTAGTTCTGTATGTGTCAATACCTTCCATAGAGAGAATATCTTTAAGATTAGAACCTTCAGTGTGCATAATCCATTCTCTTTCATCTTTACGGATAATGACTTTTCCAATGTCTTTAATACCACTTATCTGTAAATCACGGAATTTGTCTGCTAAAAGACGGAGTTCCCTAATTTCACGTTTTGGCGGTTCGACAATAATCTTGAGATTATCCTTAATATCAGCTTTTTTAAAGTTTTTCTGAATTTTAGCAAGAATTTCATCAAGATCAAGTCTTTTATCTTCAATTTTTCTTTCGTCTAAAACTGCTTCAACTTTCATATCAGCATAATTTAAACTGAAATCACTGAGAACATCGTTTACAGTACTTTTACCAATTTTATTAGCTAAAGTTTTAACGAATTCTTCATTATGACGTTTTTCTTCAGTAAAATAAATA
Organism: Methanobrevibacter smithii ATCC 35061; assembly: GCF_000016525.1. Lineage (NCBI taxonomy): Archaea > Methanobacteriati > Methanobacteriota > Methanobacteria > Methanobacteriales > Methanobacteriaceae > Methanobrevibacter > Methanobrevibacter smithii. The sequence goes on from NC_009515.1 coordinate 871,209, forward strand.
TCCATTGTTGGAGTAGCTATTTTTTTTCTTGCGTCAACGATTTCAATAAGTCTTGGAAGACCTAATGTTACGTTTAATTCCATTACCCCTGCATAGTGAAAAGTACGCATAGTCATCTGAGTACCCGGTTCACCTACAGATTGTGCAGCTACTGTTCCAACAGCCTCACCAGCTTCAACATGAGCTCGTTCATAGGCAGTTTTAAGCTCTCCAATAAGCATATCTAATTCATCATCAGATAAATGCCTGTTAACATAAGCAGATGCTAAATCATCCACATATTTTTCAGGGAACTTTACACGACTTGATGGGTCAATAATTCCATTTTCAACAATTCTTGCATCAAAGTTTATTTCAGCTTTAAGTAAAGCATCTTCCACTTTTTTAATTATTGCATCATCCATAGTTACACCTATTTACCCTCTTGTTCAACACTTGAATCATAGTTTGGATTAGCATCTCCTAACCTATTTTCATCAATGATTTTATTTAAGTCAGCTGCTTTACCAAAGTCACTTTTAGCTGGATCTACTCCATCTTCACCAAACATAAGTTGGATAACCATTCCCTGATTATCAGTAACAAGTCCTGACGGTTTAACCTGTAAATCCTGAAGCGCATTTACCAGTCTTCTTTGCATATAACCGGATTGTGCTGTACGAATCGCTGTATCTACAAGACCTTCTCTTCCTCCCATAGCGTGGAAGAAGAATTCAATTGGATCCAAACCTTTTTTATAACTTGAATGTACAAATCCTTTTGCCTTTGCACCTAACTCATTTTTACGGAAATGAGGTAAAGTCCTGTCAATATAACCCCTGTGGATACGACCACCACGAACAGATTGCTGTCCTACACAGGAAGTAATCTGAGTAAGGTTCAACATAGATGCCCTAGCACCAGTACGTGCCATAACTACAGAATGGTTGTGTTCCATAGTAAGGTAGTTTTCTGCAATTTGACCAGATACGTCCCTAGCTTCCCCAAGCACTTGCATAATCTTCATTTCTAAAGTTTCTTCAAGGCTTCTACCGGGTAAAGCTTCAAGATAATCGTTTTCATATGCTTCAACTAATTTATCTACCTTATTTTCAGATTCTCTTAAATGCTCATTAATTCTTTCCTGAGCTTCTTCAGGAATTTCTTCATCATTTGTACTTGTGGTGATTCCTGTTTTCATAATTCCGCAGATAGCTAAATCAGTAGACCTGTCTAAGAATTCTCTGGCTCTAGCAGGGCCATACTCTTTAACGATTTTATCTAAAATACGTCCTGAGAAAGAACCGTAAGCTTTTTCATCAATGACACCATGTTTAAGTTCACCGTCTTCAATTACAACATAAGCATCAATGTCACAAGCTTCTTCTTTACAGACATCACATTTCTGACAAATCTCAGCTTTATAAACAAGATTCAAATCATCAGGCAGTAATAAAGAGAATAACTCTTTACCAGTCCAGTTTTTATGTTTACGTTTTAAGTGTTTAGGATCAACATTTTCATTATTGAACAAATGTGATTTTCTGATTATCTGCAGTGCCTGTTCTTCGCTAAATTCAGATCCTGGTTTTGTTAAAAGATATGCTCCGGAAATGTGGTCGTGAATAGCACCAATAATAGGTCCACCAAACCTTGGAGATAAAATATGTTCCTGTACACGCATTAAAGACTTAGCCTCAGCACGGGACTCATCAGTTTGGAAAACGTGCATGTTCATTTCGTCCCCATCGAAATCTGCATTGTAAGGAGGACATACACATAAATTAAGACGGAAAGTCTTATAAGGTAAAACTCTTACCTCATGAGCCATCATAGACATTCTGTGAAGAGAAGGCTGACGGTTGAATAAAACCATATCACCATCTTTCAGGTGTCTTTCAATAATATAACCAGGTTCTAACTTCTCTAAAATCATGTCTTTAGTTTCATCATAAACCCTGATTTTCCTTCCGTCAGTTCTTATAACATAGTTGGCTCCAGGATGAACATTAGGACCGTTTTCAATATATGTTCTCATTTCATCCATGTTCCAGTCATTTACATAAGCAGGTACAGTAACCTCTTTTGCAATCATTTCAGGAACACCAACTTCATTAATACTAATGTTTGGATCTGGTGAAATTACAGTACGGGCAGAGAAATTAACCCTTTTACCAGACAAATTACTTCTGAATCTACCTTCTTTACCTTTTAACCTTTGAGCTAAAGTTTTTAAAGGTCTTCCAGACCGGTGTCTTGCAGGAGGAACACCACTAGCTTCATTATCGAAGTAAGTAGTTACATGGTATTGCAATAACTCCCATAAATCTTCAACAATAAGTTGAGGAGCACCTGCTTCCATGTTTTCAATTAGTCTTTGATTAATACGTAAAATATCAACAAGTTTGTGAGTTAAATCATCTTCAGACCTTTCACCAGTATCTAAAGTAATAGAAGGCCTTACAGTAACTGGAGGAACAGGTAAAACAGTTAACACTAACCATTCTGGCCTAGCTACTTCAGGATTAACACCTAAAACAAAAGCATCTTCATCAGAAATCCTTTCAAGCCTTTCACGAACTTCACTAGCAGTTAATTTATAATCTTCACCTTCCATTTTTTGAACAATGGAAACCGGCTTATCAATAGTAATATCATCCTGAGCTGCTTCACAGTGAGGACAAACATCACGACGAGCTTCATTATAAATCTCTTTTAAAATCTTAGTTAAATTTTCATGATGATTTTGAGCATCTTTAATCTTTTCAGTGTATTTGAAGATTTCATCATCAGTTAATAAAACACGACCACATTCATTACATGTTGAACGTAAAATTTTGTGAATTATATCACCAAAACCAACATGAATAACAGGTCTGGCCAACTCAATACTACCGAAGTGTCCTTGACACTCTCCACCTCTGTAACCACAAGACCTACATTTTAAACTTGGATCAATAACCCCTAAATGAGGATCCATTAAACCATTTTCAATAGGATAACCATCCTCATCGTAAGTATCAGGAGTTTCAATTTTAACTACTGACATTTCACGAATATCCTCAGGAGACATAAGCCCAAAGTTAATTTGTTTGATTTTTTTTATAAATCCTTTCAAAATATTGACTCCTTCATATTATATAATTATGTTTTGTCTCCTAAAACTAATTTAGGGAAAATACATAAACTCTTAAGTTCATCTAATAATAATTTAAATGCGTATGAAATTTCTATCGGATAAGTTTCAACATCTCCACAAATTGGACAGTACTTTTTATTTTTATTCTTATCATATACTGCTAACATACCACAATTTTCACAGACAATAGCTTCATATTTGTCAGACTCATCTAAAAGTCTTTCTTTTAAGGTAAGAGCTGCACCGTGTGCAATAAGACAATCTCTTTCCATTTCTCCAAACCTTAAACCACCTTCACGAGCTCTTCCTTCAGTAGGCTGACGGGTAAGAACTTGTACAGGACCTCTTGAACGAGCATAAACTTTATCAGTAGTCATGTGGTGTAATTTTTGGTAATATGCCACACCAACAAATATTTCAGCTTCGATTCTTTCTCCGGTTACACCATTATATAATGATTCGCAACCTGCAGATTCAAATCCGTGATTTTTAAGCTGTTGTTTGATTTCTTTTTCAAGTTCTGTATTGAATGGAGTTCCGTCAACACGTTCACCTTCAAGACAGCCTGCTTTACCTGCTACCATTTCAAGCACTTGTCCTACAGACATCCTGGAAGGAATAGCGTGAGGGTTAACAATTAAATCAGGAACAACACCAGATTCTGTGAAAGGAACATCTTCAGGAGATAATATTAAACCAAGAACCCCTTTCTGACCGTGCCTTGATGCAAATTTATCCCCAAATTCAGGTTGCCTGGTATCTCTTACTCTAATTTTAGCCAATCTGCTTCCTTCAACAGTTTCAGTTAAAAGAACAGCATCAACGATACCTTTTTCACCGTGTCTTACTGTTACAGAAGTTTCCCTTCTTTTTTCAGCTACAGTTCCGAATTCGTCGATTTCTTCCAAGAATCTTGGTGGTGAAGTTTTACCGATTAATACATCACCAGATTCAACATATGATTCCGGGTTAACAACACCGTCATCATCTAAGTGCCTATAAGCATCTTCGGAACGGTAACCTTTAATGTTTTTATCAGGAACCTCAAATTTATCCTCTTGTCCACCAGGATACCTTTTTTCAGCAGTATCATAAGCTCTGAAAAATGAAGACCTAGCCAATCCTCTTTCAAGAGAACCTTTGTTAATAACCATTGCATCTTCCATGTTATATCCTTCGTAAGACATAAGAGCTACAACAAAGTTCTGACCTGATGGTCTTTTGTCATAATTAGTTGAATCAATAATACGTGTTTTTACAATAGGAGTTTGCGGGTGGTGTAATAAGTGAGCCCTTGTATCTGTACGTAATGCATAGTTAGAAACATATAATCCTAATGCTTGTTTTGTCATACCTGCTTCCATAGTATTCCTTGGTGAAGAATTGTGATCGGAAAACGGAATAATACCTGCACAAATTCCAAGCATAGTAGCCGGGTCAATTTCCAAATGAGTATGTTCCTCATTTAAATCAGCAATACTCATAGCAATATAGGAGTTTTCTTCCTCTTCAGCATCCAAGTATTCAATAAAACCATTGTCTATTAAATCATCCCATTTTAATTCGCCTTTAGCTACTTTTTCTAAATGTTTATCACTAAGAACTGGTTTACCATCTTTAACAATGATTAATGGTCTTCTTGCCCTACCTGGGTCATTGAATATATAAATCTCATTATTTTTATCATAATAAGTAATATTCATTTCATGAGAAACCTCACCATTTCTCCTTTTTTCTCTCATTTCATTGGTGAAACTTTCAGGGTCTTTACAATATCCTAAAAGTTCTCCATTAATATAAATTTTAGCACTATCCATATTATCGTTCCTTTAATCCTCTAAAACATTCATCTTTTTAATAACATCAATGATTTCTTGTTCATCAGAACCTTCAGAAATATTACACATTAAAGCTAAATTCTTTACCAGACCACAGTTAGGACCCTCTGGGGTTTCATTCGGACAAATCTTACCAAATTGTGTTGGGTGCAAATCCCTTGCTTCAAAGTGAGGTTGACTTCTTGTTAAAGGAGATACAACACGTCTTAAATGAGAAAGAGTTCCCATATAACTAGTCCTATCTAATAATTGACTTACACCTGCTCTTCCACCAACCCAGTTACCAGTTGCAATAGCATGTTTAATATTTTCAGTTAAAACATCACTACGAACTGCCTGTTTGATTGAAAGCTCTTTACCACGGGAAATACTTCTTTCAAGTTGATAACTCATATCTCTGGTTAAACTTGTAAAAGCAACTCTGAATAAATCTTCCATTAAATCTCCAGATACTCTGAGTCTTTTATTTGTGTAATGGTCCTTATCGTGAGGTTCTCTTTGTTCATCAATAACCTGAAGCAACATTTCAGTCATTTCAGCTAAATAAGTAGCTTTAGCTTCACGTCTTTCTGATTCAATACCCATGTGAGGTAATAAGTAACGGTTAATTACATCTTCAGCACGTTTAATACGGTATTCTTCAGTCATACCTTTAGCTACACGATTACCTATGTATTTAATAGCAGCCAATTGTAAATATTGTCTTCTTTCTTCTTTATCCATGCCGTCCATTTCTTTTTGATCTAATTTCAATTGAGAAAGGGATACCTGAATATCATCTGCAATAATCATTTGGAAATTTGGATCATTGGAAATTGCAGTAATAATTTCCTGACCTGTAGCCAAACCAAGAGCTCTTAATAAAATAACAAGTGGAATTTCCCCTGGAACATAAGGGAAAGAAATTCTTAAAAATACTCCGCTTTTACGTGGTTTTTTATATTCAAGAGAAATTCTTGCTCTGAAACCACTTTTAATAGAAGTTACAATAGCCTTAGCTCTTCTGTCTTCAACATCACCAATACGCTCAAGAATAATTTTATTTGGTGCAATTTCTTCCATTGTTACAACAGCTCTTTCAGAACCGTTTACAATGAAGTAACCACCTAAATCTTGAGGGTCTTCACCCTGTTCAATTAATTCTTCATCACTAAGACCATGAAGATGACAAATATCTGATTTAAGCATTACTGGCAATTCACCAATATATACTTTTTCTAAAGGATTGTCTTCTCCTTCTTCATTTAATGCCATCTCAAGATACATGTGTGCAGAATAATTTAAATTCCTAAGTCTTGCTTCAGCAGGATAAATCATACTTTTGGAACCGTCTGCTTCTTTAGTGAATGGCTTTTCAATAAAGAGTTTACCGGTTTTTAAAGTATATTTACCGTTTTCTAAAGTAATAGGTTCAGTAATATCTATGATATTTTGAATCCCACTATTTATAAAATCGTTGTATGATTTAATATGATGGTCAACTAAATCATATTTATCAAAAAATGCATCAACTAATTTCCAGTTATTCTCTGTCATGGACTTCCTCCAGCATTCTATAAAACACCTTAAAAATAATTAACTAAATAAAAATAAGATTAGGAAACCTAATTAAAATTCTTCATTTGATTATTATTCTTAATTTACTCCTAACTATCTCCATTAAGATAATTCCTCTCAAACTAAGTTCAAATTTATTATAATGAATTTCCAAAAAACAATAAAAAAATACAGAAATAAACTTATTATACTAAATTTTACTATTCTAACATTATAACTAACTTTTTACAATACGATAAGTAACAAAAGTACCTGCAGTATCACTTTCACGAGTAATTCTTAAAATATCATTTTCTTTAGCATCAATATCTTTTACAACAGGATCATCAACTTTAATTCTAGGAAGATTTTCAATATCATAGTCAGCACTATTTTTTAAATCTTCAATTTCAGAATCAGTCATTATTTCATGCTTAGGTACAAGCATATGTTCTTGAATATTAATTGTCAATATATAATTCCTCCAGCTAGAAAAGTTAAAATATAAAATTAGAAAACGGGCCCGACGGGAATTGAACCCGCGGCCGCTTGGTTAAAAGCCAAGCGCTCTGCCAGACTGAGCTACGGGCCCTCACATACAACATTTAAATATTAAGCGCCTTGGCCGGGATTTGAACCCGAGTCGCGGGCTCGACAGGCCCACATGATAGCCCCTACACCACCAAGGCAGGAAATACTTAAAATACAGTATAGCTAATCAAACAGTATTAACCATACACCATTAATTACTATATTTAACATCATATATAAAGGTTTCGGAAAAATTAATTTTCCATAACCACAAATATAATCAATTTAATAAAGTAATCAAATCCCGCCTGCCGGACTTGAACCAGCAACATTTGGATCTACAGTCCAACGCTCTGCCAAATTGAGCTAAGGCGGGACATAAAAATGGGACCGCCCGGATTTGAACCGGAGTCTCAGGCTCCCAAAGCCCAAAGGATCGACCAAGCTACCCTACGGTCCCACTAATACAGACATGATGCATAACAATACATCATACATTACCTATTTTATACCTCATAGTATATAAATGTTATGGATTACATGATTTTAAAAAAAAATGCAACCATAATATGTGTACTAAAAAACACAAAATAGAAAGCCCCGAACGGGAATTGAACCCGCGACCACGAGATTACAAGTCTCGCGCTCCACCAGACTGAGCTATCGAGGCAGGATGAAATTAAGATAACAAATAAACTTTTGTATAAACTTATTTAAATACTTTTCTAATACTTAATTAAGACTCTTTCAAAATAACATACAAAAATTATAGATAATGAAAATTCATATAGGGAAAAAAATATTTTTCAAAATACTAAAAAATACAAATACCCACGGAAGTAACCCCATATAATTATTTGTATATCCTTTTACAAATAAAAAATAAATCCAACATACCACTAAAACAACAATAAGAACCATAGCAAAAACACAACAATTAAAACCCAATTCATACCATCCGAAATAATGACAACGATTAATAACGTATTCAATACAAATTTCCAATAAAACACCAACATAACACAACATAGTTACAATTAACTCTTTAGACTCCATTAAAATCCACTCCCCCACAATTTAATTCACAAATCTTAAAAAAATATCCATTTATAATAACAGAAAATTGCTAAGAACCATATAACATATATGCAACACATTAACTCAAATTTTAACCTAAATAACAACCAAATATAAACCCATTAAACTGCACCAACAATATATACTGATTATAAACTAAACAAATTACTAAAATAATTTAAATCTCCATCTATTTAAGTATTCCAATAAAAAAATATTAACATCATTCACATCCACGATTCCATTTAATAAATTTTCTAAAATAAACCATGCGCTCATTATATGCAAGCTCTTTCAATTTATAATGTGCCCTATAACCTCCAACATTAAAAGGTCGTGAAACTTTAACATGGCCATCATGTATTAAATAGAAAGGATATCCCTTAAAACGCATCATCATAGCTACTTTGCCATGCATAACCCATTTAGGTGTAGGATTTTTTAAAATATCTTCATTTAAAGACATGCGTGCAGAATAATACCTGCCCAAATTATAAAATGCCTCAAACCTTTTTAAATAAAGCCAATCATTATTATCTCCCCCATCAATTGCTTTATCAAAATATACAATGGCTTTTTCATAATCTTTTAAATCAAAATATATCAATCCCAAATTAACCAAAAATCCAGAAAAACTAGGATAAACCTGAAAACCTTTATTAAAATAATTTATTGCTTTTTTATAATTTTTATTATTTTTAGCTTTAATCCCTATTGAAAAGAAATAACGGCCAAATATTAATTTATAAAATGAAAGAAAAAAATTACTAACCATACCTACCAATGCAATCACATAATAATCTGAAACAAAACAATATACAGTTACAATAACACAAAATCCATTCACCAACAAAATAATTACATCTTTATCCATCCAAACACCATAAATTAAATTACATGAGAATATTCTAAATTTAAATACTGAAGAATTAAATATAAATATAATTCTAAATGTACAAAAAACAATTTATTTATAAAAATTAAAGGTAAAGGAAGACCAACAACCACTTGCAGTCTTATTTCACTAACAGTAGTATCTTTAATTGGAGTAGATAATATTTCTTTCAAACTTTTAGACATTTCAATACTCCCCATTATTAATTATATTGTTAAACTAATATTAAATACATTATTTTTCAGTAATAACAATTTATTTACAATAAAAATTTTATATTTATATTAATTTAAAAGTTAAATAACTACAATTACAAATTTCCTACACCATATAAAACATTTTAATAATATTAAATACAAAATAAATCTCAAATTATGCTGGAAATAAAATAAAAACTTTAAAAAAATAGTTGCTGTAGAAAATTAGCTGTAAAAAAATTAGAAAAAATCAAAAAATCATGAAATTAAACAAAGAAGGTTTAAAAATAATATCAACTGTTCAATTAAAAATAAAAAATCACTAGCTAAATTAAAATTAATTCAAAAAATATTTACATCAAATATTAAATACTAAAAGATTTATAATTATAAATCATGACAAATAAAGAAAAATTACTTCAAAAAATACCAGAATTATTAAATGAAGTAAAAAGTAAAAACCCTTTAACTCACTGTATAACTAATTTTGTAACTGTAAATGATTGTGCAAATGCAGTATTGGCTATTGGTGCTTCCCCAATTATGTCTGAAGATATTGAAGAAGTAGCAGAAGTTGTTTCAATAGCTGATGCTTTAGTAATAAACATTGGAAAATTAAGTCATGAGCAAGTTGAAGCTATGAAAATCAGTTCTGCTCAAGCAAATAAAATAAACACTCCAGTTATTCTTGATCCTGTCGGAGTAGGAATAAGCCAATTAAGAAATAAAGTAACTTTAGAAATTATTGAAAATTATAAATTAGCTGCAATCCGAGGAAACATAACTGAAATAAAAACAATAGCTAAATTAACCGGAATAATTTCCGAATCAAATACTGCAAAAGGTGTAGACGTATCTGAAAGTGACATCATAACCCAAGACAATTTAAATGAAAATGCAGATGTTATTTCAAAACTTGCAGCTAAATTAGATACTGTAATATTAGCCAGCGGACCAATAGACATATTATCCGACGGTGAAACTACAATAGCTATTGACAATGGTGATGAAATGATGCCCTACATTACAGGCAGCGGATGTATGTTGTCATCAATTGTAGGAAGCTGTATTGGAGCAACCAACCCTCTTGAAGGAACAATGGTTGCAGCATTATTAATGACAATAGCCGGTGAAAAGGCAAGATCTAAAGTAGATTCTGAAAATGCAGGAACCGGAAGCTTCAGAGCATATTTAATTGACTATTTGTATAAATTAGATGGTCAAACTTTAATTAACAAAAGCAACATTGAGATATTATGAATAACTTAGACTTGTCACTTTATCTTGTAACCAACAACAGCGAAGATGAAGAAAAATTTTTAAACATTATAGAAGAGTCCCTAAAAGGTGGAGTTAGTGTAGTTCAGCTTAGAGAAAAAAAAGCTGAAACATTAGACTTCTATAATCTGGCCTTGAAAGTTAAGGAAATTACACAAAAATATAATGTGCCTCTAATAATCAACGACAGAATTGATATTGCACTAGCTATTGATGCTGACGGCGTGCATGTTGGGCAAAGCGACATGCCTGCAAAAACAGCAAGGTCAATGATTGGTGAAGATAAAATTTTAGGAGTATCTGCTGCAAATATCAAAGAAGCAAAAAAAGCTCAGAGGGAGAGTGCAGATTACATTGGTGTTGGTGCAGTTTATCCGACAAATACAAAAGACGATGCAACATCAGTACCTAAAAAAGAGTTAAAAGAAATAGTAAAATCTGTTGATATTCCAGTTGTAGCTATTGGAGGAATCACTCAGGAAAATGCACATGAATTAAATGATTGCGGAATTGATGGATTATCTGTTGTTAGTGCAATCATGGAAGCTAAAAACCCAAAAATAGCTAGTGAAAATTTATTAAAAGAATTTAAAGCGAAAAATAGTTAATTTTTACTATTTTTTGCTGAATCCCTTAATGCCTGAACGGCAGCCAGTTTTTTACCTGCAAGCATACTGATGCAAGCTCCGCCACCACTACTTAAATGACTCATTTGATCTTCATAACCTAAAGCTGAAGTAGCCGCAGCAATATGGCCTCCGCCAATCAGTGTAAATGCATTTGATTTAGCCATAGCATTAATCAAATCTTCAGTGCCCATTGCAAATTTAGGGTCTTCAAATACACCTGCAGGACCGTTTGCAAATACTGTTTTTGAATCACGAATTATTTTTGCATAATAACTGATTGTTTTTACACCAATGTCAAAAATAGATTCATTAGGAATTTCTCCACAGTCAACATCCTTTCTTTCACCATCTTTTTCAATAGCTACATCAATAGGGTATTTTACTTTATTTCCGAATTTTTCAATAAGTTCCTCAGCTTTAGAAACCATTGATTCATATCCTTTGCTTATTATGAAATTCTTGTTTACCTCACCGATATCCACACCTGCAGCCCAAAGAACAATGTTTCCTACAATACCTGTTGTTAAGATAGAATCTGCAGTACCGTTACTTAATACATTTTCCATAACATCTATTGAATCATCAGGTTTCATTCCTCCAAGCAGGAATACACAGGGATGTTCCACATTATCCAGTGCATTTTGAATTACAGTCAGTTCTTTTTCCATTACCCTGCCTGCAGCTGAAGGAGTGTTGAGAGTAAAACCTACTAAAGATGCCTGAGATCTATGAGCTGCTGCAAATGCATCATTAACAAAATAATCAATCACAGGAGACAGTTGCCTAACAAGTAATGTTTCTGCCTGAGCTTCAGCAGGTCTGGATAAAGATTCTTCAGAAAAGAACCTTACATTTTCAAGTAAAAGAATTTCATGAGGTTTTAACTGTTTAATAGCTTCTTTTGCAGCTTTTGAAAAAATAGAGTCTATGTACTTTACTCTTAAATTCAAAAGGTCAGATAATGCATTAGCATGCTGGGACAAATCTGTGAAATCTTTTTTACCCGGACGGCTTTGATGAGCAAGCAATACAACTTTAGCTCCTTTATTAGACAATTCTTTAATTGTTTTAGCATGTAATTTTAATCTTGTATCATCCAATATGATTCCAGAACTAGGATCAACCGGAGAATTAATATCAATTCTAACCAGCACAGTTTTATTTTCAACATCAAAGTCATCAATTGTATTAAATTTATCAGCCATCATTTCACTCAAAATATTAAATATAGATATTTATAAAAATACAAGTTTTTATAATTTACTAACCAAATCAAGTAAAGCTTCTTTAGGATTTTTAGCCTTAACAATACCTGAAGCTAATAAAACTCCATCTGCACCTAAATCCATTGCGGCTTTCATATCATCACCAGTTGATATTCCTGCACCGCATAAGACTTTGATTTTTTTGTTGATTGATTTAACTCCTTTAACAGAGTCTTCAACAACTTCAGGCTGTGCCTGAGATACTGGAATACCTGTACCAATAAGTTCCGGAGGTTCTACAGCTACTGCATCGGGACTGAAAGTAGCTATTGCTTTACTAGTTGCAATATTGTTTGTACAAACACAGGATTCAATATCATTTTGCTTACACAATTGTATAACTTCATCAATATCAGCCAGTTTCATTCTATTTTCAGAGTGGTTAATTAAACTACCGCTTATACCTGCTTCAATTAAAGTTTCAATTAAATTAGAACCTGTATGTCCTCCAGGAGTAATTGGATCAATGTGCTGTGCAAAAATAGGTAAAGAAATTTGATCCTGAATCCTATAAATATCTGCCGCTTGTGGAGCTGCAACCATAGTTATACCAGATTCTTCAGAAGCACTTTTTAATGCACGAGCTAACTCCAATGCATTTTCCCCGCTAGATTCCAAATAAGTTTTATAATTTAATATTACAATTGGCGTATTCATAAATAATTCCCCAAATCATTGATTTAATTAATATTTTTGATTTGAAATAATTTAAATTTAACCAAAATACTTTTGGATAATATCCAAATATACACAAAATATATATGTTTTCCAAGATAAAATGAAACACATGAACAAAGCAGCCAAACTTTGTATAGTTTTAGCTGCAATTATATGCTTATTCAGCATTACAGCTTACGAATCAAACACCCCAACTAAAGAGGAGACTTTAAATTCAAGTGATGAATATCTCCCACCTACAACCAACATCAGCGACAGCTATCTAAACAGCAGTGCTGATAAAAAAGAAAATAACCACCATACCCCAAGTCCAATACACCACACTACAACCAGCTATTCTTATGACTACGACAACTCATATGATGATGCCATAGGTGATGATTACTACTACGATGATGCATACTATGATGACAGGTACGGAGACAGCTGGGAATATTATGACGAATAGCAGCTCAAATTATTGAGACTGCTAAATAGGATGTCCACTATATGTTCTTCCATCACCCCTATCTTCCCATACATGTTTTCCATTATACATTATTCCATTATCCCCTCTTTCACCGAATCTCTCAAATAATTCGCCGTCAGACATTTCAGGATATTTGGCTTTTAATTGTTCACAGGACAAATGATCATCTTCATAATAAGAAGATGATTTTTGATTAGATGTATCTTTAAATCCATTATTTCCATCTTGAACTACATTACTAATAACACTTACATTTTGAGTTACATTAGTACTTTTATAGTTCCCATCCCCATCAAAAACACAATTAATAGAATAATTACCAACACCACTTATATTAAAACTAATTAACCCTTCATTATCAGTAATATATTTAAAATTAGATTTTAATCCTTTTTCATCAGTTAAAGTTACATTAACTGTTTTATTAGATATTCCAAGACCATTTTCATCAGTTAGCTTAACCGTACAATTATCTCCATCATATAAAGTTGCATTACTTGTAATTGTTAATGATGATTCTTCCTGCGGATTTATAAAAACAAAAGCAGAAACAATAACTGCTAAAATTAGTATAACTGCACAAACAAGAACTAAAATTTTATTATCCATAATAAATAATATGGTTAAATAATTATTAAAACATAACTTTTTTCAAACAATACTTTTTGATATACATGAATTAAAAAGTTAGTCAACAAACAAAATATTAAATTAGTATAATACCCTAAATAAATTCATAGCATTAAGGATTTTTAAAAATATGTCATTAAATAAAAAACAAGTAGAAAAATTAGAGTCAAGCGGATACAGATTTGTTGGCAGCCACAATCATGCAGCTGCTAAAATATGTCACTGGACCAAACAAAGTATCTTAGATAAGGGAGTTTGTTATAAAGAGAAATTTTATGGTATTGAAAGTCACAGATGTCTTCAAATGGCTCCTGCAGTACCTAACTGTCAGCAAAAATGTGAGTTTTGCTGGAGAGATTTGTCATATACCCAAACCCAATGGGAAGGAGAATACGATGATCCGAAAACCATAATTGATGAAGCTGTTAAAGCTCAAAATAATTTACTTTGCGGTTTTTTTGGAAATGATAAAGCAAATAAAGAAAAATTAGAAGAATCCAAAACTCCTACAAATGCAGCTATTTCACTGGCTGGAGAACCGATGTTATATCCTGAAATTGATGAATTAATAGCTGAATTTAATCGCCGTAATTTCACAACATTTGTTGTCAGCAATGGTCAGTGCGTAGACAAATTAAAAAACTTAGAAAATGAACCTTACCAGCTGTATCTTTCCTTAGATGCTCCTACAAAGAAAATATATAATGATGTTTGCCGACCTCAAATTAGTGAAGGCTGGGATAATTTAAACCAATCACTTGATACACTAGCTAGTTTTAACTCCCGTACATGCATAAGAACAACATGCGTTAAGGGAAGAAATATGACTAATCCTGAAAAGTATGCTGAACTGATTAAAAAAGCCAGCCCAGATTTTGTAGAAATAAAAGCATACATGTGTGTGGGATCATCAAGACACAGATTAACCCCTGACAATATGCCAACATTTGATGAAGTCAAAAGTTTTGCCCAAAAAATAGGAGAAAATTGCGGTAAAAAAATAGTTAACGAATCTGAAGTCAGCCGCGTTGTTTTGCTTCAATAGCTATTTTTTCTCCTAATTTAAATGCATTTTCCAAATCAATCGGAAACTGCATTTTACGTGTTTTTAATTTTTCATCTTCAGTAAAAAGATCCATTTTATACTTTGAATAATCAAACTGATAGGTGTCGTAGGAATAAAGATGAAACGGTTTTGTAAACATCTTTTCCAAAACAAATTCATTTTTATCGAATAAATCATGGTAGCCAAATTGTCTTGCAGTTTCCTCATCAAGATTCATAGTGTAAATACATCCAATAGCCATCTTTTTTGGAGCTAAGCTAGTCATATCCTCATCATAAACAAAGAATGGAAAGATAAAACGCTCTAAAAAGCACCTCATTACCCCACTTACATCACCAAAGTAAACTGGAGATCCCAGTATTACACCGTCTGCCTGAACAATTTCTTCCAAAATTGGTTTAAAGTCATCTTTATAAACACATTTTCCATAATGACGACCATTAATCTTTTTACATGCAAAACAGCTTTTGCAGCCATTAAAAGGAACATCATATAAATTAACTGATTCAATTTCAGCATCACTGCAAACTGATTTTATTCCTTCCAAAGCTTTTTCTAAAAGCTGAGCAGTATTTCCATCTTTTCTGTGACTACCATTTATGGCAAAAAATTTCATTCTTCAGCCTTAATTTTATTACAAAGCTCAACAGCTTTTTTAGCTGCTTTTTCCATTGAAATTTCATATGGAATTCCTGCTTCTTCAAGTATTCTTTGACCTTCTTCCTCATTAGTACCGGTTAACCTAATTACAATTGATACTAAGCTTTTGGATTCCTTAATAGCATCAACAACACCATGAGCAACATCATCTGCTTTAGTAATTCCTCCTAAAACATTTAAAAATACTACTTTAACTGGTTCATAATTTAGTACTATGTTAAGGGATTTTTTAATACTTTCTTCTGAAGCTCCCCCACCGATATCTAAGAAAGTAGCAGGTTCTCCACCGTGGAATTTAATCATGTCCATACCTGTCAATGTTAAACCTGCACCATTACCGATAACTGCAATATCCCCATCTAATTTAACGAAATCTACTGCTTTTTTCTTATAACGTGCAAGTTTTACCAAATCAGGATGTCTGTATAATGAGTCATTTTCCACAACGAATTTTGCATCAGCAGCTATTAATCCTTCGTCAGTCAATACCAATGGATTGATTTCAGCGGTTTCTGCATCATATTTCTCAAATAATTTATATAATTTGTATATTACATCACCCATCGGAGATATTAACTCTGATGGAACACCCATTTTACGAGCTATTTCACGGGATTCATATGGTAAAAATTCAATTAAAGGATTTGGATGATATTTAATTATCTTTTCAGGATTTGTTTTAGCTAAATTTTCAATTTCAACCCCACCTTCATTACTTACCATAATAACCGGTTTTTTATTGGCTCTGTCAATGGATATACTTAAGAAAAATTCTTTAATAATGTTTGCTTTTTTCTCAATTAAAAGCTGATGTACTCTTTCACCATTAATTGTATTACCAATCAATGAATCAGCAACTTTGTATGCTTCACCAGAGTTATCTGCAAATTTAATACCTCCGGCTTTACCTCTACCACCAACTAATACTTGAGATTTTATTGCAACAGGTACACCCATATCTGATGCAATAGATGTTGCTTCTTCAGCAGAATTGGCAACATGCCCTTCTAAAATTGGAATTCCTTCCTCGTTAAAAATTCTTTTTGCCATATATTCGAAAAATTTCATTATAACACCTAATTAGAAATTATATCCTGCTTCAAAAGCAGCTATGTTTTTATCTTCAGTTCCTGCAGGAACACTAGCTTTAATTGATTCAATAGCCGCATCTTTAGATATAACTCCTGTAATTTTTGTAATAGCTCCAACCATAACAATATTAGCTACAATTTTAAGACCAATATCATCCATTGCGGTTTTGGTTGCCGGAGCATTATAAACTTTAATATTATGTTCATCAATAAAATCCTGAACATCTTCGATAGTTGTTGTTCCAGGATCAACAATTAAAATTCCATTATCCTTTAAATCAACAATATATTTAAGTAATGCTTCATGAGACATTGCTACTAAAATATCAGGACTTTGAACTTTAGGATAATCAATTTTTTCATCACTAATAACAACTTCACATTTGGAAGCTCCCCCACGAGCTTCAGGACCATAAGACTGGGTTTGAACTGCTTCATTTTTATCAAAAAGACAAGCAGCTTTTCCTAAAATAATTCCTGCAAGAATTACTCCTTGTCCTCCAAACCCGCCGATTCTTAATTCTTTTCTCATATTATCCTCCAGTTTATAAATCTGATTCATATGCAGAATTAACAAGAGTTCTGCTACCTGATTTGTCTTCGCTTAATTTTTCAATATTTTCACTAAATTCCGGTCTTGATTTATTGGCAAATTCACCAGTGACAATTTTTCCGATTAATTCATCATCACTCATACCTTCAGCATCTTCTTTTGACAATGTATTTATTTTCATAGTTACTGCCATAGCTGTTGGGGTTTTGAGATTGTTTTTACGACCATAATAAGTTGGACATTGGGAAACAACTTCAATAAATGAAAATCCTGGATTTTTTAGAGCTGTTTTAATAGAATCTACCAGTTCATCAACCTGAACAGTTGTCCATCTTGCTGCATAAGTTGCACCAGCAGCTGCAACAAGTTCTGCTAATTTAAATGGATAATCACCATTTCCATAAGGTGCAGTTGTTCCAAAACTGCCTTTTGGAGAAGTTGGACTAATCTGACCACCAGTCATTCCATAAATATTGTTGTTAATACAAATAACAGTTAAATTAATGTTTCTTCTAGCTGCATGGATTAAATGATTACCTCCAATGGAAGCGGCATCACCGTCTCCGGTAAATACAACAATATCCAAATCAGAGTTGGACACTTTTAAACCAGTTGCAAAACTAAGTGCTCTTCCGTGAGTTGTGTGTAATGAATCACATTTAACATAACCCGGAACTCTTGAAGAACATCCAATACCTGAAACCATAGCTATATTATCAAAATCCATTTCAGCTTCTTCCATTCCTTTGAAAAAAGCATTCATAATACTACCATTTCCACAACCCGGACAAAAGATATGAGGAAGCCTGTCTTCTCTCATATAAGGAATAAATTTGTTTCCATTAGGATCTTTTTCGACTGACATTTAGTTTCCTCCAATCTCTTCAATTTTTGATAAAATTTCTTCAGGAGTTGGCAATAATCCTCCAATAACACCTAAAAGATGAGTATTAGCTGTAGCGTTAACTGCCCTATCTACTTCATAATACATTTGACCTAAATTCATTTCAACAACTAAAACATCATTTGCATTTTTAGTTAATTGTTTTATTTGTTCATCTGGGAACGGCCATGGAGTATCAATTTTAATATAACCTACTTTTTTGCCATTAGCTCTGGCTTCTTTAGTAGCAGTTATAACAGACCTAACCGGAGCACCATAAGATACTATAACAATATCTGCATCTTCACAATTTTCAGTCTGGATAGAACAAATTTTATCTTTATTTTTTAACACTTTATTGCATAAACGTTTAACAAGAGTTTGATGAGTTTCCGGAGAGTTAGTATCCGGATAACCTCTTTCATCATGAGTTAAACCTGTTACATGTATATTGAAACCTGCTCCAAAAGAAGGCATCGGATTAACACTTTCTGAATTTTTAAATGGCAGGAAGTCATCTTTATCTTCAGGCATTTCTCTGGAAATAACTTCAATATCATCTTCAACAACGATTTTTTCCCTCATGTGTCCAATAACTTCATCAGCTAAAACAAATACTGGAGTTCTGTACTGTTCAGCTAAGTTAAAAGCTTTTATAGTGAAATCAAAAAATTCCTGAACACTGGATGGAGATAAAGCTATCGGTTCATAGTCTCCGTGAGATCCCCAACGGGCCTGCATCATATCAGCCTGAGCAGCCATTGTTGGCTGACCAGTAGATGGAGAACCTCTTTGAACATTAACAATAACAATTGGAGTCTCTGAAATAAATGCATAACCTATATTTTCCTGCATTAAAGAAATACCCGGTCCTGAAGTTGCAGTCATAGATTTGGATCCTCCCCATGAACCACCAATAATAGCGCCTGCTGATGCAATTTCATCTTCCATTTGAACAAAAGCTCCCCCGACTTTTGGAAGTTCACGAGCTAAAGTTTCAGCTACTTCAGTAGATGGAGTAATAGGATAACCTGCAAAAAATCTGCAACCTGCCTTCAATGCACCTTTTGCACATGCTTCATTTCCTTGAATAAAAAATTCTTCTGACATGATAAATCCTCCTATTCACCCTCTAAATCATTTACTGTGATAGCCTGATCAGGACAAGCTATTTCACATTTACCACATTTGTCACACCTATCTCCAAAATTAACATACGGCAATTGTACGCTTTTTTTATTAGGTTCAGAAGATATTGCGTAAACATTCTGCGGACACATATATAAACAAAGGTGACACCCTTTGCATAAATTTTCGTCAATAATAATCATTCACAATCTCCTAAAAAATTATAATAAATTAAAATAGATTATGTATTATATATGTTTTAATACATTTAAAAAGTTTATTATAAATCATGATAATTTATAGGAAAATAAAAAATAAAAGTATACAGTAAAAACAGATTAATAATTAAACAAACAAGTGTTAATTAAGAAATTTTAAAGTAAAATTTGAACAAAAACAAAATTTAAAAGCATTAACTTGTTTAAAATTATAAAATTGTGAGAAATATGAAAAAAATAAAAACACCGATAAGCGATGAAGAAATAAGTGAACTTCAAATTGGAGACAAAATTTTACTCTCCGGAGTAATGTATACCGGAAGGGATGCTGCACTGCCGCAACTTGTAGAACTGATAAAAAAAGGAAAAACTCCCATCAATACAAATGGAATAGCTATAATGCATACTGCAGTTAGTGATGCCGGAATAGCTCCAACAACAAGCAATAAAGAAGAAATAGAATCCACAATTCCTTTTTTAAGTGAAAATGGTGTTAAAATCCATATCGGCAAAGGAATGTTAAATGACGAAACAAAAAAAGCTTTAAATAAAAACAATTCCATTTTCGTAATAACTCCACCTGTAGCCGCACTGCTTACAAACAATGTTTTAGAAAAAGAGTGTGTTGCTTTTGAAAATGAAGGCATTGAAGCTTTATATAAATTAAAAGTAGAAAATATCCCTGGAATAGTAGCTATTGCCCATGGAAAAAGTATTTAGAAGAAGAATTATTCTTCTGCTTCTTCTTCATCTTCTTCTTGTTTTTTCTCGAAGGAATCAACAAAGTTGACTTTTTCAAAGTCCATGTTTTCCCAGATGTCTTTAGCTATTCTGAATCTAGCAAAGGTTACATCCATGTAAGATTTTTGATCGAATTTAGCAACATCATCTAAAGTTATGTTTACAACATCCCCGTCAATATCAATTACGGTTTTGTTAATATCCATATTAGGAGCTGCGTAATGTAACTCAATCATACTTTTAATTTTGTCTTCGTCATTGTCAATGATTTCAGTAACATCAACATCAAAAATTAAATCTTTACCTGCTAATTCATGGTTGAAGTCCACTTTTACTCTTCCACCGTTAACAGTTAAGATTTTACCAGTGCTTCCTTCAGAAGTAATTTTCATACCCGGTACAGGAGTCATACCTTGTCTTTTGAATTCTTTCATTGGGATTAATTGAATTAATTGTTTGTTTCTAGGTCCGAAAGCATTTTCACTATCAATTTCGATAGTTTTGGAATCGCCTGCTTCTAATCCAACAATAGCTTCTTCAATAGCAGGTAATAAATGATTTCCACCTACAATAATTGGAATAGGTTTGTATTCTTTGTTTTCATCAAATAAACCTGCTTCTTTAGCTACATCTTCAAAAGTAGTATCAAATATTTCATCGTTTTCTTTAATTTTTCCAGTAAAATTTAATCTTACAAAATCTCCGTTATTAATAGCCATAATAAACGCTCCTAAATAAATTTTAATGTGTAAACTATGTTAACATTATAACATTTATTAATTTTATAAATAATAGTTTATTAATGTTTTCATGAATCATTAACATTACTTAACAACTGCTCTTATAAAACTTATTAATACACTTAAAATTAAAAATATAAATTATGCAAAAAAAGGGATCTGTCAATTTACCACTTCACGGAGGCCATCCGCCAAAATGGCTGTTTTCAAGAATGGTGAAACTGTCCTGTGCAATTACAGAAGTTATTCTTGATGAATACGGACCTCACGAGTTTTTAAATAGAATATCAAATCCATACTGGTTTCAGTCATTTTCCTGCGTATTAGGCTTTGACTGGCACTCCTCAGGAACAACTACAACAACTCTCGGAGCTCTAAAACAATCTATTAAACCCGAAGAACATGGATTATATCTTAGCGGAGGCAAAGGAGAAAAATCCCGTAAAACTCCAGAAGGAATACAACGAGCCGGAGAAATATTCAATTTAAAAACAAAAACTGTCGAAGAAATGGTAAAAGGAAGCAAATTATCTGCCAAAGTAGATAACTCCTGCATTCAAGACGGATACACCCTATACCAGCATAATTTTTTCATTACAGAAAAAGGAGACTGGGCTGTTGTTCAACAAGGATTAAACACCGAAAACAAATATGCCAGACGTTATCACTGGATGAGCGATACTGCAATCGATTTTTTGGAAGATCCCCATAGTGCAATTTCATGTGACGTTAAAAATCCTGAATCACTAAACATGACTGACAAGAAAAGTAAGGAAGCTCAAAATATCAGTGTTGACTTAATTAATGATAATCCTGAGCATTTGCGTAGCTATTTTAAAAGAAAAGATAATCAGATGCTATTAACAGATTTTACAATGCCCTCCCACCATCCGGTTTTAGATATGGATATTTCAGATAAGGAATTTGAAGTTCTTAAAAATGCCTGGGAAATACAGCCAGAAAACTATGAGGAATTAATTTTACTTAAAGGAATTGGTCCCAAAAAAATAAGAGCACTGGCTTTAATATCTGATTTGGTTTTTGGAGAAAGCGCAAGCTGGGAAGATCCTGTAAAATATAGCTTTACCCACGGTGGAAAAGACGGATTTCCATACCCCGTTGATAAAAAAGTTTATGACAATTCAATAAACACAATGAGAGATGCTATTGACCAAGCCAAATTAAAAAAAGATGAAAAAATTAAAGCCATCAAAAGGTTAGATGACTTTATTAGCTAATATTATCTGTTTTCATCATGAATATTAACATTTTTACCATGCGCTGTTGGAATAACTTCAAATACAGGATTTTCAAACTCCAAATCAAATTCCTTACCGTCCATAAGCAAATGCTGGAAAACAGCAAGAGAAGAAACTTCAGAGTGAGGTTGTGTAGTTACTGAAACATTCCAATCGGCACTTTTATATACTTTTCCAGGAACTTTAGCCCCACCAACAACAATCAAAATGTCAGCACTGGATTTCTGAACTTCACTAACAATTTCATGAGCCTGAGAGCCATACATTGTTAAGTGAACTACTTTTCCACCATTGTCTTTCCATTTGTTAATAACACCCATATAATTTTTAGCATATTCAATTTCAAAATTTCCTCCCCACCTATCAGCAGTGTCTCTAACATTTTCCATAAGTTTATGGTCTTCTTCACCACTTAAATAGATTTTACTAGCTCCAAAAGCTCTAGAAGTCAAACATACATGAGTGGTTATACGTGTATCTCTTCCAATTCTATGGTCCAATCTTAAAACATTTACATTCATCATATCACTTCATAAAAAGAACAAAGCCACTGACATAAATAACAATGCCATCAGCCTTCCAACTTCATTAGACATTCCCAAAACATCACCATTAGCTATAACAAAATTGCGTTTAGCAATAAATGCTATTAAAGCTCCTGCAACAATAGCTCCAGCCAAACCTATAACTCCAACAACATCACCAACCAAATAAGCAATAACTGCTACAATAACTGTAGAAAGTATATAATTCAATATATTGGTTGAATAAATAAAGTAACATCCAATACCCTGATCCGAAGGAGTTGAAAGCAAAGCTGTTGTTAAAATTGAAGATTTAGATACCATTTCACAAATGATTATTGCAGCTATACATTCATAATCCAAAACATTGTAAAGTCCTGCGATTGTTAAAATAGCTACTAAAAATAAAGTTGCAACTCCACCAGCACCTACTGATGAATCTTTCATTACACTTATTTTTCTTTGGGGGTCACCATGAACCATGACTCCATCTGCCATGTCCATTACACCATCCAAATGATTATATCCTGTTATTAACATTAAAAATGCATAAATAAGTGCTGCTGTGAAAAATGGATTTAAATGCAACACATCTGCACAAACTATTCCAAACACAGCTGCTAAAATACCTACAACTAAATGAATGAAAGGCCAGCACCAAACCAACCTTGTCATATATTCTATTGAAGTATACTGTTTAACTGGAATAATAGTTGAAAAAGACAAAAGTCCTAACAGAGATTTGATTGGTGAAAATCTTTCATGTTCATTATTTTCCATATTTTATCTACTCCTCAAAAATTTTTGACATACATCCCGCAATTAAACCGGCAAATATGTCATCTACCATAGGTCCTAAACCACCAATAATTCCAGGTTTTGCTTCATCATAGCGTTTAAAGTTAAATGTTGCTTTAGTTCCCGCAATCTGATTAGAAATAGCTAATCCCAACACTTCATCAGTGTAGAGATATGCCGGATCATCACTTACATCAACTTCCCTTATTCTTCCACCGGTAAAATCAGCTTCCGTCCTGATAGCTGCCATCAACAAAGCAATAACATTAATATCACATAATGATTTTAAGATTTGTGCCTCAAGTTTTTCTGAAATTTCTTCAGTAACTTCCACACCTGCAACAAGTGCCAATCCTGCTTCCACCAAATCCCCTAACAAAATACCTTCAGATACAAAGTAATCCAATATTCCAAAAGACAATTCAAGCTTTTCTATTGCGTCTTCACAGCTGATTATAACTGCTTCCTCAATTGAAGTAGCCAACTCTTCAAAAATCAGCTGGTCATCTTCATATTGATTATTTATAATATCCACACTGTTTTCATCAATTAAGCTAGTTTGAGCCACATTACAAAGCACTGCCAGAAAATCATTTTTATTTAAAATATTTTCTATATGTAACGGTAGGCAAAGACCACGTAAAAACTCTGCTTTAGCTTTAACAACAGTTTTATAAATTTTTAACAACATTCCAGGAGATAAAGTTTTATTAATATATAAAACATGATTTATATCAATTCTGGCATCTGCGAAACCTTTAGGAGAATTGGCTACTTTAAGATTTTCAGTGAAATCTTCAATAACCACATCATTAGCCATAAAAGTAAATAATGTTAAATCCCCATAAGTATTTGAAAAATAATCAATTGAATTAACTGCCTGTGCAATATATGATCCTTCAGAATGGTTGAAAGCTTCTGCTTTTTTAGCAGTTTTCTCAAAATCATCTTTACTTTTTAAAATATTGACATTTTCAACAATGTCAATACCATCACTAACAGTAAAGTCGCTAAATGCTAGAAAATAATCAGAATTATTAATACATATCCCATAATCTTTAGTGATAATATTCAAATTAGTATTTTCCATGATTTAACCTGTTATTATTTATATGTAGTATATGGTATATAGTAATTCTTAATATAAATTTTTTAATAATGAAAATAAATAAGAAATATAGGGGAAAAATCATGACACTTATTATCGACCCACAAACCGGAGGAATAGCTGGAAATATGATTATAGGTGCTTTAGTTGATTTGGGAGCCAATCCTAAAGAACTTAAAGAAATTATGGAATCAGTTACCTCCCAATTTGGAAAAGTGAAAGTGAGCTTTAATAAAGTAAACAAATGCGGAATTGATTCAACTTACTGTAATGTAGAATTACTAAGTGAAAATAAACACATCCACTATAAAGATTTAATATCCAAAATTGACAATTTGGAACTGGATGAAAAAGTAAAGGAAACTTCTAAAAATATTTTTAAAAGAATAGCTATTGCAGAATCAAAAGTTCATGGTGAAAGCTTAGATGAAATTCATTTTCATGAAGTTGGATCAAGTGATGCAGTAGCAGATGTTATCGGATCAGTTTATGGATTCTACAGTTTAAATTTAGACAAAGAAGAAGTAATCGGACTGCCTGTAGCTTTAGGCGGTGGCCGAATTAAAACAACACACGGAATATTGCCTGTTCCAGCACCTGCAGTGCTGGAAATTCTAAAAGATATAAACTGTATCGGAGGACCTGTTGAGAGTGAACTGGCTACACCTACAGGCTGTGCAATTTATGCTGAACTATGCAGTGAATTTAAAAAATTTATTCCACAATGTAAAACCTCAAAAATAGCTTATGGTGCAGGAAAAAAAGATTTTGATTTCCCTAATGTATTAAGAATAATTAAAACTAAAGAAATAACTGAAAGCGATAGGATAGATGTTATTGAAACAAATATTGACCATTTAACCGGTGAAGAAATAGGTTATTTATTTGACAAATTACTTGACGAAGGAGCCTCTGACGTGTCAGTTACTCCAATTATAATGAAGAAAAACAGACAGGGAAGCCTTTTAAAAGTAATAGCTAACCGCAGCAAAAGAAATCATTTAATTGATGTGATGTTTAAAGAAATAGGTACATTAGGTATTAGAATATCTCCAAATTTACATAGAGGAATAGCTAAAAGAGAATTCATTAAAAAATCCGTTGAAATTAACGGAAACATCTTTGATGTAACCTTTAAGGTTGCATATGTAAACGGAGAAATTATTTCCGGCAGACCGGAGTATGAAGATTTGTTAAAAATAGCCAATAAAACAGATATACCTTTAATAGAAGTAAAAAAAATAGTAGGGAATTATGATGACTAAAAAAGCAATAACAGTTTTATCTGGAGGACTGGACTCCTGTGTAGCAACATGTGTTTATGCCGAAGACTATGAAATTCATGGAATAACTTTCAATTACGGTCAGAAAAGTTTTAAACAGGAATTGAAAGCATCCGAAGAAATCTGTAAAAAAATGGGTTTTACCCACGAAGTTATTGACTTGCCTTGGCTTAATAAAATAAGCAATTCATCACTTACAAGTGATAATGAAATTCCAACTTTAACCCATGAAGAATTGGATGATTTAGACATATGTGAAGACACAGCAAGCAGCGTTTGGGTTCCGGGAAGAAATATTGTATTTACATCCATAGCCACATCATATGCTGAAAGTATAGGTGCTGAAATAATAATTGTTGGATGGGACAAAGAAGAAGCTGCAACATTTCCAGACAACTCCAAAGAATTTTTAGAAAGTTTCAACAATATGCTAAATGTGGGATCACCGCAAAATATTGAAATTAAAGCACCTGCCATTGACTTGAACAAAGATGAAATTGTAAAACTAGGAGATGAAATTAAAGCTCCTATGGAATTAAGTTATTCCTGCTATACAGGACATGAAAAACATTGCGGTGTTTGTGAAAGCTGCATGAGAAGAAAAAGAGCTTTTAAGTTAGCCGACGTTAAAGATCCAAGTGAGTACAATGAATAGAATAGCACCATTAATTCAAAAAATGATTGCATATAATCATGGAGATGCAAAAAGAATAAGCCATGCACTTAAAGTCCACAATTATGCAAAAACAATAGCTATTTTGGAAAAAGTTAATGAATATGATTTATTTAATTTGGAAAGTGCTGCTATTTTACATGATATTGGAATTAAAGTTTGTGAGAAAAAATATAATTCAACTGAAGGAAAATTACAGGAAAAAGAAGGGCATGCAGTTGCAAGAGAAATATTGGAAAACCTGGATTATAAAAACATCAATAGGATACTGTTTTTAATAGGACACCACCACACATACATTAATGTTTCAGGGCTAGATTACCAAATACTAATTGAAGCTGACTTATTAGTTAATTTTGAAGAAGAAAACACTTCCAAGGAAGATATAAAAAAGGTTTATGAAAATATTTTTAAAACAAAAACAGGAAAAGAATTTTGCAGAGAGATATTTGATATTTCTCCCTAAATTGTATGGATGTCGAAAGTAAATCCGTCTGGCTTTTGAGGAAGTTTTGTAGTGGTATTCACACTAAAATCTTTAAAACTGTCACCAGTTACTACTGTATCATTAGTTCCAATTAATTTACCGTCCTTATAGAATGCCAATGTAACTTTTAAAACATCATAGCTTCCGCCATCATTGGAAGCAAAATTCTGAAACACACTGCATTCCTGTGTTGTATCATTCCAATCTATTTGAGAATCTCCAACAAGGTTAAAATTACCATTAATTATTATTTTATCATTATCATAATTTATAATTGCAAATACTGCAACAATTAAAATTACGGCAGCTATTGCAATTCCCACAATTAACCTCTTATCCAAAACACATCATCAAATAAGATTATTTCTCATTAAGTATATAAATATTCTTATTTAGTGAACTTATAAAAGAAAAAAAATTAAATGGTTATCCTATTCAATAACCATTAGAATATCACCGGAATTAACTGCATCTCCAGCTTCTACAAAGATTTCTTTTACAACACCGTCTTCTTCAGCCTGAATATCATTTTCCATTTTCATAGCTTCAATGACCGCCACAGTTGATCCTTTAGTTACTTTATCCCCAACATTTACGGTAAGTTTAATAACCATACCCTGCATAGTTGAAATTAATCCACCTTCAACAGGAGTGAATGGTCCTTTTTCAGTTTCTTCAACTTCCATAAATCCGGTAGGCATGATTTTAACTTCATATACGTCTCCGTCAACTTCAACATTATATTGAGTTGGAATTCCAATTTCATTATCGCTTGGAAGAGCAACACTTTTAAGTTCTTCTTCAACTGCTTCTCCTTTAAGGAATTTTGGAGCGATTGATGGATATAAGGCATAAGTAAGTGCATCTTCATCAGATTTGACAAAACCTTTTTGTTCCCCTTCTGTTTTATATTTGTCAAATTCATCTTCAAGTAAATCTGCAGGCCTGCAGGTAATAACTTCTTCATCACCAATAATTTTATTAGCTATTTTAGCATTAACTGGTGCAGGAGGTTTACCATAGAAACCTTTCATATATTCTTTTACTTCATTGGAAACTGTTTTGTACCTTTCTCCACCTAATACATTCATTACAGCCTGGATACCTACAATTTGACTAGTTGGAGTTACAAGAGGTGGGTAACCCATGTCTTTTCTTACACGAGGCATTTCATCAAGTACATCATTATATCTATCTAAAGCATTTTGTTCTTTAAGCTGTGAAATTAAGTTTGAAAGCATTCCTCCAGGGATTTGATACATTAAAACATCAGTATCAATACTTTCAGCAATAGGATCAATTAAAGCCAAATATTTTTCTTTAATTTGATCAAAGTATTTCTTAATAGCGGTTAATGATTTTAAATCCAATTCAGTATCATAAGGAGTTCCCTGTAATGCAGCAACCATACTTTCAGTAGGCGGCTGGCTTGTTCCTCCGGAAAGTGGGGAAATAGCTGTGTCTAAAACATCTACACCTGCCTGACAAGCTGCATAATAACTGATTTGAGTCATTCCACTAGTACAGTGACAATGCAAATCAACCAATAAATCAGTTTCTTCTTTTAATCTGCTTACTAATTCATAAGCTGCTGAAGGAGTTATTAAACCAGCCATATCTTTAATAGATACTGAATCACAGTCAAGAGCTTCAAGTTCTTTAGCTAAATCCACAAAATCATCTAAAGTATGAACAGGACTTAAAGTATAACTTATAGTCCCTTGTACATGAGCTCCTTGATCTTTAGCAACTTTAATTGTTTGTTTCATGTTACGAACATCATTTAAAGCATCAAAAACTCTAAATATGTCAACACCATTTTCATAGGATTTTTCTACAAATTTTGTAACAATGTCATCAGGATAATGTTTATATCCTACTAAATTTTGTCCCCTAATTAACATCTGAATTGGAGTTTTAGTAAATTCAGATTTTAAGCTTCTTAACCTTTCCCATGGGTCTTCGTTTAAATATCTTATACATGTATCAAAAGTAGCTCCACCCCATGCTTCAACAGAGAAAAAACCTATTTTATCCATTTCTTCAGCAATAGGAATCATATCCCTGGTTCTCATCCTAGTTGCAAGTAAGGATTGGTGAGCATCACGAAGTGCAGTTTCGGTAAATCTTACTTTAGTCATAGATTAACACCTCTCATTAATTGTTTTTTATAAATCGATAAGTAGAATAAATTATACCAAATATTATATATTATTTTAACTAGTATTAATATGTTTGTTTAAAAATATAAAAAAAAGAAAATGAAAAATTATCTTTCCAAATCGCCAGAAATAAATTTTTCAACATTTTCATAAGCTTCATCATCAGTAACTTGGACTGGAGGATGTTTCATTACATAAGAAGAAATTGAAGTTAACTGACCGCCAATACCCCTTTCTAAACCAAGCTTACAGCATCTAACAGCATCAATAACACATCCTGCAGAGTTTGGAGAGTCTTCAACACTTAATCTAAGTTCAATATTCATTGGAACATCACCAAAAGTACGACCTTCCATCCTAAGGAAACATAACTTGTTATCATCCTGCCATGGAACATAATCACTAGGCCCAATATGAATATCCCTGTCATCCATTCTTTCAGCTACAACAGCCTGGACAGCTTCAGTTTTAGATTCTTTTTTAGAGTCTAATCTGTCCCTGTTAAGCATGTTTAAAAAGTCAGTGTTTCCGCCTGTGTTAATCTGATAAGTCCTGTCCAGCTTAACTCCTCTATCTTTAAATAAATTAGCTAATGTTCTGTGAGTTATTGTAGCTCCAATTTGTGCCTTAATATCATCCCCAACAATAGGAATTCCTTTTTGTCTGAATTTAGCATCCCACTCACTATCACTTACAATAAAAACAGGCATACAATTCACATAAGCAATTCCCGCATCAAGAGCACATTGTGCATAGAACCTTGCTGCCTTTTCAGATCCAACTGGCAAATAATTCACTAAAATTTCAGCACCGCTTTTCTTTAAAACTTCAACAACATCAACTGGTTCTTCATCACTAACAACAAAAGTGTAATCATCGTCATAATTAGACATATGTGGTGCAACACCATCCAAAACATGCCCCATACTTACGCAAACATCATATTTTGGGATTTCTTCTTGAAAAATAGTTGTACAATTTGGTTTTGCAAAAATAGCTTCATCAATGCTCTTACCTACTTTTCTAGCATCAATATCAAAAGCTGCAACAACATCAATATCTGAAGGTGAATATCCTCCGATATCCCAATGCATCAATCCTATTGCATCATCAGGATTTTTTCCATCATAATAATGTATTCCTTGAATAAGGGAACTTGCACAATTCCCCATTCCCACAATTGCTATTTTAATTTTATTCACAATAACACCAGCCTATTTTAATTAACCATAAATATTAATATAGTTATTTTACCTTAATATAGTTTATAAAAGTATTTATTAAAGAGGAAAAATTATGAATCCATATGTTGAAATAATCCGCCCAGGAAATGTAATAATGGCAATAATAGCAGTTATTTTAGTAGCTATTCTTGCAAAAAGTGTTGATATTCCCATAATATTAGCCATGTTAGCTGTATTTTTTGCTATGAGTGCTGGAAATGTAATTAACGATTATTTTGACTATAAAATAGATTTAATCAACAAACCTCAAAGACCCATCCCTTCAGGAAGAATTTCACTTGACAATGCAAAAAACTATGCATATCTTTTATTTATTCTTGCGGCAATTGTTGGGTTTTTAATATCCTGTTTGGTAGACACATGGATTCCCTGCACAATAGTAATCTTTTCAGACATTATACTTTACCTCTATGCATATAAATTAAAATCCACACCACTAATAGGTAATTTAACTGTCGGATTCATGACAGGATTATGCTTTATATTTGCAGGATACACCTTTAATGAAGGATTGATAATTTATGAATCATATTTGCTTGCATTTTTCGCACTGATAATGACTACTGCCCGTGAAATAACAAAAGATATTGAAGATATGGAAGGGGACATGGCAGAAGGAGCCAAAACATTTCCAATATTATACGGTCCAAAAATATCTGCAATTATTGCAATTAGCCTAATAATCATCGATTGTGCATTATGTCCTCTGCTCTATATTTATCATATTTTTAACATCAATTATCTGATTGTTGTAAGTATAGCTGTGTTAATATTCCTTTATGGAGCTGTATTACTTAGAAATCAGGATTCAAAAACAGCAAATAAAGTTTCAAAATACTTAAAAACCGGAATGCTAATTGCATTTATTGCATTTGCTATTGGAACATTTACAATAACTTTTTAAAAAATAAATTATAAAAAAATTATTTAATGATTTTTAATGATTTAAATTTAAAAAGTAATGATGCTAAGTTTATATTAGTCGTCCTTATAATCAGTTCATTATTAGTTGCTTATTACATCCAGTTTACAGAATCAATCGGAATATACTGTTCTGATGTTTTTGTTTACTTGTTAAATGCACTGTATTACTCCGGAGCCAATATAAACTCAACATCAACGATTTATTTATATCCTTTAATCTCATTTATAACTTCATTATTATTTGATTTGGGATTTAAAAGCGAACTTTCTATTTATTTAGTTACTGGTGTATTCGCAATACTTGGAAATATCGGATTTTATATTTTGCTTAGAACCAGATTTGATGAAGTATTGAGTTTAACTGGAACTATAATGTATGCTACTTTTGCACTTAATTTAGCATGGTTAGCTAATGGAACTTTGGATATACCTGCGGTGGCTGTAACCATATGGTGTGTTCTTATCTCATATATGGCTATTAAATTAAATCCAAAATATTATGCAATAGCTATGCCTCTTTTTGTAATCTGTTTATTTACAAGATACACAGCAGGACTAATTCTACCGGTTTTAATATTATACTATGTTTATGAAAAAGGATTTAAAATAACTCCTGAAGACAAACCATACATCATTAAAGGAATCCTGTACTCTATAGGTATTTTTGCCATTGTTTTAATCATATTAACTGTAATGAGTAATTTTGAATTACCGTTAATTCATGAAACTGCAATAAGAGTAGAAGGAAAACGCGGAATGACTGTAAATCAAGCATACAATCCAGATATGAAATATTACTTTACCAATTTCCCAGAATTCATTTCTGCTTCAAAAACAACCTTTGTAAATGCTACCCCACTACTTGAAAATTCAACAGTACTTTCATGGATAAGTCTTGGACTATTAGCTGTTGGAACTGTTCTTGGAGCAATGAAAATAAGAATCAAACGCAATAAAGAAAGTATTGGAGCAGCAATTGCATTTTTAATATCTGTTGCAATATTTACCCAGGTCAGTTCCATTGTTACAATAATAATTACATTTATCGGCCTTTATTTAATTGGTAAAGACTCCCAACATAAAGAATACCTTGCAATGTTAGGCTGGATACTGTCATTTTACATATTTTTTACTTATTTCAATATCCGAGTTAACAGATATATTATTCCAGCAATTCCTCCAATCATATACTTCATTATGCTAAGTATCGAATTGATTCATGAAAAAATTAAAATCAACAAAAATATAATTCCACTGATTTTAATTATAATGTTTGTAATTCAAGGATTCACATTTACATCAACTTACGAAGACATTCCAAATTTCAAAGCTCCCGAAGAAATATCTAATTACATAATCCAAAATAACCCTGATTATGAAAATCAATCAATTGGAGTTTATAATTTAAGACCTTACAGCTGGTATTTACAAACAGACGTTGAAGGAATTCCAACAGGCAATACTACATACATAGATCAATCCAATGTAACGTATTACATTTCCAACAAAGAACTAAGCAATTTAACTAATTATACTCAAATAAAAAACATAGATAACCTATATTTATATGAAAAAAATAAGTAATATCCACTACAAAATGTGAAATATTAGAAACATATATAATAAAACAGTTATAAAAATTAACACATAAAATAAGGCAAACTAAAGAGGGTAATATGAAAGTTGTATGCTGTAAGAACTGTGGTGCTAAATACCAACTCGATGATGATGATGACATAAGTGCATTCGAGTGTTCTTCATGCTCAGGAGATTTAGAAGTTGTTGAAAATTATTCTGATGACGACAATTCCTCAAAATCTACAATTATAACTTCACAAAAGTATGATGATTCATATATCGTCCAATGTAGCGAATGTGGATTAAAATATAAACTAAATAAAAATGATAACATACTTGATTATGAATGTGATAGTTGTGGCGGACCTTTAAGATATTTAGACGAAAATATGAACCAAGAAGTAGACCGATATCTTGAAGAGAGAAAAAATGAAGCTCCTGAAACAGTTTATGAAGAAACCGACAGCGCTGATGAATATACATCTACTGAAAAGAATACAATAACACCTATACATTCTGTTACACATAGAATAGAAAATTTTTTCTCAGAAGATCATATGCAAAAAATTGCAGATGAAGAACTGGAAAAACAATTGGAACATCAACCTGCTCCAAGAACTGCAAGAACTACAATTCCACAAGCAGTACTGTCCAAGTTTGGAAAAGAATTTTCCATACCTAAATCAAATGATTATAATGTTTTGAAAAAATATCTAAAAGATGAATTTTTCAAAGGAATGGAATCATATTATGCAGACATTCCGGAAACTGAAAAATCACATAAGTTTTTAGAAAAAATAGGTGACAAATTAGCAATAAAGGAACCAAGCACTAACATCACATCTGTAAATGATGAAAACACTCAAATAAACGAAATTAAGAATTATAGTAACACAAACAACATCATTATTGCAATTGGAGCTATAATCTTCGTTTTAAGTATTGTAGAAATATTAACTATTGATAGCGGATTTGGTATATTTACCTTGTTAATTGGTGTATTAGTATTATGTTACGGAATATATAAAACTAGAGACACCAAAGAAACAGAAACAAGAACTAGAATTATCAGAGAACATTTATTAACTCTTCCAGAGGAGTATTATGTTTTCTACAATGTAAAAATACCTGCATCATCTACAGGTATAAACCATGTAGTTATAGGACCTTCAGGAATTTATGCACTTATTTCACAAAAATACAAAGCAAAAAATAAATTAGAATCAGAAAATGAAAATTTAAATTTAATTGATTCTATTGAAAATGATGACAAAATAGAAGAAATTAACTCCCATTACGGCAGACGTTTTAAGTATACAACTAAACAGGCAAAATTCTCACAGGACAATAAAATAAAACAAAAATCATTAATATTAGGTGAAAACCTGATTAATTTCCTTAATGAAAACAATATAAGGCATTGTTTTGTTGAGCCTTTAGTTGGTTTCATAAATCATGAAGTTGTTGTAATAAACACTCCATTAACTGATGAAGATTTATTTATGGAAGAACTGCTGTATAAAATTGAATACGGCCCTACCAAATTAAATTCTGAAACAATAGACAAATGTGCAGTTTTACTTAACAAATATTCTGCAGACTGTTCTTCAGAATTTTAACTTTTTTTATTTTTTAAATTAAATACTGTTTTTTAAAAAAAAGAATTGTAAAGAATTTATTTAGCATTATCCAAATTAAATTCCCTATACTTAGACTTAACAACACTCCAACATTCTTCAAAACCATGTTTTAAATCAATTTCCAACATTTTGTTATTCATTGCCTGTCTAAGTTCAAAATCATTAGCCACAATATTAAACTGTTCTATAATGTCTTCCTGAGTCAAATAAGATCCAAGACCCATATTTACAAATCCGTGTTCAGGACTTCCAAATAGATTTTTCTCTTCTCTTTCATCCTTACATATAACAATACATGGAACACCTAAAGAACAGACCTGATACATGATTCTTCCCCCAGAAGTGAAAATAACATCTGCAGAAATCATGAAGTCACTGATAGAATTTACTGTTGTATAAAACTGAACATTTTGCATAAGCTCATATTTAGCTGACAATTCTTCAAAATTTTCATGTCCTGAACCTAAAATAACATTGATTCTGCCAGAAAACCCACTAGCTAAAAGAGCATCCAAAACTTTTTGAGACAAGTTAAGTGTATCATTTGGAGCAAAATCAATCAAAACAGTTTTAACATCATTTGTAATTATTTTTGGCTGATGCAAATAAAATTCATCTTTTAAAATGTAATATTCATGCCCCACAAAGAATTTTTCATCACCTTCATGTTCATATAATGAATCAAATACCAGATCCGCAAGATCTGAACCGCTTCCAAAATCTTCAAAATTAATTATATAATAACCCTTATTTGTCAAATCGACCATATACTCATAAGAAGTATTACCCACATCATTAATAATAATCTTCGGATCAAACTGTTCAAATAAACCAAGCAACTCAGATTTACCTCCATATGTTTGATATTTGTAATTATACCCTTCAATAATGTCAATTCCCAACTGATGGGTTCTATTAATAAAGAATACTACGTCATGGAATACAAGTTTTGATGCCATTGACAAACAGCGGTACATATGACCTGTTCCAATCTGGTCATAAGCATCAACAACAAAAGCTATTTTTATTTTATTAAGATAATTATTTGCAATCCACCAGTCTTCATAAGTATTTATTTCAACACTTTCTTCACGAGAAATCTCAATCAGGTCTATATTCAAACCTAAACGAGATGTTTCAGTTACAAAATTACGGCGAGTAGCTAATATACCTCCGGTTTCTTTAAAAGTTTTAGGAAGCAAATCCCTATATAATCTTTCAGAATAAAATGGAAAATACCTTCCATTTTCATCATCGAATCCCCACCTCAGATTCTTATCATCAACAACAGAAATTACACTATCAATATTAAAATCAGCGAATTTTTCAATAGCTTTATCTAATGTTTCAGTTTTTAGTAACGGAGAAGAAGGTTGAATTGTAATTACAATATCATATTCGTCAAAAGCCTGTTTTTCTTTTTGTAACATTGCATCATAAATAACAGTATCCAATAATGTTTCATCAGTAGCTAATTCTACAGGACGCTTCACAACACTAGTACCATACTTTTCAACAATCGATGCAATTTCAGAATCCTCAGTAGACACCACTACATCATCAACATATTTTGACGATTTAGCTATATCTATTGAGTAATAAATAAGAGGTTTTTCACCAAGTAAACGTAAATTTTTACGAGGAATGTTTTTTGAATAACCTCTAGCAGGAATCACCACCAATATCTTATTATTTTCAAACATATAAATCCCTAAATTACAAAATTTATTTAAACGTTACTAAATAATATAATAATACTAATATTAAATCTTTTAGGTGTTAATGAATGAAAAATATGACAAAAGAGTTGTTAGACAAAATAAATGAAATAGCTACTCCAGTAAAAATAATGCATGTTTGTGGTTCACATGAACACGCAATTATGGAAAATGGAATAAGGTCTTTACTTCCACCAGAAGTAGAAATCATTGCAGGACCCGGCTGTCCGGTATGTGTTGTACCTTCCCGTGAAATTGACGAATGTCTAGAATTAGTCGACAGGGGAGTGACAGTGACTACTTTTGGAGATATGTTGAGAGTTCCTGGTTCTGAACGTTCACTTGCAGAAGCAAAAGCAGAAGGTGGAGATGTAAGAGTAGTGTATGGAATTAATAAAGCTATTGAAATAGCTGAAAAAGAGGATAATGACGTTGTATTTATGGCTGCAGGATTTGAAACCACAGCACCAACAACTGCTGCAGAAATTTTGGCAGAACCTCCTGAAAATTTCTCAGTCTTATCCTGTCATAGATTAATCCCCCCAGCTATCGATTATTTAATAAATTCTGGGGAAACCAATCTTAATGCATTAATTGAACCTGGACATGTCTGTACAATCATAGGAACCAAGCCTTTTGAATATCTTTCAACAGACTATGGTATACCTCAGGCAGTTGCCGGATTTAATCCTTTAGACATTTTAATGTCTGTTTATATGATTTTAAGACAAATACGTGATGATACACCTAAAATAGATAACGAATACAACAGAGCAGTTAGAGACGAAGGAAATATAATAGCTCAAAAAGTTATCGATCAAGTATTTGATGTAGGTAGCAGAGAATGGAGAGGATTTCCGAAAATACCTAATTCCATTCTAGAAATTAAAGATGAATTCAGCCAGTACAATGCAAGAGCCAAATATGACATTGAAGTAAAAGATGTTAAAGAAGCTCCTAAAGGCTGTATTTGCGGACCTATTTTAAGAGGATTGGCCAGACCTGAAGACTGCAAATTATTTAGAAAATCCTGTAACCCCCTACATCCAATCGGAGCATGTATGGTCAGTAAAGAAGGAACCTGTAATATAGCCCACAGATATTCAAGGGATTAAAATGAATATAGATGCAATAGCTGTAGATATTGATGGAACAATAACTGATAATAAAAGAAGACTTTGTTACTCAGCTATGGAAGCTATACGAAAAGCAGAAGATGCAGGAGTCCCTACAATTATTGTAACTGGAAATATTGTAACTTATGCCTATGCAACATTAGTACTCCTCGGAGCTAGCGGAGGAGTAGTGGGAGAAAACGGAGGAGTAATATTTAAAGAAAATTACAATAACAACCAGATAAAAACAGTAGTTGACAGAACTTATGTAAATGCTGCTGATAAACACTTAAAAGAAAGATTAGGTTCAAAGTTTGATAAAAACATTTCAAATGACAACATGTACAGGTTGACTGAAAGTGTATTTTACAAAACCATAACTAAAAAAGAGCTGGAAGAGGGATTGAAAGGCTTTGAATACCTAGATAAAATAGAATTATACGATAGTGGATTTGCCCTACATGTCACAGACAAAAGAGTAAATAAAGGAAGTTCATTAAAGTATCTTTGTAATGAAAACGGCATCGACATGGAAAATGTAATGGCTATGGGAGACAGCGAAAATGATGAAGCATTCCTGAAAGAAGCCGGAATGAAGGTGGCTGTTGGAAATGCTGAAGATTTTCTGAAAAAAAATAGTGACTATGTTTGCAAAAATAACTATGGTGACGGCGTAAAGGAAGCTATTGAAAAATTTGTATTATAAGAGCTGATAAAATGATATATGAAATGGCTGAAAAATGTGAAAAGGAAGTTAAAAAAATCTGTGATGATTACGAGGTATACATCAGTTCTGGAAAAACAATAGAACTTGATTCTAAAAACGATGAATTGAATTTTGCAAAAGAAGAAATTACCCAAGGAATTGGAATTAGGGTACTGAAAGATAATAAAATGGGATTTGCATTTACTTCAGATATGGATAAAATTAATCAAACTGCACTTCAGGCCCTGGAAAATACTAAATTAAATAATCCTGATGAAAATTATGCATTTTCACAAAAAGAAAAAGTAAATGACATTGACAAACTCTATGATAAAAAATTTGAAAACTTGGATTTGGATGAATCCATTGATTTTTTAAATAACATCATAACAAAAGCTAATGAAACCCAATGTGATGTAACTTCAGCAGGATTTTCAGCAAGCCGCGGTGAATCACTTATCTTAAATTCAAATGGAGTTTCAATTGCCAATAAAAGTACTGGATTTGGTGCTGGATTATCTGTAAATATTGAAGCAAAAGAAAATGTAGCTACAGCATATGATTCCATTTCTTCAAGATTTTATGATTTGGATGGTGATAAATTAGCCGAAGATGTTTGTAAATTAGCTATGGATTCTGTTGATACAAAGGCTATTGAAACTAAAGATTACGATGTAGTTCTTGATTATTATGCTGCTACCGGTCTTTTATCCACTTTTTTAGAAGCATTTAACGGAGAAAATGTTCAAAGACAAAGATCAATTCTTCATGACAAAATGAACAGCGAAATTGTAAGTCCAAACCTATCAATAACAAATGATGCCACTTTAGAAAAAGGAATGTATTCTACAAAGTGTGACGGTGAAGGAACTGTATCTAAGAAAACCAAGCTTGTAGAAAATGGTGTGTTAAAATCATTCATGTATGATATTTACACTGCAAATAAAGGAAATACAACAAGTACTGGAAACGGTTACAGAAACTCATACTTATCTACACCGTCAGTCAGTCCGTCAAATATAATTCTTGATTTTGATGAAAAAATCGGGACAGATGAAATATCTGAAGGAGTTTTAACTACCAGCGTTTTAGGAGCACATACTGCAAATCCTATTTCAGGTGATTTTTCAGTAGAAGCAAGTAATGCTTTTAAAATAGAAAATGGTGAGATTAGCTATCCTATAAATAAAGCAATGATTTCAGGAAATATATTTGAAATAATGAAAAAATGTGAAGGAGTCAAATCCGAAATTAAACAATACGGACCGTTTATCCTTCCAAAAATCTTAGTCCACAACTTAAGAGTTGTTGGACAACATTAAATTTTTTTTAATTTTCGTCTGTAATTATCAATAGTGGATGAAGAAAAATCTGTTGATAAATATTTGCCCACTAACTCTTTACTTTTGTCAAAGTCTTTAATTTGAGTTTGAGAAGCTTTTTCAATTTCTTTTTCTAAATTTTTAATCCTATTATCAAATGTTCTTTCAGATTTAAGGAAATCAACATTAGTTTTACGGGAAATTCTTTTAATCTCTTCATCAATGTCTATTTCTTCATTCTTTTTAGCCATGCTATGACCTACATTTTAATGATTGGCAATCTTATTTCAGTAATATATTCTTCTTCGCTGTCTGCATTGTGAATATTTTTTACTAAAACTTCAGTAGGTGAACCAATAATATCATAATTGTTTTCTTGAGCTACTTTAACCATTGTATCATAGCTATCTAAAATATTATCAATAGAACCTTCATGAATTCCACTTAAAACGCCATGTTCAAATAAATCCGCAGTTTTAATAATATCTTTTGCTTGTGCATTACCTTCAATAGCTATACCTACATCAAATACTGCATCCCCTTGATTTACACTATGTCTTGGAGAGTAATATATTATAAAAGGTTCCCCAATTGTTTTAATTTCTTCTGTTTCAACCCAATCCATTAATTTGGAAAGCAATACTTCCAAATCAGAAATTGGACCTTTATAATTAATAACAGCTATTTTTTGATCAGGAATAATTTTATCTTGAATTTGCATTTGATTCACCTTTTTTTATTTAATATTTTTAATTTATGTTAAATAAATATACCTCAACTTCTTCTCCTTCATCAAGAAGTTCAACAGATTTTGGAACTTTAACATAACCGTCAGCAGTAGATAAAGAAAATATAGCTCCAGAGTCTTTAAATATCGGTTGGATATCTTCACCGTCAACTTTTACTAACTGATACTGCATCCTACCCACTGGAGAATGTATTCTTCTGGTTAGTTTACCTTTAACTACACTTTTTTCGAAATTTTTGTCAATACCTGCCAATTTTGTTAAAGGAGGAGCTACAAATGCATTAAATATCATTAAAGCAGATACCGGATTTCCAGGCAATCCAATAACAATTTTACCATCTACAATACCCACAATAGTAGGTTTTCCAGGCTGGACAGAAATTCCATGAATATAAACCTGACCCAGTTCATCCAAAACATGTTTCATTACATCTCCCAGACCTGCAGAAGTTCCTCCAGATCCGATTAAAATATCCACATCATCTAAAGATTCCTGAATTTTAGCTTTAAGTTGATCATAATTATCCTTAACAGTTCCTAAAAACTTAGCATCAGCTCCACAGGATATTGCATCATTTTTAATCATGTTTCCATTGACATCATAAATTTTACCGTACGGCAATTCATTGCCCTGAAGAGTAATTTCATTTCCGGTTGATATGACCCCAACAGTAGGTTTTTTATAAACTTCAATTGTTTCAAATCCCTGAGAAAGTAAAACACCAATTTTACCAGGAGTTAAAACATCACCTTTCTTTAAAATTAATTTGGATTCTTCAGTATCAGAACCTTTTTTAGCTACATCCTGAGTAGGAGTAACAGTAGTCAAGATATTAACTGCAGAATCCATTTTTTCACAGTATTCAACCATTACAACTGCATCTGCCCCTTCAGGCATAGCTGCACCAGTACTTATTTCAACACATTTGCCTTCTTCAACAATCTTATCCGTTGTTGAACCTGCCTCTAAAAAATCAATAACTTCCAAAGTCTTTGGAGACTCTTCACTAGCTCCAAAACTGTCCTGTGAAAGAATTGCAAAACCATCTTTTAAAGCTTTATCAAATGGAGGAAAATCCATCCTACTGTACACATCACCAGAAAGTACTCTGCCGTATGCATCTTCAACAGCAATCTCTTCACTTTGAAGAGTGTAATATTTATCAAATAAGTTTTGAATAATTTCTAAAGCATCTTCGGATTCTTTAATTTTTAAAAATTCAGTTCCCATATTATCCCCTTTAATGAATACATTAATATATTAATAAAAGTAATATATAAATAGTTTAATTTATCATCAACCAAATGGAAAATATAAACTATATTGATGGAGGAGAGTACTTGTCAAAACCAAATAATAACAATGACCAGCAAGAATTTAGAAGAGTAAGAACACCTAAAAAAGGGGAAATTCCAGGAGCCGTGGAACAAATCATGGGTCATGGTAAATTAAAAGTTAGATGTGCTGATGGAAATATTAGAATGACCAGAATCCCTGGAAAAATGAAAAAACGTATTTGGATTCGTGAAGGAGACATCATTCTTGTAAAACCATGGGATTTCCAATCAGATGAAAAAGCGGATGTAATCTGGAGATATACCAAAACTGAATCTAACTGGCTTGAAAGAAAAGGCTATTTAAAAATGTAAATACCCTTTTTACCCTCTTATTATTTTAACTGATTTTAATGGATTCAAAAATCAATAAAGCCGATGCAAAAGTCCAAAAAATACGAGAACGTAAAAGGCGAAAAGGTAGTGAAGATAGAAAAGTCGGAAGCGAAGTCTTCGACAAAATAACTTTAGAAACCCTATATAAATTAGCTAAACAGGATTATATTGATATTTTAAATGGTGCTATAAGTACCGGAAAAGAAGCTAATGTTTTAAAGGGAATAACTAAAGATGAAACTTATGTAGCTGTTAAAATTTACAGAATAGCTACTTCTGATTTTAAAAAAATGGATTATTATGTCCATGGCGACCCAAGATTTAATGTTAAAACTAAAAATAAAAGACAACTGATTTATGCCTGGGTAAGTAAAGAATTTAAAAACCTTAAAAGATTGTATAATGCAGGAGTTAATGTTCCTGAGCCTTACATCAGTGCAAATAATGTTTTGATAATTGAATTTATTGGAGATGAAAAAGGAAATCCTGCACAGCCCGTTAGAAATCAGCCTCCAAAAAATCCTGAAGAATTTTTCAATAAGCTTTTAGTGCAACTGAAAAAGTTCGTGCATGAAGGAAAATTGGTTCATGGAGATTTATCCAATTATAACATTCTTAATCAAAATGAAGAACCAGTTATTATTGATGTTTCACAGTCTGTCGTTTTAGACAATCCTA
The DNA here is from genome assembly GCF_000016525.1 of Methanobrevibacter smithii ATCC 35061. Classification (NCBI taxonomy): domain Archaea; kingdom Methanobacteriati; phylum Methanobacteriota; class Methanobacteria; order Methanobacteriales; family Methanobacteriaceae; genus Methanobrevibacter; species Methanobrevibacter smithii. The sequence continues at coordinate 914,068 of NC_009515.1, forward strand.
TATCTCACGAATTGCTCCAAAGGGATATTAAAACATTAGTGAATGAATATAAAAAATTAGGTGTAAAAACAAGTTATGATGAAGTATACGAATATGTAGACTTCAAACTTTAACTTCTTCTTTTTTAGACGGTTTGCATAAAATCACCAATGCAACAATAACAATCACCAAACCGCAAAGCATTAAAACTGTTGGAATTTCAAAGTAACAAATAATACCAAATATTAATGCTGCAATAGGTTCACATCCAGACAATAATATTGATGCCACCCCTGATTCCACATAATTTAAAGCTGTTGTTAAACAAATATATGGCAAAGCAAATGAAATAAATGAATGCAATATTAAAAACAACACATTTGAAAGCTGATTAACATTAACATAATGATTTATCTGTCCAAAATTTGTAAAAGGGAGCAATAAAATTACAATCAATATTAAAGAATAAAATAAAATACAGTAAGTATGACATCCCTTATTGATTACTTTTGTTGAATCTAATGTATAAACCGCACAAAATATTGCAGCTCCAACACCGCCTAAAACACCGATTAATGAAATTGAACCTATACTGCTTTCTAAAAATCCACTAGCCAAAATACATCCTACAATTGCCAAAAACATCGACCCTATTTTTTTAACAGTTATTTTTTCACCTAATGTAAAATAAGCGCCGATTATAACAAATATCGGAGAGGTACCCAGCAATACTGCTGCAAGAGACAAATGAATTGAATTCATAGCCTCATTATAACAAAGATTTAATCCTACAATACTAATGGCTGCAATGATAAAATAAGGCAAATACTCTTTTTTGATTTTAAATAATGATTTGTCAGTCAGCAACACGCAAACAAACATTACCACAGCAGCTATTGAAAATCTTAAAAACAGCAATGTTGTTGGATCAATCCCATTTTCAGTTAAAGTTCTGACAAAAATCCCACTTGATCCAAACATTATTCCTGCTAAAGCAGGCAATAAAAAATAAATATTTTTCATAATACTTTTCCTTAATTTTTCGTACACCGATAATTTTTATCAAAACTTCTATTAAAAAGTATGTTCCATAAAAAATTTTAGAAATTATTAAATAAAACAATACAAATAATTTATATTACTTATAAAAGGTGATAAGTATGCCAGAAACAGATTATTTAAAAATACCTCAAAATAGAATTGGGGCACTAATTGGAAACAAAGGAGATGTAAAAAAATCAATTGAAAAGGCTACTGAAACAATCTTAGATATTGATAGTGAAGACGGAACTGTTTACATCACCCCACAAGAAAACATGAGCGACCCACTTGGCGTATGGAATGCAAATCACATTGTAAAAGCAGTAGCTCGTGGATTTAATCCTGAAGTTGCTCTTAAATTAGTTGATGATGATATTTATTTAGAAGTCATAAAATTGCCATTATATATTGGAAAATCTAAAAATGCACTTTCTAGATACAAAGGGAGAATAATTGGGCAAAATGGAAAAACACGTGAAATAATTATGGATATGGCTGAAGTACAAATGGCCATATACGGAAAAACTGTTTCATTAATCGGTGAAATGGATAATATCATGATAGCTAAAGAAGCTATTGAAATGATTCTAAAAGGATCAAGACACAAATCAGTTTATTCTTTTTTAGAACGTAAAAAAGATGAATTAAAACTTAAAGAATTTAAAGATCTTGTTGGAATCAAGGACGATGAAATCGAATTTAAAGACGGAATCGAATTTGATGAAGAAATGATGAAATAGTAACATTTGAAAAAAAATGTTACTTAAACTTTTTTTACAATATTTTTTAAAGCAGCGCAATATTTTGCTTTGAAGTCAAAAATTCCAAAATAAATAGCAAAATATTATATACTTTACTTAGCATATATAGATAGTGTAATGAAAATATCATGTTTTCTACAATAAATTTATTACTTTTTTATCTATAACTTAGTCAAAACAGATAGAGTACTCTAAAAATATTACTTTTAAAATGCTCTCTGACTTGATTTAAATAAAAAATAGATTCATAAATAAATTATAAAATTTTGAGGAGGAAAAATTTGTCTCAACAAGCAAATGAACTCTTTGACAATTTCCAACAATTGACACCATCAGAGTTCTTTAGAAAAAACAAGCAAATGTTAGGATTCACTGGTAAAATCCGCTCATTAACAATTGTTTTTCACGAATTGATTACAAACAGTTTTGATGCAGCTGAAGAAGCAGGTATCCTTCCAGAAATCAATATTGAATTAAAAAGAATTGACAAAGAACATTACATTCTCAGACATTCAGATAACGGTCCGGGAATTCCTGAAGACTTTGTAATGCAGGTATACTGTAGTATGTTTGCAGGGTCCAAGTTCAGAAACATCCAATCAAGAGGGCAACAAGGTTTAGGTTGTAGTGGTTGTGTGCTTTTATCACAAATGACTACTGGTGAACCTGCCCGTGTAATCTCCTGTTATCAAGAGGGAGATGACCTCAAAGGAGTTAAAATGAAATTTAAAATGGATGTTAAGAAAAATAAAGGTATGTTAATGGAAAGAGAAGATTTCCCTGCAGAACATACTGGAGTTTGTATAGAATTACAATTCAAAGATGTTTCTTACTCTATGGCAGAACAGGGTGCTTTTGAATACATCAGAAGAACCATGATTGGAAACCCTCATGCAAAAATTACATTTAGAGACCCGACAGGACACAAATACATATTCAAAAGAGCTGCAAATATTGTTCCGATACTTCCAAAAGAAGTTTTACCACATCCAAAAGGAGTTAGTGCAGATGATATCCTCTTTATGGCCAAACATACTGATAAAAGAAGATACAAAAGTATGTTAACCAGTTCACTTTCCAGAATGTCCAATAAGAGAGTAAACGAAATTGAGGAACTAACCGGTATTGATATGAATAAACGTCCAAAAGATATGACCTGGGCGGAAGCAGAAGCTATCGTAAACTGCTTCAAAAAAATGAAATTCATGGCGCCTCCAAGTAACGGACTCATACCTATCGGATCAGAACAAATTGAAAAAGGTATGAAACAAATTCTCAAACCTGAATTCATAGCCACACTTACAAGAAAACCTGTAACTTACGGAGGAGGTGTTTCTTTCATTATTGAAGCAGGAATCGCTTATGGTGGAGATTCAGGAAGAGTTGTAAATGAACAAAGAAAATCAGAGATTATGAGGTTTGCAAATAGAGTTCCATTAACCTTTGACCAAGGAAGCTGTGCAATTACAGAAGCACTGAAAAGTATTGATTGGAAACGTTATGGAATTAAAGACTTCGACAATTCCCCAGTTACTTTATTTGTAAATATTATTTCAACACAGGTCCCTTACCTTTCTACAGGAAAACAAAGTGTATCTCCAGAACCTGAAATTGTTCATGAAATAAGGCAAGCTACTATGACTTTAGCCCGTAAACTTCAAAAACACTTAAGAGCTAAAAAAGCTGCAAAAGAAAAAGCAATGCGTTCAAAAGTATTTGAAGACTACCTTCCAGTTATTATTGAAGAAGCTGCAAAATTAGGAGAAACTGCAGTACCTGAATATAATCAGGTTTTAGCTAAAGTAACTAAAAGAGCTCTTGCTGAATTACTTGGTGAAAAAGTTGAAGAAGAGGAAGAAGAAGTAGAAGAAGAAGCATTGATTATGGAAGAACTTGATGAATTTGGATATGCTGTTGATGACGACCACAGTAATCTTAAAAACATTGAAGAAGACATTCCAGAATATGAAAAAGAAGAATAAACAGGTGATTTAAATGTCTGATGAAATAAAACAAAACCCAGAAGGTAAATCACATAAAGAACTAAGAAAAGAATATACCTTCAACAAGTTAAAAGGATTAGGTCAGGAAATTATTGAAGAAATCGAAAAACAAAAAGTTCCTTCTGTAAAAGTTCCTTCACGTGGTACTTCAAATATTGTTTATGATGAAGCAAAAAGATATTATGTTTTAGGAGACAGATACGGTAGAAGATCTCTTGGTAATGTAAAACAAATCAGAAAATTAGGACAAATGGTTTATGTAGCTAATTTCTGTAAAGATTTGGTTCAAAGGGAAAAAACAGCAACAATCAGGGAAATGTATTATGTTTCCGAAGGTTGGGGAATCAGTTTTAAAACACAACAGGAATCAAACATTGTTGGAGAAGATTTAGAAGTAACCTTAGGAACAACAAGGGAAGATTTAGGATTAATGCCAGAGGAAGATGGTGCCTCAGTATATGGTGATTTAACCTTAAAAGATGGTGATGTTGAAATTAATGCTTTAAAAGCTGGAAAATCAGGGTATACTATTTCACCAACAATTGACCAAGTAGATTTCCTAGACTGTAATGTAGACAGAGTTATTGCTGTAGAAACCATGGGGATGTTCCACAGGATGGTTCAGGAAAAAGCATATGACAGATTTAATACTTTAATTGTAGGACTTAAAGGACAGGCAGCTCGTGCTACAAGAAGATTTATTAAAAGAGTAAATGAAGAGTTACATTTACCAGTTTATATCTGTAACGACGGAGACCCTTGGGGATTCCATATTGCACAGGTAATTATTTCTGGCAGTGCAAAACTAGCTCACGTTAATCATGATTTAGCTACCCCTGATGCAAAATTTATGGGAGTAACAGCTAGTGATATTATCAATTATGATTTGCCAACAGATAATCTTAAAGACGTCGACGTCATGAGATTAAAAGAGTTAGCTAAAGACCCAAGGTATAAAAGTGATTTCTGGCAAACCGAAATTAAAAAAATGCTTAAGATTGGTAAAAAAGCAGAACAGCAATCCTTCTCAAAATATGGTCTTGAATATGTAGTAGATACATATTTCCCGGAAAAATTAGAGGCTATGGAATAAATTTATTCCTTAAAATTCAAGCAAATTTTTTAATTTGCTTTTTTCTTATTTTTTTATTTTAATAATTTCATAACATAACCACTATTTTTAAAAATTATTATTCATTTAATAGATTTCATTAAATATTACTCCATTTCAATTTTTGGAAAGCCAATAACCTCAGTAACTTTATAAAACATTTATTTAACTATCATTTTAAAGTTTCATCGAAAGTTTATCATTTCACATCCTTTTTGTTTTATCTACCGTTATTTTTTATTTTTTTATTGAAAAAACAATAATATGTTTTAGATGAAACCAGAGAATATTAACCCTTAAAATAAAATATAAAAAAGTGATGAATTTCAGAAGCACATTACATCAAAAATAAACTGAAATAGTGTTATTTTTCCTAAAAAGTTTATATAATGAAGTACAAAATGATTATCGTGTTGTCATATGAAAAATTTAATATTTAAAAAACAGTTGATAATCCTAATATCAGTTTTTATATTGGTAGCAGGAATTTCTGCTGTAAGTGCAAATGAAAATACTACTGATTTACATCAAAGTATGGAAGCATATGATAATAACGTTATTAACACTGATTTAGAAGTTGATGATAATAATATTATCCAACCAAATAACACTGATGTTAAATCCAATGTTAGTATTGATATAAACAACTTTGAAATGTATTATAAAAATGGTACTAAATTAACCGGAAAATTATTAGATAACAATAGCAACCCAATAATTAACCAAACTGTTAGTATTACCATTAATGGCGTAAGCTATAATAAAATTACTGATGGCAATGGTACATTTGGAATGAATATCAATTTAGATCCGAATGTTTATAATTTCACAGTAGCATATAACGGTTCAGACATTTATAATTCCGCATTTAAAAATGCTAAAGTTACAGTTTTATCTGTTATTAAATCAAATGATTTAGTCAAGTATTATAAAAATGAATCTCAGTTTTATGCTACTTTATTAGACGAAAAAGGAAATCCAATAGCTAACAACACAGCAGTCCAATTCAATGTAAACGGTGTATTCTACACCAGATATACCAATGAAAACGGTACTGCCAAGTTAAACATCAAACTTTATCCAGAACATTATATCATTACAATTATACACCCTAAAGGTGAAAAAAAAGGATATAATATTACTGTTTTACCTACAATTATTTCAAAGGATTTGGTTAAGTATTATAAAAATGAATCTCAATTTTATGCTACTTTCTTAAATGGACAAGGAAAACCAATAGCTAACAATACTGAAGTTCACTTTAATGTAAACGGTGTTTTCTACACCAGCTATACCAATGAAAACGGAACTGCTAAGTTAAATATTAACCTTTATCCTGGAAATTATATTATAACTTCCATGCACCCTGACGGATTCCAAATGGGAGTTAATATTTTTGTAAATAAAACTTTAATCACATATGATATTAGTCAGCCATGTAATAAAACAGGTACTGCAACTTTTAATGCAGAAGTTTTAGACGGACAAGGCAGACCTCTCAGTAATGCTTCTGTAACATTCCTTATTGCAGGTAAAGTTTTAACCAAAATTACTGATGAAAAAGGTATTGCTTCTATTAATATTAAAGCATATCCAGGAGTTTATACCATTACAACAACTTACAATGGTTACTCTGTAGGAAAAACTTTAGAGATTTATAACAATGAAACAGGATTTAAAAGATATAATTTAGGTTCAAATGAAAATGGTACTGTCCATTTATACAAATCAATTGGTAATACCAGTTCAAATGTAAGAATAGCTTATATTATTGGTGTTCATATAACCGAAAATGCTGTTCACAAAGCATTATTTGATGAATTAACCAATAAATCCAGCGAATTAAATTACTGTTATGATATTTATAAAATAAATGTAGTTCCAATCGGCAAACCTATTGATGACATTAACAGGATGAGAGGGCAGCTTTTAGGACGTGATTATGTAGTTCCTGAAGCTATAAAAAACAATTATTCTCTTGTAGTTGATGTACACTCCAATCAGGGAGGAGCATATGTCATTACTAACTTTGTTTTTGCTCCTGCACAGGATAATGTATCCAAAGCTATAGCTACCAAAATAATCAATGATAATCCAGGTTTACAGGAATACTTCCCGGCTTCACAAACAAGCCCGGCATATGTAACTCTTCCTATACAAAGGTCAGGTACACCTACCATACTTTATGAAACATATAAATACGAAGATTATAATAATGTAACTGTACCGTATGTTGATTTATTGATTGAATCAGTCGATACCATATTTGATTATATATCATAAATGGGAATTTGATAATAAACTAAAAATGGAGAGATAATTTGCAGAAAAATAATATTATAATTGCAATTATTATTGTCTGTATTATTCTCGTAGGTTTAGTATTTTATGCAACAAACATGAATACTGACTCAGATAATGCAACAAAAGATGGAAATAATTCTTCAATTAATTTGACAAATAATAGTACTTTATCCAATCCAAGTTCAGATTCAGGTTCCAGTTCCGGAGGAAGCTCATCAGCTTCTGATTCAGGTTCCAGTTCATCTGGTTCCAGTTCCGGAGGAAGCTCTTCAAGTGGAAGTTCCAGCCATTCAGGCGGATCAAGTCATACTGGAGGATCAAGCCATAGCGGAGGGTCTTCAAGTGGAGGTTCCGACCATAGTGGCGGATCATCCGGAGGAAGCTCATCCGGCGGAGATTCCGGATCAGGCAGTGGATCCGGTGATGGATCAGGTATTATAGATGTAAGCTAAATGTTTACATCATTTTTTCTTTTTTTATAATTAATTTACAAACTTAAATTTCTTTTTGCAGTTTCATCAACTCAAAATATTTATATACTACAAATAATCATATACCCTACTAGGTATAGGTTGTGTTATTTTGAAAAAATGTATGGATTCTGAAAACCTCCACAGAAGATTAAAAAAAATAATAGGTCAGCTAAATGCAATTGACCGCATGATCGACGAAGATGTTCCTTGTGAAAATATTTTAATGCAAATAAATGCATCAAAATCAGCACTGCACAAAGTAGGGCATATAATTGTCGAGGGACATCTTGAACATTGTATTAAAGAAAGTATGGAAAAAGGAGACACTGATGAAGCATTGGCTGATGTATCTACAATTTTAGAATATTATTCTAGAATTTAATTTTTTTTAAAATAATTTTATACCTATAGGGGTATACCTATATCAAGGTGATTTAATGAATATTAAAAATTGGTTAAGAAAAGAGGAATTAATAGAAATAACACTAATGTTTATTTCAGCTATCACACTGATAATCAGATTTATAAAACCAAACTTATTATTCTTTGATTTATCAGGGATAGCAATCATATTGTGCGGACTGCCAATAATTAAAGAAGCAATAGAAGCACTGATACACGAAAAAGACATAAAAGCAGATTTGCTTGTTTCAATAGCCATTATATCCTCAACAATAATTGGAGAATTATTTGCTGCAGGAGTTATTGCTTTAATAATGACTATTGGCGGGTTTTTAGAAGAATATACAGTAAGCAAAACTCAAAATGAAATTAAAAATCTAATCAACATTACTCCAACAACTGCAACATTAATAAAAGACAATAATACTGAAAAAAAGATAAATGCCAAAGACATTAAAACAAATGACATTATAAAAGTTTTGCCGGGAGAAATAATTCCCGGAGACGGAATAATCATTGACGGCAATTCATCTATTAACCCGGCAGCTTTAACTGGAGAATCTCTGCCTGTTGATAAAAGTACAGGTGATGAAGTATTCAGTGGTACAATAAATTTATACGGTTCAATAATCATTAAAGCAACTAAAAATGGAGAAAACAGTTCTGTAAACCAATTAATAAAATTAATTGAATCATCAAAACCTGAAAATGCAAAAATCGTAAAAGCAGCCGACAAATGGGCAACATGGATTGTAGCAGTTGCATTTGTTTGTTCTATCGGAACATGGATTGTAACTCATGAAATTTTAAGATCAGTTACAGTACTTGTAGTATTCTGCCCATGTGCATTAGTCCTAGCTACACCCACTGCAATTATGGCAGCTATCGGAAATCTAAGCAAAAAAGGAATTCTTGTTAAGGATGGGGAGTCTCTTGAAGAACTGGCTAAAGTGAATGACTTAATTTTAGATAAAACCGGAACTTTAACATGTGGAGAACCTGAAGTAAGTGAAATAATTTCATGTAATGATAAATACTCCAAAAAAGAAATAATACACATTCTTGCATCTCTTGAAAATAAATCAGAACATCCCTTAGCTAAATCAATTGTAAAATATTATAAAAATCATGAAAATAAAACATTGAAAGAGGTAAATGACTTTGAAATTATTCCCGGAACCGGAGTTAAAGGAAAAATCAGAAATGATGAGCTAATCGCAGGAAATAGGAAAATTCTAAATAAAACATATGAAACTGAATTAGATGATGAAACAACTGCAGTATATCTTTGTAAAAATAACCAATTAATTGGAGCAGTACTGCTGTCTGATTTTTTAAGAAAAAATGCAGTTGATGTTATTCTTAATTTAAAAGCCATGAATGTTACTCCAATACTTATGAGTGGAGACAATAAAAATACCACCAGAAATATTGCTGCAAAAGCTGGAATTGACAATTATAAATATGATTGTTTACCTGAAGATAAAAGTAATTACATTAAAGAATTACAATTAAATGACAAGAAAGTAGCTATGATTGGAGATGGATTAAATGATGCACCTTCACTTAAAAAGGCCAATGTAGGAATTTCAATGGGCAGTATTGGCAGCGATATTTCAATTGAAGCATCAAATATTACTTTAATTCATGACAACATCCGCGATTTGCCCCATTTATTTAAATTATCAAGAAAGACTTTAAAGACTATCAATGTCGGCATTGCATTTGCATTGATTTTAAATCTAATCGCAACAATTTTAGCCATATTCGGCCTGTTAAATCCAATTGAAGGAGCATTTGTCCACAATATAGGTTCAGTTATTGTAATTATTTATGCATCCTCTTTATTAAAATACAAATAGATATTTTGGTATAACTAAAGTTTATATAGGATTTCTAGCCAAATAAATAATCATAAACAATAAAGGAGAATAAAATTATGGCAACTGAAGAAAAAACCATTAACGTTGTTGGAATGCATTGTCCATCTTGTGTGGCTGCTGTTGAACTTTCTATAAAAGATTTAGACGGGGTAGAAGATGCTAAAGCTGATTTGGAAAGCAACACTGCAAAAGTTACATTTGATTCAGACAAAGTATCTGATTCTGATTTAGCTGAAGCAGTCAAAGAAGCTGGATTTAAGGTAGAATAAATTATCTGCCTTTGAATCTTTTTTATTATTCTTTTTTACTAATTTTAAAATATCAAATTTTATATAATTTAACTTACAAATTTTAATCCATATAACAAATTTTTTTAAAAATTTAATATTAAAATTAGGGATTAAAATGAAATCTGTAGCTATAAACGGATATGGAACCATAGGAAAAAGAGTAGCAGATGCAGTAGCTGCTCAAGATGATATGAAAGTAATTGGTGTAAGTAAAACTAGACCTAATTACGAATCAAGAACTGCAGTTGAAGAAAAAGGTTATGATTTATACATTGGAATTCCAGAAAGAGCAGACCAGTTTAAAGAAGCAGGAATTGAAATAGCTGGAACTGTAGAAGACATGATTCAGGAAGCGGATGTTGTTGTAGACTGTACTCCAGGAACTATCGGTCCGCAAAACTTGGAAATGTATAAAAAAGCCGGAGTTAAAGCAATTTATCAAGGTGGAGAAGACCACGAATTAACTGGCCTTTCATTTAATGCTATTTCAAACTATGATGACTCATATGGTAAAGATTACACAAGAGTTGTTTCATGTAACACTACCGGACTTACACGTACATTAAGTACTATTGACCCAATTGCAGATATTAAAAAGGTTAGAGCAGTAATGGTTAGAAGAGGATCAGATCCTTCAGAAGTTAAAAAAGGACCTATCAACTCTATTGTACCAAACCCTCCAAAAGTACCTTCTCACCACGGACCTGATGTAAAAACTGTTATGGAAGGTATTGACGTGACAACAATGGCATTGCTTGTTCCTACAACTCTTATGCACCAACACAACATAATGGTTGAAATTAATAACGAAGTGGAAACCCAAGAAATTATTGATGCATTAGAAAAACGTTCCAGAGTTCTTGTTGTGGATGCTAGTGAAGGTTTAGGTTCAACTGCAGAGCTTATGGAATATGCTAAAGAACTTGGAAGAAACAGAAATGATTTATACGAAATTCCAGTTTGGAGAGAATCAATAAATGTTGTAGGTAACGAATTATACTACATGCAGGCTGTTCACCAGGAATCAGATGTTGTTCCAGAAAACATTGATGCAATTCGTGCATTACTTGAAATGGAATCAGACAATGAAAAATCAATAGCTAAAACCAACAAAGCAATGGGAATCTTATAATTTCCCACCAACACTTTTTTGATAAAATGAAACATAAAGTAATGTTTGGACCTGCAGGAAGTCCTGTCAATTATAAAGGAGCAGCCTACAAGGCACCGAAATATATTAAAGAAGAAGGTCTTGATTCTTATGAATATCAGTCACCTTACGGAGTAAGGATTGGTGAAAAATCAGCTAAAATTTTAAAAGAAGAATCTGAAAAACATGACATTCTAATTTCAATGCACGGTCCATATTACATAAATTTATGTTCTAAAGAAGAGGAAAAAATTAAAAAAAGCCTCAACCATTTAATTGCAACAGCACGTGCAGGAGAATGGATGGGTGCATACAGATTAGTGTTCCATCCAGGTTTTTATTCAAATAGAAAACCGGGAAAAGCTATGGAAATTTCCAAAAACACTATTAACCAATTATTTGAAGAGCTGGAAGCTGAAGGTATTGAAGAATTTACCTTTGCGCCAGAAACTACAGGTAAACGTTCACAGCAGGGAAATGTTTCAGAAATTATCGAATTATGTGCAAGTTTTGATCATTTTGAACCAACAGTTGATTTCGCCCATGTTCATGCACGAGGCAGAGGGTTTTTAAATAAAAAAGAAGACTATAACTGTATTTTTTCACAGCTGGAAGATAACCTAGATATTGATATCCTTCATTGCCATTTTACAACAATTGAATACGGTAACGGCGGTGAAGTAAAACACCATACACTTGCTGAAAGTAATGAATATGGACCTGACATTAAGGATTTGCTTGCAAATCTCATAGACAATGGCTGGAGAGCAAATATTATTTGTGAAACTCCCCTAAGAGATGAAGATGCTCTAAAGATGAAAGAGCTTTATGAATCTATGATTTAAACTATTTTTTTCTTAATTTTAATATAACTAATTCAGAATCAGTCCTCCACCTCATTGGAGTATCCATTGAACCTACTCCAGTAGTAACTGACAGATAACTGCCATTTTTTTCAAAAATTCCCATATTATATTTGAACATCAATTTGCAAAACCACCTCATCGGATAAAATTGCCCTCCGTGAGTATGGCCCGATAGCTGAAGATTATAACCTAAGCGAGTAAACAAATCCCAGCCATAAGGAACATGATAATTTATAATATTTACTGCATCTTCATCAGTAGCCTGTTTTAACTGTTCATTAGAGACATCTTCCTTATCTCCAAAAGTAAAAGATAATCCGAAGATATTCAATCCATTGAATTCCATTTTTTCATCATCCAAAATAATCATTCCCGCTTTTTTAGCGGCCCTGCAAACGTTTTCAATTCCAGGATAGAAATCATGATTTCCAGGTGTAAATACAATCGGCATATTTACCTTTTTAAATGCCTGAAAATCATCTTCTTTAACTACACAAGACCCGTCAGCCAAATCTCCTGAAACAATAGCTATATCACACCTATCAGACAATTCATTTAACTTATCAGCTACATGATTAATTATTTTTTTATGTCTTACAGCACCAAAATGTATATCTGACAAATGGACAATGTTAACTTCCTCTTTTAAATTATCAAATTTCAAAGTATGCTCTTTAACTACTAATTTATGAGCATGAAAATAACTGTAAACTCCCAAAATTGGCACAACAGCAAGTAAAATACATACTGCAAAAAGTGAAATGCCAATAAACTGTTTTATTGCATAAATAACAATTAAATCTATTAAAATCATCAACATTGCCCACTGCCAAATCCCGAATATTTCAGTGCAAAATCTTCCAGCAGCTGTTGATTTTTTCTCTTCAAATATCATTGGAATGCATTGCAGGCCACCTAACAATAAAGTAGCTATGAACAAATAAACATCCTTAACTCCTCCAAAAAGTAAAAAGAAATATTTCAACAGGAAAAATTCAAAAAGCATGTAAAATGGGGTTGCTATAAAAACTCTTTTTGTTCTAAAACTCATTTTTTCATCTCTAAACAGCTAATTAGTTGATTTATTTTAAAATTATTTAAATCTTTAGCCAGATTATAACGAAATTAATAAAAATAATGACTTTCTTAATTATGAAACATAGGATATTACTATGTATCCCAGAGGTGTAAAAATGAATATGAAGAAAATTGTAGTAGCAGGTGGTGGAGTATTAGGCAGTCAAATTGCTCTTCAATCTGCTTTTTGTGGCTTTGATGTAACTATATGGTTAAGAAGCGAAGGATCAATCGAAAGAGCACAACCTAAACTTTTAAGATTGAAAGAAATTTATTTAAACACTCTTGAAGCAATGAAAACAAATCCTGCAGCATACTGCAGAGGATTCAGCTGTGAAAACGAACTGTCAGCAGACAAAATCAACGAGCTTAAGCAAAAAGTTGAAGATGCATATGACAGCATAACTTTAACAACAAGCTATGAAGAAGCAGGAAATGATGCTGATTTAATTATTGAAGCTATTGCTGAAGATCCTAAACAGAAAATAGCATTTTATCAGGAATTAGCTAAACACATTCCTGAAAAAACAATTATTGCAACAAATTCCTCTACAATGCTCCCAAGTGCATTTGCCCAATACACAGGACGTCCTGAAAAGTACCTTGCACTCCATTTTGCAAATGAAATCTGGAGAAACAATACTGCAGAAATTATGGGCCATCCTGATACTGGTCAAGAATATTACGATGCAGTATGCGAATTTGCTGAAAACATTAATATGATTCCGTTAAAACTTAAAAAAGAACAACCAGGATACATTCTTAATTCCATGCTTGTTCCGTTTTTAAGTGCTGCAGAAGCATTATATGCAGATGGAGTAGCTGACTTTGAAACTATTGACAAAACATGGATGTTGGCTACAGGTGCACCATTAGGTCCATTTAGAATACTTGATGTTGTAGGTCTAACTACTGCATATAACATTGGTATGATGAATCCGAAAGCCAGCGATCCGGACACCATTGAAGGAAAAGTTGCAGCTATGCTTAAAGAAAAAATAGATGCTGGAAAAACCGGTATAAACTCCGGTGAAGGATTCTACAAATATTAAACTAAGAATTTAACCATTATTATTTTTTATGAACAGTTAAAAATCACCTTACCATCACCATAACATTTAACAACAAATGCAACAGCTATCTTAACACACAAACAACTACTTTTAAATCAGCTACCTTATTGAGGGCAAATTTATTATATTTTTATATAGTAAAACAAATAAAATACATAGGTAATAAAAAACAACTGTTGCAAGTTGGTGACTAAATGAAAACAAACAACAAAACCCAAGAGACAAAACCATCTAACCCAAAATCAAAAACCGCACAAAAAGAAAACACTCCTTTTGCTGAAAGTGTAGTTTTAAAACCTGTAGGTTATCCTTTTGATTTTGCAATGATGGAAAATAATCTTGAAATTATCGATAAAACACTCTTTGAAGAGTATGCTCGTGAACAATGGTTAGGGTTAGTTGTAAAAGAAAATTCATATCTTTTCGATCAAAAAATAATTCCTGATTACGGTTTTCAAATAGTATCTGTTAGCCCCAACAACTCAATAATCGCTGAAAACACTGAAATTAAACTTTTAGATATTGAAGAAAGAAATTTGGATACTGTCAAGCGTATTAAAACAAATGTCAAAATTTCAGATATTGTTGGTCAGGAAAATGCTAAAAATAAAACCAAAGTTCTAATCAAATATCTTGAAGAGCCTGACAAATTCGGTGAATGGGCTCCGAAAAACATTTTATTTTATGGGTTTCCAGGTACCGGTAAAACCATGCTTGTAAAGGCACTAGCCAATGAACTTGACGTTCCGCTGTATTTAATAAAAGCAACTTCATTAATTGGAGAACATGTTGGAGACAGTGCATCTAAAATACAGGAATTATTTGAAAAAGCTCAAAAAACAGCACCATCCATAATATTTATTGATGAAATTGATGCAATTGCACTTCACAGAAGCTTTCAATCACTTAGAGGAGATGTTGCCGAAATTGTAAATTCCCTTTTAACTGAAATGGATGGAATTAATGACAATAAAGCAGTAGTGACAATAGGAGCTACAAATAACCCAAATTCAATTGATTATGCTGTAAGAAGCAGATTTGAAGAAGAAATTGAATTTGTCTTACCTGATGATAACGAAAGAAAATCTATCTTTGAAAACAATCTTAAAACATTTCCACTCAAATATGATTTGAATATTGAAAAGCTAGTTAAAATCAGCAAAAATATGTCCGGAAGAGACATTAAAGAAAAGATTTTGAAAACAGCTCTTCACCATGCGATTTCACATGACAAAGAAACTGTAGATAACAAAGATGTGGAATATGCTCTAAAAGCAAGTAAAATTAAAAATAGTGAAGTAAAAGGAATGTTTGAATAAAAACCTTCTTTAATTATTTTTCTTCAAACATAAATTCAATAGCTCTGATCAATTCTTCATCATTTTCATGAGCTGCCTGTTTAATTTTTTTAGAAATATCAAAAAATATTTTGTTGACAATAGAATTTGTTAAATTATCTATTATTTTAGCATTTGCATCTACATCAGAAAGTTTGGCAATCGCCTTTTCAGTTTCTCTTTCTCGTATATTTTCCATAGATACTCTTAAATTAGCAATAATATCTTCAACACCAATTAACTTAAAGGATTCTTTAAGTAAACTGAACTCTTCATCGATGATATTTTCAGCTTCTGCAAATTCTTTTTTTCTGAGTTTAGTATTTTCATCTGCAATCTCACGCAAATCATCAATGTTAAATAATTTAACTCCCAATTCGCAGACATCTTCGCAAATATCTCTTGGATTAGCTATATCAATCATTAACAAGTCTTTAAAATCTCCATCAGTCTTTTCCAAACGTTCTTTATTTAAAATATAATGAGGAGCACCTGTTGCACTTATTATCAGGTCTGCTGTTTGGACATATTTGCCTAATTCGTTAAAAAGAACAGCATGACCGTTTAAATCATTAGCCAGTTCAACTGCAACATAATAAGTTCTGTTTGCAACAAATATTGCATTTAAATTTTTCTCAGCCAAAGCCTTAGCCACCAGCTTACCCATCTTCCCTGCACCAATAACCAAAACAGACTTGTTTTCAAGATTCCCCAAATGCTTTTCAGCCAAATCAACAGCTGCAGAACCTATGGAAATTGATCCTTTGTTAATATTGGTTTTATTTCTCACTACACGACCGACATGAATAGCTTTAGTAAAAATAGAATCCAAAATCTTTCCGCAATGACGTTCTTTAAATGCCTTTTGCTTAGCATCACTAACCTGGCCTAAAATCTGGTCTTCACCTACAATCATAGACTCCAGACCTGAAGTCATACGGAAAAGATGCTTAATAACACTGTCTCCATAATCAATAATAATGCTTTTATTTTCATGAGATAAAAGAGAATCAGAAGCATCTATATTGTCATTATGAATGTAATATTCCTTACGATTACATGTAGATATTTCCACATATTCTACAATTGAATACTTTTCCTGCAATTCCAAAAATAACTGATCCATTTCCTTTGCAATATTTTCCATAGCATCAATATTTGCAATTTTATGGTCAACTCTTAAATTAAGTATCATCAAATCCCCTTATCAAATCATCGATATACTCTTTAGCTTCATCTATTTTATGGTTATCAAGTAATCCTTTAATATTTTCATCATTGAAAATTTCATAAAGATACTGTCTTCTTTTTTTCTGGTCGGATATCCTGGATTTAAGCAATTTACGGCTGTAATCCTGAAGTTCAATTTCTAAAATATCCTCTTCAGTAATAATAGATTGAATCTTTTTTCTTAATTGGCGAGCCATTAATGGACTTTTTCCATTTGTAAAAATAGATATCTCAACATCACCAATATTAAAACTTGTAGGGACAATAATATTTCCATTATCCGGAAAATCCGCCCTATTTAATAGTTTATCCTCAGCTATTTTACTGACATAATCAGACAATTCCCTATCACCGCTGGCTATTACAACTACATCAGACCATTGAACTAAGTTAACCACATCATCAACTGAAGCCAAAACAGCTCCTTTATCGATTAATTCCTTATCTAAAACATCCCCTGCTAATTTAACATTAGCTCCATGGTCAAGAAATTTATTTGCCCTTCTTGTAGCCACTTCACCAGTACCTAATATAAATACATTTAAATTGGCTGTTTTAAGATATAGGGAAGTCCAATCCATTTTAATCAGCATTTCCTAAGGATTTAACACGTAATAATTTTACAGCCATTCTCAAATCATTATTACAATCATTTAAAACACTCATAGCTTCCATTTCACCAATATTGAAAGTTTCAGCTAATACTTTTACACTTTCATCAGGAGTAGGCTTATCAACACCAACCAATTTATCAGACAATTCTTTTTTCAAGTCCAAATATTCATCATGAGTCATACCGATATTTTTTAAAGTAATATCACGTAACGGGCATGGTTTAGACGGTTTACAACACCATACTAATGATCCAAAACAAGTCCCTGTCCCTTCACCTAATTTAGTTTCTTTTGCGAATTCAGTTTTAATATCAATATATTCTTGAGGAGTTAAGTTAACTTCGTCCAAAGCATTTAATATTGGACAAGGTTTAACTGGAGGGCAACAGAAAGCCAAACCCCTTTTATCTCCACCTCTGCAAATATGAGATGGTGCATCTTCCCAAGTCATAATAAACCTCCAAATTAATAATCATTTCCATGAAATAATTTATACATACATAATTTATTTTAGTTTATATATAATCTTTTTTATGAAAAAATAGGTTAATCAATACTCAATCGTATGACTGATACACTTAAATTCATTGCCGAAATCATCCAAATAACTTTCACCTTTAAGTAAATTGAAGTATTTTAATGTTGAAGGAGACAATTTATGAAAAACCTGATATTTAGTAAAATTATTTTCAAAATCTTCAATAATCACATCATATACTTCGGCTTTAGGAACAAAGCAGATACTGTATTTAATATTATTTGAAACAAGTAAAGTTTCTTCAAATAAAACTGAATCAGAATCATAAAGTTGTTTAATCTTTCTTTTTGAATCCTTTGTCTTTTCAATAACCGGCAATCTGTTCACCTAAAAATCCCTGTCATCAAAATTAAAAAAATAATAATATTAAACTATAAATCCCAATAAGTTTAAATTTAATGTTGCTTAAAATGCTTAGTTATATCATTAATGGAAACATATTAAACAAATCCGGCCAGTTTTAGCTGTAAAAAAAATATTTAATTTTAAGTAAAATGAAAATAAAAAAAAGGAATTAATTTTTAAACATTCCTTCTTTTTCATCTGCAGTTAACTGTTTAACTATTTCATCAGGAGTTCCTACATCAAGGATTTTTCCTCCCCTCA
This sequence comes from Methanobrevibacter smithii ATCC 35061, assembly GCF_000016525.1. Taxonomy (NCBI): domain Archaea; kingdom Methanobacteriati; phylum Methanobacteriota; class Methanobacteria; order Methanobacteriales; family Methanobacteriaceae; genus Methanobrevibacter; species Methanobrevibacter smithii. The sequence continues at coordinate 932,806 of NC_009515.1, forward strand.
TTAAAGCAGATCTATCACAAACATCCAATACAAAGTCCATATCGTGAGAAATAATAATAAATGTTTGTTCTAATTCTTTTCTAGCTTTTAAAATAGAATCAGTTACAATTACACGAGTAATTGGATCCATTGTACCTGTCGGTTCATCTAAAATAATTATTTTAGGCTCTTTAATAAGAACCTGTGCAAGAGCTACCCTGTGTTTTTCCCCAACACTTAATTCGTCAGGATATTTGTTAAGTAAACCTTCAGCTATATTTTCATCAAAACCAACTGTTGTCAATACATGAATAGCCTTGATTTTTGCAAATTCAGCAGGCAATTCCAAACTAATAGCATCAGTTAAGTTTCCTAAAATAGTCCTGTGAGGATATAAAGAATATTCCTGATGTAATAGTCCCATATATGGAATTACACGACCCCTGTTAAGAGGACCGCTTTTACTCATGTCAACCCATTCTTCACCAAGTTTTACTTCAATTTTACCACTACTTGGTTCAGTCAACCCAATTAACATTTTAGTAAGAGTTGTTTTTCCAGCACCACTTAAACCTACAATACCAAAGATTTCCTCTTTGTTTATGGTTAAATCAATTCCATCAACAGCTTTGACTACTCCCCTTTCAATTGAATAGTAATGTTTTTTAACATCATCCATTTGAACTTCAGGAGCACCAATTTCAGGATTTTCCACTTTTTCAGGTACCGGTACAGTTTCAAGGAAATGATTTACAACACCTTCAGGTTCTCCTTCTTCTTTGATTTCCCCATTTTCTAACCATATAACATGATCAGCCAAATCATTCATGATTTCAGGCCAGTGAGAGGTGATTAACATAGTGATTCCTTTATCTTTTACACCTTCAATTAAAGTATTATGAAGTTTTTCAGCAGTCTGAGGGTCAAGAGTACCTGTTGGTTCATCAGCTAAAAACATCATAGGTTGTTTTGCTAATTGTCTTGCAAGAACTACTCTTTGTTTTTCTCCACCACTTAAATCACGTGCAACATGAGTAATCCTGTGGTTCATCTGAACCATTTCCAGTAAGTCTAGAGCATCATAGAGATTATCTTCATAATCATTCTCATCACTCATTGCCCTCATAACATTTTCAATTACAGTTTCTTCATCATATAATGCGAAGTTACGCTGTAACATAATAGCGATTCTTCTTTTAATACTTGCGAACTCTTTTCTTTCAGCATTGAAGAAATCAATTTCTTTTGCTTCATAAGTTCCGCCACATGAACATTTTTCACCTGCATGGGACGGGGATTCAACAGCCAAACAATCTGGACAAATAGCCAAATTAAAGATAACCTGACCTGCATCAGGTTTGTAATCCAATGTACCCCTGAGCATGTTAATTAATACAGATTTTCCACTGCCACTACGTCCTAAAATACCTAAAGTTTCTCCTTCTTTGATTTTCAAATTAATATTTTTAAGAACATCGACACCATTGAATGTCTTTGTAATATTCTTAAGAGTAATAAAATCCATGAAATCACCTTTATATAATCAGTATTTATTTATCTTTTAAACCATTTATAATATTTTCTAATAATTATTGTTATATAATGGTGTTATATATTTAAAAATCAGATATATTAAAGTTTAATTTACCGGAAATAACCGCCCTAGCTATTGAAAAGCCAAAAACTCCTGTTTTAAGCATTTTTTCAATTTTTTGTTCGCTATCTATAGAATTATTTCCAATAACTTTAATATTGGTGTTAGAACAGATTTTCGCCAACAAATCATAGTCGGCATCAAAAATTCCAACTTTCATTGCATCAATATGCAGATAGTCAGCCCCTGTGTTTTCAATTAATTTAGCTATTTTTAAAGTGTCAATACCATCAACATTAGCTCGAATTTTAACTGAAACTTCACAAGAAGCATTGTCAACAACATCCCCAATATACTCAGCCAAATCATCTCTTTTCAACATATTTTGACCACAGCCAATAGCCAAAATTTCATCCTGACGACAATGACAATTAATTTCAACAATATCCAAATTGTCTATGTTACTTACTTCAATAATAGGCCTAGGAGTAGTTGATCTAACATTAGCTGAAACTTTAACATTCGGATGTTGTTTTTTAATCAGATTAACTTCTTTTTCAATATGGTTAACAATTTCATCTTGAGGAAAATGAAATTCATTTCTTCCCCTTTTAATTATTTTTTCACTAGCTTCTATTGTTTTAGCATCTAAACTGTAACCACCTAATGTAGCTGTGTCAAATCCAAATGGAATAACCTTATTTAAAAATTCAGCATCAGTTATTCCAGCCATTGGAGCTATGACTTTAATTTAGAAGCCCCCTTAATATTCTTTTTCAATAACCCATGTCCACATTCCATTATCATGATCACGGATTTCTTCAAGTCCCAAATCAGCCATATATGCAGCATCTTCCATATTGCGGCCAACACCAATACCTGCTTTAAGACCAATTCCAATTTCATCATTGATTTCAACTAAAATATCTTCAATTTCCTTTTCAGACAATCCATTACATGGAGCCATGAAGTTATCTCCACCAATGAAGAACAGTAATGCTCCTTTTTTAATTAATTTAGTCATTAAATAATGCTGTGCTTTATTAACCATGAAATTAGTGTCAAATGCAGATTCAATATCAGTCAATGTTTCTGTAACACTATTAATATCAATATGTGCTGCCTGAACCAAATTATTTTCATCTGCTGGAGCTAAACTATCAATAGCTAAAATTTCTTTTCTTTTTGAAGATTGAGCTCCACCTTCTTTTTGTAAAGCAATAGTAGCTAATTTTTGAGCTTCATGAGGAGTTTCAGCCGCCCCAACACCCATACTAATAGTAATTGGATATCTATTTCTAATAGATCTTTGAATCCTCAAGTGGTCTTCCTCATCAATACCGTTTGTAACAGCAAGTAAATTATCAAATCTAGTAAAGAAAACTAATCCTTTCTTATTTGCAAATTGCCTTTCTAAATCTGCATATAATTCTGCCTGTAAAATTTGTAAATCTGATTCATTACGTGGTCTTGGAGTTACAGTCCATGGACCATAATTATCAATTTGTATTAAAGTCATTTGTATCATTTAAGCCACCATTTTCCCTAAGAAATATCATTTAAGATTATTTTAGCTAATTTTTTCTTATCATCTAAATTTTTCATAATTGTATTTGTAACAATTACTTCACTAACAATTTTTTCTAAATCATCCTTTAAATTATTATCTTTTTTGTCAATAACAATCGTATCTAAAAAACTTTCATATAAAGAAGCAACACCTAATGATGAAACTTCAATTCCAAGTGCATCCATAAATTTACTGGCCGGACCACTTACTGAATCAGTACCAATAATTGGAGAAACTGCTATTACATGAGTATTTTCCAAAGCTTCTTTAACTCCATCTAAAGACAATATTGGAGATATTGAAGTTATCGGATTAGATGGTCCAATAATAACTGCATCAGAATTATTAATAGCATCAATAATCCCTTCCGCAGGAGTCACTTTGGAAAATTTGACATCCAAAACTTCAGGATTGCACTGATGTTTTATTAAAAAGTCATGAAATTCCAATTCACCGATGTCTGTAATGATTTTAATATCTGAATTTTCATTACTCATAGGTAAAATTTTGGAAGGGATATGCATATTATTTGCCTGAATATCAACAGCTTCAGCAAGTGAATGATTTTCCATCAATAGAGTCTTTTGTATTTTAGTAGCTCTATCAATATCTCCTATCCTAAGCAACTCCGGAGTGCCTAATTCTTCAAGCCTTTCATGAGTGATAAATGTATCATCTTTAACACCATACCAAAATTCTTCATTAATCATATCAGCCATAGTGTACAATACCGTGTCAATGTCTGCTGACACATAAACACCTGAAAAATATTCATTTTCTAAAGTATTGACAACAATAGTAATATCTTTAGGATCAATAACTTCTTTTAAACCTTGTAATAATTTTGGAGTTCCAGTTCCCCCAGACAGTACAGTAATCATATTAATTTAATCTCCAGACTAATTTCTAAATACGTCAAATTCTTTTGGTCTAAGTAATGGATTAATTCCGGTTTTCGTATCTCTTAATTTATCAAAATTATCAAATCCTCGGATAATAACCACAGGAAGACCTTCATCAGCCTGACCCATAACAAGAGAAGCTGCGGCTGCCAATTCATCACCTGTAGCTACTTCACTAGTTTGAAGCTCACGACCATACAAATCTTTTTCGCCGGCCCTTTTCCATAACGGATTGATTCCAGAACATCCAATAGCTACACCAACAGCACCATTTCTAAAAGCTCTGCCCTGAGTATCAGTAATTAAAACTGCCACTTCCTCATCAAATTCATTTTCTAAAAATTCCCTTATTTGTTTTGCAGACCTGTCAGCATCTTCAGGCATAGGAGTAGCCAATCCTTCATCAACATTGGATTCGTCAATACCTGAATTTGCACAAACAAAACCCTGTTTAGTTTCAGTAATGATAAAATCAGGACCGACAGCAACTACTTCTCTAGATTCATTTATAATAGCTTCAACCAATTTAGAATCTTTTTTGGACTGTTTAGCAATGATAATGGATTCTTCAGATGGAATTATGTCCCCCAATTTGATAACATTACCTTCTGCTTTTGAAATTAATGTTTCAGCTATTAAAATAATATCCCCATGTTTTAATAAACAACCTTGTTTTTCAATTGCATCTTTAATTATTTGACAAACATCGTCATTAGGTTCAACTAATGGAATATTGTCTAAACCAATTAATTCTATTGACATATTAATCATCTTTTAAAAAAAAATAAAAAAAATTAAGGATTGAAATTACCTATATTCCATTCCCCATCAAAAACAGCCGCACCAGCAGTTACTGCTTTTTTGTAATTGGCAAAAATACCTCCATCAAAAATAAATTTTGCAGCATCATCAGCTGTTTTTGCATCAAAATCTACAGGGTCGTAGAATTGACTTCCATATGTGGAAATAAATACGGCTTCGCCGTATGGGATTTTGTCAACCAATAATTTTTCATCATTAGCTATCCCCACATAGCAAACATAATCATCCTTTTTATTTGTAGATGTAACAACTCCTGCAATACGTGGAGTATGATAATCATCTTTTTCATAATCCAAAGTAAGCAATGAATAAGCTATTGCATCTTTAATATTCATCCCCAAAGCTATTTTATCAGCTATTACATCTGTATGTGAACCATTAGACACAATAGCCATATCTTTTACAATACGTATACAATTATATGTAATGTAAGTATTTTCAAAAATATCTTTTTCGAAACCTTCTTTCGGCACAATAGATGCCCTATTATCAAATTTTAAGCATTGCCTATTAGGAAATGATCTGCTAGACACCCTATATGCCACAAAAGGTTTACCTTCACAATTCATACCAATTGATAAAATTCTTCCCGTATACATTTTTCAACCTCTTTAAGTAGTATTTGGACTTCTGACAGCTTCTTCAGGAGACACACCTGCAGGAGTAGTTATAATAATCTCTCCAGGTTTTATTTGTATTTGCCCCTCATCGATAACATTAGCTTTAACAGCAATAGCATTATTCGATATTAAATTAGACATGTCTTTACCATCAACAACTACTTTATGCAAATTAGCTACAGGCATAATATAATACTCCGCATCACCAGAAACATCAGTCACATTCGGTTTACCAGTTCCAGAGTCAGTAGAAGATGCATCATCAGCAGACATATCTGTTGCTGAGAAATTACTAGTCACAACCAAAAAAATCATAATCGTAAATAAAATATCTATAAGTGGGACTAAGTTAATAGCAGGTTTCCTATTAAGAACCTTCTCTTTATATGATTTAACATCAATTGTCATAAAATCACTTATTGTCTTAATTTACTTTCAATTATTTCAGCATTAACATTACACTTTTCCAATATAATATTTGAAATACTTTTATCTAACATACTAGGTTTAAATGAAACCTTGATATTCGCATAAGGATCAGAAATTAGTCTAGTGTTAACAACACCTTCAGCTTCTTGAAGAGCTTCCAGGGCACATTCAACATTAGCTTCAACTCTTACTTTAACTACTGCATAACCCCAGTTGGTCATTTTAGTAGCCAATTCAATTTTATCCATTTCATTTTCAACTAAACCTTGAATATAGGTATGAAGAGGTAATAATACAATAGCTACAAATAAACCTGCAATAGTTGTTGTTAATGCCACATAAATACCCTCAGCCATAGCAGAAGGATTAGGAGTAACACCTAATGCTTTAAAGGTCATCCAGATACCAATTACAGTACCAATCAAACCTAAAAATGGAGCTAATTCAATAATAGTTTTAATTGAATTTAATCCTTTAGTCATTTTACTTACTTCAACAATGAAAATTTGTTCCATACTTTCTTCAACTTCGGTTTTATTTTTATAACCAATTTTTAAAGTTTCAGAAATGATTTTAGAAATAGGATTTTTAAAAGAATTAATTTGTTTTAATGCTTCAACTGCCCCTCCCCTTTCCATAGAAGAAGAAACAATACCTAAAATTTCAGTTGTATCCACCTTACTAATTTTCTTAAGATACACAATTTTTCTTAATGAAACAAGAAGACCATAAATACCAATGAAAAGAATTATATATGTAATAATTCCTCCCTGTGTAAATATCTCCATGAGATTTTCGAAAAATTGAGTCAGATATTCAACTATCATTTTTATCCTCAATATAATATTTTATAAAAATAATTTATTTAACCATATACTTAATAGTTTTTAAAAAAAATAGCTATTGAGAATTTTTCATTTTCTCAACAGTTGCCCATGATTTCCTTACAAAATCAGGCATTTCATCATATGTAAAATTAGTTAAAAATTTTTTAGTGATTGGGTCGGAAGGATAACCTGAACCAATTCCACCCATTTTAATATAATCTTTGTTAATTTCAGCTATATGTGCATCCCTTTCCTGTTTGGCTATAATAGATGCTGCACTAACTTCAATATAATTATCATCTGCTTTATGTTCAGCTACAACATTTACTCCAGTGTCATTTGCAAGTTTGTTTTGAAAACGTTCTGCCTTAATATCAACTGCATCAACAATAGCCTTTTCAGGATTTAAATTAGAAAGAATTTTCTCCATTCCAATTCTTTCAATTTCATTAAGGTTGATTCCGTCTGCTCTCATATTATCAATATCCTGAGCAGAAATTACTACCAAATCATATTCAAACATTTTTTTTAATTTACGGGACAGAATTGTTCTTCTATTAGGAGTCAAACGCTTAGAGTCTTTTACACCCATTCTTTCTAAAACAATATCCATTTTCTCAGGAACAATAACCCCTGCAATAACCAATGGTCCTAAAACAGATCCCCGACCTGCTTCATCAATTCCCAATACATCCATAAAAATCAGCGCAAAAAAAGTTAAAAAAGAAATAATTGAAAAAATTATTTCATAGCTCTAAGACGAACTTCAGGTTCTAATGCAAGAGGTTCTGCAGCTACAATAGCAGTACCTTTTGCTACAACAGTCATAGGATCATCAGAAACTTCAATAGGAATAGATATTTCATCGAAAACCCTTTCTTTTAATCCACGGAGTCTTGAACTTCCTCCAACTGCCACTGCATTATTATAAACACCCATCATCAATTCAGGAGATAATCTTTCTAAAATAACATTTAAACCATCTACAATTTCTTGCATAAATGGTTCTACAGCATCAGCAACTAACATTGAGTCGATGACAACTTTTTTAGGCCTGTTGGTTTCTAATGATTTACCAATAACTTCAACACTTAAGTTTTCAAGTTGTTCGCTACAGTGAATCATACCAACTTCTATTTTTGCAGATTCTGCATCATGAATACCAATAGCTACATTATATTTTTCTGCAACCAATTCAACTATTCTGTTATCAATGTCATCTCCACCGCATCTAACTGTTTCAATATCGTTAATACCACCAAGGGAAATGATAACAATATCTGTTGATCCTGCACCAATATCAATAACCATAGTTCCGTTTGGTTCAGCAATAGGTAAACCTGCACCAATAGCTGCTGCCAATCCTTCACTAATTACAAGAATGTTTTCTGCTCCAGCTTTCCTACCAATCTCTTCAGCTGCATTTTTTTCTACTTCAGAGGAATCTCCAGGAATACCAATAACGATTCTTCCAACACTTTCCCCCTCTTCTATACCAATTTGCATAGCTTTAATAAGTAAAGCTTGTGCTTGAGCTACGTTTTCAATGACTCCTTTTTTCAAAGGTCTTACAGCAAGAATATCTTCAGGAGTTCTACCAAGCATTTTTTTAGCTTCTTCCCCAACTGCTAAAACTTCAGACGGATCATCTTTTTTAACAGCAACAACTGATGGAATTTGATATAAATCAAATTTATCTCCAGATGGTTTTGCAATTACAGTGTTTAAAGTTCCTAAATCTATTCCCAAGCTGTTACTAATGATTCTAGTATCATTAACTTGTGATTCCTCTTCTTCATTTCCAAAAATATTCATGACTAATCCTCCGTTACAATATCTTTAAAATCAATGACAAATATCCTATTAGATGTAGCTATACTCTGGACTTTTTCAATATCCTCATCTTTTTCAACTGAAATCAGAATTGTTGATAATACAACATCGCTTATATTATATAATGGCTTTAAAGCAGATTTAATAAAATTTGGTAGTTTAACATTAGAATTTATATCAACATCAATAAAACCTGTAGTTTGAGATTCCTGTAAAATTGCAAATGAAACTTTAGATTTCTCAAGAACATAAACAAGATTTTTAATCATGTCCTCCGGAGCAACTAAAACCATTAAATTAGGTTCTTCAGTTAAATAATGGCGAGTTATTTGTATAAAAGCCCCACCTCTCTGATTACAAAGTCTTTTAAATTGATTAATTTTCCTTGAATTACCATATAACATGATAAAATCAAATTTTTTATTCAATCGTTTATCCTTTAATATAACATGCTCCCTAAATAGAATTTTTACAGAATGCTTAGAAGCAATTGCTTTATAGGCTATGTCATCTATTAAATTAACATTTCCTGCAGCTATACACCAAACTTTTTCATCTTGGTTTTCATTATCCGGTGTTAACCGTGCAGCTTGTCTAAGTGCTTGTATATCCTCTATCATTTAACTACTCGCATTATATTAATATTTTACTTCAACTTAAAATAAATTACAACAAAGTAATTGAATTTATTAAAGTTTAACAATTAATAATTACCCATTATTATTATATATATTTTATCTTTAAAAATATAACTTTAACCATAACAATTAGCATAAAGCATAACAATAATTAAAATCAAAAATTAATTCAAGAAATAAATAAATTTTCAAAACTCATATAAATTAGTTTATTTTACTAAAAATACCATTATTCAATCATTAAATAAGGACACAAGAAAAAATAATGAGTAAAACAAGAAAAAATTAATAACAAATGAGTTAAAAAGTATTTAATGGAGTTTTACATGAAATTAGAAAGTACAAAGATTCAAAGTTTTTTTGCAATATCTGATGGAATATCACTGATGAACATGCTATGTGGATTTATCTCAATTCTTCTTGCGATAAATCATAATTTTGAATTATCAGCAATTCTGATGATAATAGCTATCATGTTTGACTCTGTAGATGGATGGGTAGCTAGGAAAATTAATAGAAATGATAAATTAAAATTTGGGCAAAATATAGACTCCCTTTCAGACGCCATATCCTTCGGTGCGGCACCTGCAGTATTCCTCTATACTATCAGTAGTACAATACCTCATAATCTTTCAATACTTCCGGCAATCATTAGTTTATTAATTGTAGCTTGTGGTGTCTTAAGATTAACCAGATACAATGCAATAGCAGATTACATCCAAACACATGACTTTATAGGATTTCCAATTCCAGGAATAGCTATTATATTAGCTACATTCTATTTAAGCGGATTGTTCAATATTTATATTGCTTTAATATTAATGACAATAGTGTCTTTATTGATGATTAGCAATGTTACATACCCAAAATTTGACAATTTAATTATAATCGGAATTTCTGTAGTGCTAATAGTGTTAATTATACTTCCAATAAGTCTAACACTCTTCGGCATAAACATACCTGCATTGATACTATTGATATTTTCCTTATATTACCTGTTAATTAATTTAATTAAAATCAATTAAATTACCCATCTACTTTTTTAAACTAAAAGTAGGGGTATAAATCAATGATTGACCAAAAACCAAGAGATCCATTATATCCTCAAGGATTTGAGGATATAGATAACCTTAAAAACCGTCAAATACCACGACCAAAACCTAAAGAAAACGAAGATAATGATTTAAAAATATTAAAATCATTCAATCAGAAATTAGGAAAATATATTGGTCCGAAACCAAAAAATATAATTGAAAATGAAGAAAAGAAAAAAATAGGTATGATAATTACAACTTTAATTATCCTAACTTTAGTAATATCCACATATTATTTCTTAATTTATGAACCGTCACAGGAAGAGCTAAATTTAGCAAAAACAACCAAACTTAATGAACTCCACAGTCTTTATACAGGTGCACTAACAAGCTCCAGCGAAGCTATGATATTAGAAAATGAAATCAACAATGCCAGAAGCAAAAATGAAGTGGAATCAATAAATATACTGTCACCCGCAACTAAAGCCTGGAAATCATTTCATAAAAAGTCCATAAATGCAAATTTAGACCCGTACAACAGAACCATGGCAACATATACTGACAACAATACCAAAAATGCAATAATGCCTGCAAGTGAAGCTTTAACAATTGTTGATGAAAACAATGCAGAAGTTCTCTCCAAAATTAAATTTGAAAAACCGAATACAGTGTCAGTGCCTATTTTAGTTTCAAGACTGCAGGCAGGAGCCGGACTTGTAAATGTAGGAAGTGTTGTTGATATCTACACCAGCTCAAATTATACGGAAAATGGAACACCAAACAATCAAACAAATCCAGATATAAAGGGATGTACTGTAGTTTCCATAATGAGATGTGAAGAAAACGGAGAAATTGACAGTGAATACTCAAAAGCAAATACAGTTGTTCATGGAAACAACACAAATCCAAATGAAAATACACAAACCTTCAAATCCAATGTTTTAGAACTTTTAAAAGGTTCAATAATAAACGGATACAATGAAAAACAGACAGCCGAATTATTGCAGAATTACGGTATAAAATTATCCAATTATGAAAGGCAAATTAATCTTGGAGATTTAGATGCACAGTATATGTTACTTGTTGAAACCCCTCAGGATAAGGTTAATTTCTTATTGGACAATATGGATCAAATCATATTAACAATTCCAACAACAAATGCACCTTCATGGATGGTTAATGAAATAAATTCAACTTACAACAAATAGGTAAAATATTTTAAACTAAAAAATAAAAAGTTGATAACATGGACAAACCAAAAATTACAACCATAGTTGTTATAATTTGTATAATCATATTAGGATTATATGCAGCAGGAGAAGTTAATTATTACTCATCAAAAATAGCTATTGAGAAAAATATTGATTCTCCTGTTGTAAATATACCAACCATTGGAATTGAAGAGAAGATAAATAATGTATCTCTTTCACAAGGTGTTATGCATGATGCAAAATCATTTACACCGACAAATGGAGATGTTATACTGTCAGGACACAGAACTCTTCAGGGATCACCATTTTTAAGACTTAATGAGTTGAATAATGGAGATGTAATTACTTTAGAATGGCCGGGAATCGGGGAAGTAAACTATACTGTCATAAACAAGACTATAGTCGAACCAACTGCCCGCATCAATACTCAAAGTAATGGAACACACATATATCTAATTACCTGTGACCCAATCGGATCTACAGCACATAGATTAATTATTGAAGGGGAGTTAAGTGATGTTGGTCCAATAAATGATAAAATAATTCAAAATAACCCACATGAATCATATGCATTAATAATAACTACTGCATTTTTAGTTATAGGGTTAATATTCAGTTATTTCTATCCTAAGGACAATAGAATTTACATATTAGCTATAGTGCTGATTATATCAGCAATATTATTCTATTTCTACCTTTTCCCAATAGATTCTAATATAATTTATGAAAAGATATTATGGTTAAACGGAGGAATGTAAAGTATGGATGTAGATGAAAAATACTTTTCAAATATAACCTCAAGAGAAAGAGCAATATTTGAAGGTGCAATAAGTATGGGAGCACTATTTCACCAATTTGTTGGAACTCCCGTAAATAAAAGTTCTAAAAAAAGCTTAGAAACAAGTATGGAAGAATCATTAAAATTACAGCCAGCTATTGAAGATGTTGATGTTAAAATCAGATTTGATAAACTAGAAGAATCAATGAGCGACTTTGATTACACTTCTTTAACTGGAGATATGCTTGATGTTAAAATATATACAAAAGTAAAGGATGTTCAGGCTACAATAAGAATAGAATTTATTGAAGAGTTAAATTATCCTTTAATGTATGTAGAAGACATCAATTAAATTATTGCAGGTGTTGTTATACAAACAACACCCATAAACTATTTTTTAATCAACCAACTCAAAATTAATTAACTGATTGGTTTCCAAATCCTCATCATGTATATTAACAGATGTTTGAGGACCATCATATGTTTTATAATACAATATTCCCTTATCTGTATTGTAACAGTCTGAATAAATAGTATACTCAAATTTATCAGGTTCTTCCACTAACGTACATCCTTTTTGCTGTTCAACAGATGCCAGAATATGGAAAAACTGAGACACACTTTCTTTTTCAGAATCTCCGGAAACGGAATTTTCTTTAACAAAAGCTGCTTTTACAAAACGGGACTGTGAAGAAACATCCCCCGGAAGACCAATTGAACCCATTCCCCGACTATAAGTTGCCAAATCCAAATTGCCTCCAAAGGTATTTTCAGGCGTTCTGTTTGATAATGCCATATAATTATTTAAATTAAATAGCTGTTTATCAAAAGGAGGGTTGTTTGTTAAAACTCCTACAGGATTATCATAAATATCCAGTCCTTCCTCTACAACCTCTACAACAATTGAAGCATTCCTATCTGAAATAATCCAATGAAGTGGAGATGGAGGCAACTGGGCGGAAAATTTCTCATCTGAAATATTTAAGTTTTCCAATAACCTTTCGGCATCACTGATGGTTTTTGCTTGAGATAATATATATGGAATAATCTCAAAAGAAGCTATGTTAACTTTAGATTTATCTAGTGGTTTGTAGTCACAGTAATCCGGAAAGTTTAATCCCCCCATAGCTAATCCTTTCTCATTACATGCATCATAATACAAAGGATATTCATCAATACCTGCAGCTATGCCAATAATCCCATAATGATTTTCAATGTCCTCAGTATCCCTGAATATTAAAGGATAGTTTCTAGGAGTTATCGTTACTCTTTCATTATATGAAATTTCATAGTCAAAATTACGGCCAAAATAATGGCATTTTGTTAAATAATTTGCAGCAGTACACATAATTACCAAACCTCCGTTGATAATTAATTATGTATAATCCATATTTATACTTAATTATATATTCTAAAAAAAAGAGCAGAAACAAAAAAATTAATAAATTTCTGTTAAATCATCCAATAAATCAGTCAAATGCTGTTTAGTGATATGATTCATTAAAACTACACGAATAGCTATAGGACATTTAGCTACTGAAACTCTCCATCCCAAATCTTCCAGTTTATCAGCCAAATCATGAGCTTCCATATCCGGATGATTAAATGCTACAATGTTCAATTCAGGTTCTACAACAACATCATAACCTATTTTTTCCAGACCTTCTTTAAAATAATGAGTATTATCCATCAAGTTTCCTGCAAGCTTTTCATAGCCTTCGTTTCCAAGATATTTCATGATTGCATAAGTAGCTGCAGAAGCTGCTCCTGAACGAGTTCCAACAATTGTAGATTGTGTTTTAACAGTCAGATATGGAGAATCAACAGCCATCACTTCCAGATACTCTTTTTTTCTAAACAGAATTCCTCCGGCAGGAATTGGTGCCAAACCCATTTTATGAGGATCAACAGTAATTGAACATACCCCCGGTAATGAAAAATCAAAAGGCGGAAATTCATAACCAATTTTTCTTAAAAATGGTATTGAAAAACCTCCAAATGCCGCGTCAACATGGAAGTAAATATTATTTTCATAAGCTATTTCAGACAATTCTTCAATAGGATCAACCAAACCCAATTCAGTAGTTCCTGCAATAGCTACAATAGCCACAGTATTATCGGAAATATTTTCTTTAACTGAATCAACATCGATTTTGTAATTTTCATCCAGTTTAGCTTCAATAATTTTTAAATTCATCATATCTGCAGCTTTTTTAAATGAGAAATGAGCAGAATCCGGAATTATGATTTCTCCTTCTTTAATTCCCTTATATTTTCGGGCATGATTTCTTGCTGCCCTCATCGCCATGATATTAGCTTCAGTACCACCAGTTACAATATTTCCATAAGGTTCACTAATCGATAATAATTCACCAATAGATTTTATAACTTCATTTTCAATATATTTTGTTCCTTTAAAAAGACCAGGATCTCCCAAATTAGAATCTAAAAATTTACAATAAACTTCTTTAGCAAATGGATGTGCTTCTGTACACATAGAACCTAATATTCTACCATCACTATATTTATGGTCTTTTGATTGGATTTCATTTAATTCTTTAAGTATGTCTTTTTTAGATATTGGTTTATCTTCCATAGTACAACCTTATAAGGTGATATTTAAAAAAAATAAAAAAGAAAATAAAATTTATTCTTGAGATTTGCGAGCAGCATCAAGAATAATTTTTTTCTCAGCTCTAGCTACAGTTTTTCTAACTTCAGCTACAGCATCAGCATTTGAGGATACACTGGTAATTCCAAATCCTACAAGTTTTTCAACAATGTGAGGTACACTACCTGCTTGACCACAAATACTGCAAGTAACTCCAGCTTCAACACATTTTTTAATTGTTCTTTCAATTAATTTCATTACAGCAGGGTGTTCTTCAGTATAATGTTTTGCAACAAATTCGTTGTTTCTGTCTACTGCAAGAGTATATTGTGTTAAATCATTAGTTCCTAAACTTACGAAATCAACACCAATTTCAAGATAATCTTCAATAGTTAAAGCAGCTGCAGGTATTTCTACCATCATACCAAAGTCAATGTCTTTATGAGGGATTAAACCTACACTAGCACAAAGTTCTTTTGCTTGTTTAAGTTCAGCAGGACTTTGTGATAATGGAATCATGATTCCTAAGTTGGTGTAACCTTTATCATAAAGTTTTTTAATAGCTTTGAATTCACATTTAAGAATTTCAGGTTGGTCAAGTTCCCTTCTGATTCCTCTCCAACCTAACATTGGATTGTGTTCTTCAGGTTCGTTTTCTCCACCTTCCAAAGTGATGAATTCGTCAGTTGGCGCATCTAAAGTTCTGTACCATACAGGTTTTGGATAAAATGCGTCTGCCACAATCATTACATTTTCTGCAATGGTGTCGATTAATTCATCTTCCCTTCCATCAGCAATGAATTTTCCAGGGTGAATACCTGCAGTCAACATCAAATGTTCAGTTCTGAGCAATCCAACTCCATCTGCACCAGTAGCTGCTGCTCTTTGGGCTGCTTCAGGCATACTTACATTAGCTTTTACTTCAGTAACAGTTATGATTGGAGCTGCTTCAACATTAGATGTAGCTGTTTGAACTGCTTCCTCTTTGTTTTCATGAATTCCTTCATAAACCAAACCTTTTTTACCATCTAAAGTAACTCCAACATTCTCTTTTAATGTAGTTGTAGCTGAACCAGTTCCTACAACACAAGGAATTCCAAGTTCACGGGAAATGATAGATGCATGACAAGTTACTCCCCCTTCATCAGTAATGATTCCGCTAGCTCTTCTCATAGCTGGAACCATATCAGGAGTAGTCATAGTTGTAACCATAATGTCTCCATCTTTAATTTTATCCAATTCATCAATGTCTAAAATGATTTTGACTTTACCTGAAGCAGTACCTGGACTTGCTCCAAGACCTTTAACAATGACATTTTTATCACTGATAGAAGAGTCTTCACCAGCTACGCCATTGTCATCACCTAATGTAGTAATTGGCCTTGCCTGTAATAAGAATAAATTGCCTCTTTCAAAAGCCCATTCAGTATCCATTGGTTCGCCATAATGAGCTTGAATCCTTTTACCCATTTCAGTTAACTCAACAAGCTCTTCATCAGATAAAACTCTTTCGTTTCTTTTATCTTCAGGAACATCTACTCTTACACTGGTTCCGTCTTCGTCTTTTACATACATTAATTTTTTATCACTTATAGTGACACTTACAACTTCATCATTGCTTTTGTCTACAACATAATTATCAGGAGTCACGTCACCTGACACAACAGCTTCACCAAGACCCCATGATCCTTCAATTAAAGCTATTTCTTCACCGGTAGATGGGTTTACAGTAAACATTACACCTGCCTTATCTGCAATAGCCATTTTTTGAACAACAACAGCAATGTATACTTTTGAGTGATCAAAACCGTTTTCTTCCCTGTAAAAAATAGCTCTTGCTTCAAATAAAGATGCCCAACATTTTCTTATGTAATCAATTACATCTTCACTACCTGAAACATGTAAAAAAGTGTCTTGCTGACCTGCAAATGAAGCATCAGGTAAATCTTCTGCAGTAGCTGAAGAACGAATAGCTACATCAGTATCATCTTCATCAACTCTTTGGCAAAGTTGATTATAAGCTTCAATAATTAAAGTGGACATGTCTTCTGGAACTGGAGTTCCAATAATGATGGATTTAATTTCTTCAGCAGCAGCTTGAAGTTCTTTAGTATTGTTGATATCTGTTTTAGCAAGAATATCCAATACCTTACCATTAATTCCAGCATCTTCCATGAATTTTCCGTAAGTTTCGGCAGTTACTACAAAACCAGGCGGAACAGGAATGCCTGCTTGAGTCAATTCTCCTAAGTTAGCTCCTTTTCCCCCTGCAATTCCAATATCAGATTTGCCTAAATCCTCAAATTTTACAACATACATGAATTATAACCTCTTTGGTTTAAAATGAATTAATATTAATACTTGACAGCATGTTCTCAATAAATAAAAAACATCGCCAATATTATATTTAATGTATAAATTTTAACACTTAAATATTTAATCAAAAGAAGCTGTAAAAAAAGTGATTGAAAAAAATTTAAAAAAAAAATAGTAAGTAAAAATTAGTTAAATTTATAAAACTAATTCTTCGCCTTTGTCAACAACAATTCTACAGGAAACTGGTAATTTCATCCCTGCTCTTTTTAATGCTAATTTAGCATCTTCAAAGTTTTTCTTGTTGGTGTCAATGGTAATAATCCTTTGACCTGCTTTAACAATAGCTTCAACACTGATTGGTTTACCAAATGCGTTTCTCATACCACTTTGAACCCTATCTGCTCCTGCACCGGTAGCCATAGGATTTTCCCTTACAATTTGGTGAGGGTAAGTTCTTAATTTTAAGTGGTAACCTAATCTTCCAGCTTTTCTTTGCATAAGCCTGTTAGATGCAATCCTTGCTGCTTCTAAAGAGTTATGTCTAATTTGAGCAGGTTTTTTTACAGCTAAACTTACTGAAACTGGAAACTCGTCAGTTAAATTACCCATATCATATTGAACAATTCTTGAATTTGGGGTTTTTCTAATATAATCTCTTCTTGTATAAGCACGAACCATTATAATTCCTCCGAAAATAATCCAAACATCTAATTATATATGTTTGATTAAAAAATAGCTATCTATAATAAAATTATAGTGTATCTCTAAATAGCTATGTAAAAATTATATATAATCAATATATAGAATACTTAACTATTTAAACTTAGTTATTAATAAATGTTGTCCTATTTGAAAAATTAAAAAAATTATTTATTTAAAATAAATTTTGTTCTTTCCAATAATTTTTCAACAAAAGGAGTTGCCGGATGATTTAACACCTCATTTGGAGTATCAAACTGATGAACAATCCCATTTTGCATAACCAATACTTTATCAGCAAGATACAATGCTTCCCTAATATCATGAGTAACAAACATTACAGTAATTTTTGTTTTTTCATGGATTTCTTTCATTTCTTTTTGCAGCTGAGTTCTTGTTATCTCATCAACGGCACTGAAAGGCTCATCCATCAATAAAATCGCAGGTGACGCAGCAAGTGCTCTTGCAATACCTACTCTTTGCTGTTGACCTCCGGAAAGTTCATGAGGATACCTGTTTAAAATAGAAGAATCCAACCCAACAATATCCAGCCACTTATCAATAGCCTCATCAGTTTTTTCACTGTCATTTTCATGGATCAAATTAGGAACATAAGCTATATTTTCCCGAACATTCAAATGAGGAAACAACATTGTTCCCTGAATTGCATATCCGATTCTTCGCCTTAATTCAACAATATCAGATTCAGAAACATCCTTCCCATTTACAATGACACTACCTCTATCAGGAGTGATTAATCCATTAATCATTTTTAAAATAGTGGTTTTTCCACATCCTGAACCGCCAATCATCGTGACAAAATCCCCTTTTTCAACACTTAAATTGAAATTATCTATTGAAAAATCACTATCAGAATAATGTTTACTTATATCTTTAAATTCAATGATTGAACTCATATAATCACCTCATATTAAATGTTTACTTACTAAAAAGTCATGTGCTACATCTGAAGGGTCTTTTCCTTCAATATCAACTTCATAATTCATATGTTTCATATCTTCAGTTGAAATATTTCCAGTCAAATAATCAAGTGCATCAGCTACTTCAGGATGATCTATTAAAGTTTGCTGATTTATTACTGTTCCTGCATAATAAGAAGGATAGAAATCCTTATCGTCTTCCAGAACTACAATATTGGAGTTTTCCAAGCGCCCATCTGTTGTATAAACATCAATCACGTCAACCTGACCCTGTTTAACTGCATCATATTTAATGCTTACATCCAAATCCATTGTATCTTTAAAGTTCATCCCATAATCATCACAGATTGCATCATAACCGTCTTCACGTGCAAAAAAATCAGATTCTGCTCCAAATGACAATTGGTTAGAAACTTTAGCCAAATCAGAGTAAGTCTTTAAATTATATTTATCTGCAACTTCTTTTGTAACTCCGATTCCATAAGTATCTTCAAAACCGTACTTATTATACCAGGTCATATTGTAGTTATCTTCATAATATGAATTTAAATCATCAAACTGTGTTTCATCATAAGTGCTGTTTTTATGCAAAATACTTAACCAGGCTACTCCAGTATATTCAGGATACAAATCAAAATCCCCAGATTCCATACCCCTGTGAATTGTACCTGATCCACCAGCTACTCCAGAAGTAAGTTCCACATTTAAATCTGTGTGTGCTTCAATAACCTGTTTTAAAAGTTCTCCTGTAATGTATTCTTCAGTATATGATTTGCTTGCAATATGAATTGTATTTGCAGGGTTTTGCTCATATGCAACATATCCCCCAATAAGAATACAAACAATAATTATGCAAGCCCATACTTTCTTATTTTTAAAATATTTTAAGAATTTTGGCCTTTTTGCACCTGGAGCAGATATTTTTTCAAAGTATCCCAATATCAAATCAATACATATTGCTAAAACAGAAATCAGTACACTTCCTGCAACAATCAAAGGCATATTATTTGTAGTAATACCCCTGTAAATAGCTACCCCCAAACCTCCGGCACCAATAAATGATGCAATACCTGCTAAAGCAATTGTCATAACTGCCATATTACGAATTGCAGACATAATATGAGGTAAAGCCAATGGCAATTTAATTTTTAATAAAATTTGCAAATCAGTACTGCCCATTCCCTTTGCAGCTTCAATAATCCTGTCATCAATAGTTCGAATTCCAGTGTAAGTATTCCTAACCATAGGCAGCAAACCATAAATGGTTAAAGCTATAACTGCACTGGTATTGCCCACTCCGGAAACTGGAATTAAAAACCCGAATAATGCTATTGATGGAATTGTATAAATAAGATTAACAATTGCCAAAACCCATTTATTTTTCGGATACTCACTTATAAAAATACCCAAACCCAATCCAATAATTATTGCAAAAACAACAGAAATTAAAGAAATTTCCAAATGCTGAATCATTAAATCCGTAAAAAAATCACTTTGATTAACAATTAATGACCATGTTTCAGATAACATTTATTTCACCCATAATTTTCCACAATATAATCACAATTGAATAAATAGTTATTTATTTCATTATATAATTTCAAGGATTATAAAAGAAATATTGAAAATTAAATAATATTCAACAAAATTATATTATAATAATACAATGACTATAAAAATTAACAAATTAAATATGATTATTCATGTTACAATTATGACAAGGAAGTAAATAAATGTTACGATTAGCTGAAACTTACTTAAAAATATTAAATAGTTTAAAAAACATAATTTTTAAAGATGAAAATAAAAGGAAATCTGCAACTTAAATACAAAAATTCAAAGACTGCTAAAACTGTTTATGAATCTTTAGAAGTTGACAATATTGGATTTTTAGAATCAAAGTTGAAAAATAACACAATTGAATATGAATTAGACAATGATTCACTTGAAACTTTTTTATCAACAGCTGACGATTTAATAGCATCTGAAATTGTTGTAGAAAAAATTCTTGAAACAACAAAAAAAGAATGAAAAAACCATTCACCTATTTAAAAACTCAATTTATATTAGCCTATTAAACATTTTAACTATATAATAGGAACTTTTATATAAATAAAAAATATAAATATATTTTATAAATAATTTCTTGATTTATTAAATAAATACAAATTAGAGAGTGTATATTTATGGAATGTTACTATCATCCAAACAAAGAAGGTGTTAATACCTGTGCCATCTGCGGAAAATCTGTATGTGAAGAATGCAGTTTGGAAATTGCTGGCAAAATGTATTGTAAAGAATGTTTGGAAAAAATTGTAGGAATCGGATTAAATAATAAAACTGATGAAAAAAAAGAAACACAGAATACAGCTAGCGAAGAAATTACAGAAAGACCTGAACCTGTAAGGCTTGGTAAAAAAGAAGAACCAAACATATACCAAGAACCTCAAGATATTTATGAGGAATCTATTTACCAATCTCCAAAAGAAGAAAAAGCTATTTTTGCCAGTGATTTAAGTAGCAATTTAGACCAGAACAATGAAAGTATTTATGCAAGTGATTTGCAAAAAGAATCACAAGTTTATAACAATTCACCACAACAGGATTATTATCCTGAAGAAGAGGTTAGCAAAGCTATTGCAGAGGATTCCCCATACAATATAAAAGGAATGGATTATTCTAAAGAAATTAATGAAACACCAAAATCATACTTTAAAAAAGAAAGCGCACCTTATTTAGAACCGTCCAATAATATAAATCAAGATCAAAGTATAGGTCAAAATATTGTTGAAAATCAACAGCAAACATTGAGACAGCAACCACAAAGTGCTCAAAATGAATTTGACTACTATTCACAGGAACAGATAGCACCGCAGCAACAAGGACCTCAGGATTACATTTATCCAGATCATACTTACGAACCTGAAGAAACAAGTGCAAGAAAAGCTTTAGAAGAAAAATACGAAAGATATTTGGATGATTTATACTTTGATGAAACAGAAGTTCCTTTAGAAGAACAATTAGCTAAAGATGAAGCAGAATACGGTTCATTAACTAAAAAACCATATGTTCCTCCAACATCCCAACCAATAGAAGAATATACACCGCAAACAATGGAAGAACCTGCTTATGCTCCTCAGCAAATTGGAGAACAAACACACATCCCACAGGCTAATGAAGAAATGTATGGACAACAACAAAGTTACTACCAACAAGAACCCCAAATAAGGCAACCACGTAGAAGTTATGAAGAAGAACAGGAATTAGACAGACAAATACGTGAACAATTAAATATCCGTAGAGAACAGCCAAAAAAATCCAAAAAACCTATTCATAACATCAGATACGAAGATGAAAAAGAGTCTTTTGGAATTGTGGATATTATATTAACTATTATACTGATAATAGCTATAATAATCGTATTATTCTACATTGTATACCTGTTATTCTTAACTAGCAGCTACCCTACATTTTTAGATGCTATATTTGGTCTTCAAGACCCTGGAGAATTAATAGGTAATTTAATGAAATAATTCAATTTCATTATTTACTTTTTTTCTAAATTTTTCTAAAACTTCACTGTTTTTATAATCCAACACTCTAATTTTTGCAGGATAATTTTCAATATATTCTGAAATTACCTTTTTAGAAATAGGAACTTCTAAAATGCTTAGTATTCTTTCACTGAAATGTGTTGAAAAACCTCTTCCAATGACTTTTTGAACTTCATCAACATTATCAAAAGGAGCATTATTGAAAATAGTGTTGGCCAATCTTTCATTAAACATGTTTAAACTAGCTAAAGTGTCAAAATCAAAAGTATTTGCAGTATTTAAAATAGCTTCCTCATCTCTGACATTATAAATTAGATTATCATTAGCTATTTCATGTTTCAAAACTTCAATTGTTTTGTCAGGCATCATATCCTTAACTTTATCAAAGTTATTTTCAACAATAGACTGCCTAATCAGAGTTCCGCTTACACCTTCAATCCGTTTTACAAAAATGAACTTGTTTTCATAATCAAAGTTGATTTTACTTAAAGAATTTGAAAAAGAAGCTATAACATAATTATCCTCTTCAAGTTTGTCTCTCAGAAGAACTTCATTAACTGTTTTATCAATTATTTTATAAGGTTTTGGAGCTACCCAATGGCCTTTAGATATTCTATCCATTATTAAATCAAAATTTGGAACTTCTTTATAACCTCTCGGAATATAATCCGTGTTTAAAGCTTTAAACATCTTGGCCAATGACAGAGAATACTGGCCGGAGCCCATAATTCCCATAGGCGGACCTTCAACAACAATATCTGCACCTACTGAAATGGCTATTTTTGCCCTAATTTCACGTGGAAGTATATATGGAATACCTCTCCCACTTCGCTCAAAGAGCCCAGGCACAATAGCTACAAATAATGCATCAGGAACTTGTGACTTTGCAACTTTCATGCAATGAAAATGACCATTATGTAAAGGATTATACTCAGTAAAGTCAGCAACCAATTTCGTTTCAGAATTGTTGTCCAAAGTTTCGGAAGTTATATTCAAATCATTGAAAAATAATTCCTCATCACGCCTAAGAATATCTTCAGTTAATGACATGATTTATAATATGAAAGTTAAATTAAAAAAATTTTATGATTTATAATTTTAAAAAAAAAGAAAGAAAAATGAGATTTAATTAAATCCCCTTTAAGCTATTTTTATAGTGTTTCCCACTTGGAAACTGTTCCAATATGAAGTAATAATATATTGTCCAGCCATTAACCTTATATTCAATGATGCAATACCATCTTTATCAGTTACTTTGTGATAGAATACACCATTTACATTAAATGATACATTCTGATTAGCTAATGGATTGCCTTGACCGTCTAATGCTTGAGCAGTAAAACTGCTGCCGTCAAGGTATTTCATAGAGAGATCACTTGTTACTAAAGTCGGCAATACATTTACATTATTACCCATAGCCAAATCATCAACAATAGTAGTAATAATGTAATTTCCAGGTCTTAAAGCAATACCTAAACTAGCTACACCATTTTCATCAGTAGTTTTGTGATAGAATACACCGTTAATATTGAAAGTTACATTTTTATTGATAGCTAAAGTTCCATCTTTATTGTAGATAGTTGCTTCAAATCTTGATGCATTCATATAATATTTAGTTAAATCATTAGCTGCAATTAAAGATTTGACAGTTACATCAAATCCTTTTTCTTCACCAGTTATATCATTATAAGCAGTTAAAATATAAGCTCCAGGCCTCAACCTAATACCTAATTTAGCAATACCCTCAGCATCAGTAGTTTTAGTGTAGAACACCCCATTGATGTTGAATTTAACTGAAGTATTAGCTAATGCTTTTCCGGTTTTATCCAAGAATTTTGCAACAAACTCAGTGCCGTCCTTATACATTAAAACAGTATCATTAGCTAAAATAGTTGGATTGACAGTTACAGTAATGTTTTTAGAGAGCTTATCATAAATATCTGAACCATTATAAGAAACAGTTGCATTATATATTTTTGATACTAAATTAATGCCTAAAGAAGCAGTTCCATTAGCATCAGTAGTTTTCTTATATGTTTGACCGTTAATTGTAAAGTATAATGTTGCATTAGCTATAGGATTGCCTTTAATATCAGTTAAAATAGCTGCCATTCTTGTTCCATCACGATAGAACATTACAACATCAGAAATATTTAAATTAACTTTCATTGGATTAACAGCTAAATTAAATACATTATTTGAAACTTCATAAGTTTTATCTCCTGAATATGTAACATTTACTTTATAATCACCAGCAATTAAAGAGTTGATTTTTACACTAGCTACTCCATCAGTTACATTTGCTTTGTATGAATCTTTTCCAACAGTAACATTGACAACACCAGTTGCATCTTCAGGTAAAATTATAACAAGAGTTGAATTTTCACCGGCGACAACATCAGTAGTGTTTAAAGTTACATTATAATCAGAAATTTTGCCAATTGAAAAAGTTTTAGTAATGTTGGTTGCATTATATTTAGCATTGCCATTATAAATTACAGTAACCTCATAATCTCCAACACCTAAAACTCCCAAATCATAAACAATAGTTTGTGAAGCGTTGAAATTAATAGTTTCAGATTTTCCATTAAACTTAATAGTTACATTACCATTAGCATCAAATGGTAAAACATCAATTTTGATTGTAGCATTTTTATTTATGATAGCAGATATATCTGCATTGATTGAAGCACCAGCAGGAGTGTTGTTTTCTATTATTGTATCGTTGCTTTTTGAAGTAACCGCACCATTTCCATAATAGTCTTTAGAAATAATATAATTGTTAGTTATGGATGTATTGGTACCTGTAGTACCTGCAACAGATACTGCATAATTTTTACCGGAAATAATCACATTATTGTCTACAGTAATATTTTTTGCATTTGCAGCAAGTTGAATTCCATCTCCAACAGCATCAATTGTGTTATTTTCAATTATACCATATCCTTTTTTAAGTGAAATACCAATATTAGATACATTTATAGAGTTGCCTTTAACAACTATACCCCCACCAACAACATTAGTGGACACATCAATTCCTGTTTTAATATTAACAAAAGTGTTATTAATTATAACTACTTCCCCAACATCTGCCACAGCATTAACACCTACAAATGCATTAGATATGACATTACCTATAAAAGTATTCTGACCAACGAGTTTATTCTGCTTGGAATTGCCCTGCAACTTAATTGCATAACACCCCGCAGAACTTATACCAGTAGTTCCATTTATGATGTTGTTTTTAAATATGTTGAATTCACTAATACCAGCTACACTATAAGTATTGAAACCCATTCCTATAAAAATAACATTTGAAGCTTTAGAATATATTTTATTATCAGTCATATTATTATAACTTGATGAAACAATCTGTATTGGAGTTTTACCTGAAGATTGAGAAATGGTATTGTTCCTGATATTACAATAAGAAGCATTCATCATATAAATCGCCCCGTTAATTGCTGGAACAGAAGCTGCTGATGAATGAATATAAGAATTAATAACGGTTATATCTTTAGCATGCTGAATTAAAATAGGTACTAATTGTATAGCATCATTATTACTCCATTTGCCAACATTATTGTCAATAGTTAACCCATTTACAACAGAACCTTCACTTCCAGGAACAAAATTAAACCCTACATTTTTCAAGGTAATATTATCTCCCGCAGGCATGATAGTTAAATTTTTATTTATTACAAAATATTTATCAGACACATTATCAATTTTTAAAATATCTCCATTATTAAAAGGAGCCTCTTCTAATGCATCACCAGTTTCATTATCAAAATAATTTCCATAATTGTCATTTGTTATTGTGTATTCCTTTGCATTATTTGTATAAATAGGATTATCAATAATAACTGAATCAACAGGCACATCATTTACATCAATATTTGCATTGAAAGTGCTGTTAACATCATCTGCAGCACTTACTGCACCCATTGAAACAATAAACATCAAACATAAAAATATTAAATACTTAAAATTCATTAATATGTTTCCTCCATTTTATAATCTAATCAAAAATATTTGTAAATAATTAAAATATTTTTGATATATAATATATGGAAAATTAAAATATTTAAATGTTATATTTTTTAAAAAAAAAACAGGATAATTAAACAAAAATACAATATTCAAACTAGATTATATTTAAATAGCCCCATAAAAAAACAAAAAATTAAAAATAAGAGGTGAAAAACCTCAAAAATTATCTTTTATTATATCCGATAGCCAATAATGCAAATATAACTACAATAACCAAAACAATCCAAATCAGATAATTATCATCAGCAATATCTTTAGAAACATTGGATTTTTCAAGTTCATGAACTTCAGGTGAAGAAGAATCACTACTCAAACCGGATGAACTATCACCCACATTTGATTCAGATTCACTAAGGCTATTCTTAGCAGAATAATGTGATTTATCTAAACTATCACCAACATCGGAATCTCCACTGGAATCTGTAGAATTACTTTTAATATCATCTCTTGAATCATCAGTATTATCAGCAACATCAGAACCTGAACTGGTTGTGTTTTTATTAGTATCTACATTATTTGGATCTTTAACAGAATTTTTACCTTTGACATACTCATCCCATAAATTCTTAACAAAATCAAATATTTTATCTAAAAATGAGGTGCTGTCCCCAGTATATTCTTCATTAGCTGAACCATCAAAATTTTTAGAATTATAGAAGTAGCTATAATCCATTATATCGCCAGTAAAATCTTTAATCTGATTTTTAGTAAAATTCATATATTGGGTTTTGTAGTATGTTTCATTAGCTAAAATTATTAAACCATCATTATTTTCAATGATATTATGTTCAATATTAATTTTTGAAGCTCTTGACTCAAATATTGCACCGTCATTAAGGGAATTGTTTGCAAAATAATTATGATTAACTTCAACATTACCTAAAGGACCATCAACATCAGTTATACCATCAATATAATAAAATCCTCCAAACAATGAAGAAATAATTCCATTACCATGAGCAACAGTATTTTCAATGAATGCATTACCTGCAATTGTAATATTATCTCTTACCTTAATATAAATAACAGGGCCAAAACTGTCTTCAGTACCTATTTTTCTAAAAACATTTCCGGAAATATCTGTGAAATGAGAGTTTATATCAATATACCCCTTACGGGAGCTGTTATCTGAACCTCCACCATAGAAATAATTATTTTTAATATTAATATGTCTTCCAGTGTAAGTACTAATAGCATAATTTGAATTTATAAATACATTTGAAGTTATATCCACATTATTTATATGTTCTACAAAAACAGACTTCTTGGAATTGTTAAACACATTATTGCTAATAGTTAAATTGGCAGTTTTATCCTCACCAAATGAATTGAGATAATGAATTCCATTGGAATTTTCAAAATAATTATAAGAAATTGTATTATTTACACCTCCATCAATTAAAATTTCATATACTTCCCAGTAATCAGGATTTTCAAAATAACCTTTATCAGTAGCATTTTCATCCCTATAAAAAGTATTGCCTGCAATAAAAGTATTATTTCCATCCATCTTTATGGACTGTGCAAGAGATCTTGCATTATTATTAATAAAAGTATTGTTTAATATAATGCATCTTTCACCATTGTCAATATTTATAGGCGGGCAGGCTGCAGAATTATTTGAAAAGGTGTTGTTAATTATAATTACTTTATTATATGCTGCAATAGCACTGGCTATACCTTTATTGCTTAAGTATACTTTTTTAGTAACATATGAAGACAACATGGAATATATTTCATTAGAATCAAATTCATTATTTAAAAAAGCTGAAATATCTGCATTTGAGTAAACAGCCCCACCATATTTATCAGATAAATCCACATGTTTATTCATGCTGTCAGTATATCCATAAATATAATTTCCATTAAATTTAGAATTTTTAACTATTAAATTGTTTCCGGAATTATAAATAGCTCCACCATACATTTTTCCGTTTTTATACCAGTTAGTATTAAACAGATGATTTTTAACAAAAGAACAGTTGTCAACAGTTAAATTATTAGCATAATTAGCTATTGCTCCTCCCTGTAAAATACCATTTTTAATTTTTGCATAATTTCCAATGAAAGTTGAATCATGAATAGTTAAATCATCCTGAAGATTATATATAGCTCCACCACTAACTGAAGCAATATTAAATTCAAAAGTACAATTATTTAAAATCATTGTTCCATTATTATAAATAGCTCCCCCAAAAGTTGCTTTATTATTCACAAAAGTACAATTATTTAATACCAAAACACCGTTATTGTAAATAGCTCCACCTTTTACTCCATTGGCATTAGTCAGATTCAGATTAGATAAAGTTAACTTTGCATTTGAAGAAACATTGAAAATAACATTATTATTTTCCGCTGAAATAGTGGAATGATCCTTAGCAGCAATTGAAACATCATGATCAATCAAAATAGTTTCACCAACAACATAATCAGACCCATCCAATAAAACATCATCATTTAAAGTCATATTATTCAAAGAATCGGCAGCAGAAACTGAATTGACACATAAAACCAGTAACAATCCTAAAAACAAAATCTTTAATTTAAAATTCAATTCTTTTCACCTCCATTTAAATTCAATATAGTCAATAAAAATTAAAGAAAAATTGACTATTAATTAAAGTATTACAATATACAATATTTAAAACTTTTTAATAAAATATAAACAACTAAAAAGATATTAACTTAAAAAACCAAAACTAAAGTTAACAGAGGGATAAAAAATGGACACCATAATAGAAAACTGTAAGCTAATCAATAAAACAGGAAATTTCAATGTTGGAATTAAAAATGGAAAAATAGCCAAAATATCAAAAATACCATTTGAAGGCGGTAAAAAAATTGACATTAAAGGAAATTTACTTCTCCCAGGTTTTATTGACCCCCATGTTCATTTTAGAGACCCCGGACTAACACAAAAAGAAGATTTCAAAACCGGCAGTGAAAGTGCGGCTAATGGAGGATTTACAACAGTTATAGACATGCCAAATACCATCCCTAAAACAAACACCTACGATGCACTAAAAGAAAAAATAGCTATAGCTGATGAAAAAAGCATTGTAAATTACGAGCTTCAGGCAGGATGGAACACTTTAGAAGAAATGGAAAAAATAATCAGCTTAAACCCAATAGCTTTTAAAGTGTTTATGGATCTGGAAGATAATGAAACTTTAGAGCAAATATTTAAAGATTTGGGAACTTTAAAAGAAAGCACCCCATATAACGGTCTTGTAGCAGTACATTGTGAAAATAAAGCCATCATAAATGAAGAAACCAATAAATTAAAACAAAAAGAAGAAAATATCCCTCTTGACTACAGCTATGCCAGACCTGCAAAAGCAGAAGATGAATCTGTAAAACAGGCTATTGAATTAGCCCGTAAAAATAATTTAAACTTGCATATTTGTCATTTAAGCTCTAAAAAATCTCTAAATTTAGCCAGAAAAAATAATGTAAGCTATGAATTTACACCACATCATTTACTGTTAGACAACAGTGCATACAATACTTACGGCACTATGATAAAAACGAATCCTCCATTAAGAGAAGCTAAATATAAAATAAACATAAGCGATATTGATGAAAACACAATTATCGGAACTGATCATGCACCACATACATTAGAAGATAAAAATCAGGGAGTATGGAGTTCTTCACCGGGAATTCCTGCATTGGAAACTGTAGTTCCACTCTTATTGACACAGGTAAACCGAGGAAATCTTGACTTGAAACTGATTCCAAAAATATTATCCAAAAATGCTGCTAAACTTTACAATTTAAAAAATAAAGGATCAATAGCTATCGGAAAAGATGCTGATTTTACAGTTATTGATTTGAAAAAAGAAGGTAAAATCAATATTGAAAATTTCAAAACAAAAGCACAGTATTCACCATTTGACGGTCAGGAATATGCTGGAGAAGCAGTAATGACTATAATAAATGGTAAAATAGTAGCAAATAAATTATAACTAATTTTTAAAAAAAAAGAAAAATGATGAAAAGGTGTAATACACCTATACATCATATAAAGCGTGTTTAGGACATGCATCAATACATTGACCACATAAGGTACAGAATCCCATAATTGGGAATTTTTCATTACCTGTTGCATGGAGCATATTATATGGACATGCTTCGATACAGTCACCACATTCGTTACATTTGTATGGGTTAAATTCTATTCTGTCTC
Source organism: Methanobrevibacter smithii ATCC 35061 (assembly GCF_000016525.1). Lineage (NCBI taxonomy): Archaea > Methanobacteriati > Methanobacteriota > Methanobacteria > Methanobacteriales > Methanobacteriaceae > Methanobrevibacter > Methanobrevibacter smithii. The sequence continues at coordinate 963,406 of NC_009515.1, forward strand.
TGGTTACAGTTTCGCCATCAATAACTTTTTCTATTGAACCAACAGATAAAGCATCATTTGAACAAACTGCAGCACATGCTCCACATCTAATACAGCTTGCAAAAGATGGTTCAGCATCTGTTTCTTCTAATGCAGGACATAACATACCAGTTTTGGTTACTACACGAATTGCTTCAGTAGGACATTTATTAGCACATGCACCAACAAAGTCACATTTTTCAGCATCATAGCCTAATCCTTCAGTATCTGCAGGAACTCCTTCAGCCCATTCAACATCCATACTTAATGCATCAGTAGGACAGAGTTTTACACATAATTGACATGCAGCACATGCATCTGGAATTAAAACTGACAAGTTTGCAGAATTAGCTTTGATAAAGTCTCCAGGACATGCTTCAACACAAGTATTACATCCGATACATTTAGATAATTCTAAATCGAAAGCATTAATGGTTTTAGCACGTTTTGCAGGTTTTTTCTCAGCAATGAATACTGCATTCCAAGGACAAGTTTGTGAACATAAACCACATTTAATACAAACATCATCAGCTATTGAAATGGTTCCTCCAATTTCATCAAGAGTAATTGCACTAACAGGACATGGATCTACACAGGTTCCACAACCTACACAATCATTAATGTAAATAGATCCTTTACCGTCAAGGTCAATAACTTCACCTTTAGGTTCTACAATACCTGGAATACCAATTACATCAACAGGACAGATGTCTACACATTTTTGACACATTACACAGAAACCTTCAACTTCCATTAAATCGTTTCCAGTGAGTTTAATAGTGTCTTGTGGACAAGCTTCTTCACATTTACCACAGGAATTACATAAAGTAGAATTGAATACTAACCTTATTTGCTCTTCAGCACCTTCTGCAATAGAATATGTTTCTACTTTTAATGCGCCTTCAGGACAAACATCAGCACATTTTGGTTCTCCTCCACAAGTATCACAGTGAATAATGGAAGTAGGTGTTACATCAATAGCTGAGGTTGGGCAGGTACCTTCACAAGCACCGCACCTAATACAGCCATCTTCATTAAATACTATCATTATTAAAACCCCTCAATTAGAATTTTTTAATGATGTTTCCTTCACTGTCTACAATATCTACTTCAGCTAATCTCATTTGGCTATCCATAGTGTGAGTTGCACAGGATAAACATGGGTCATATGCTCTGATAACCATTTCCATTAAGTTGAATATTTTATCGTCTACTTCTACACCAGGTTTGATGTAATCTTTAGCTACTTGTTGAATACCCATTTCCATAGCTGGGTTGTTTTGGATAGTAGCTACAACAATGTTAGCTTCAGTTACTAAACCATTGTCATCACATGCGTAGTTGTGTATTAAAGTACCACGAGCAGCTTCTACAATACCTGCACCTTCACCAGCAGTTCTTTCTAATTCTTCTGGGAATTTTGGACCAGATAAATCTTGGTCTAATGCATCAGCAGCACATTCAGCAGATGCTAATAATTCAATAAGTCTTGCCCAGTGGAATAATAATGGTGCTTGTGCATATCCAAATTTGTCATGGAATTCTTCAAATGCCGCTTGTGCAAGAGGTGCTGCATCTGGCATTTTATCAGCAACGTTAATCCTGGATAATGGTGCTACTCTGTAAATACCTTCTGGGTATCCTAATTCTTTAATGTAAGGGAATTTTAACCAAGAGTAAGGTTTTACATGTTCAGCAACAACATCTTTGTATTCTAAGTTTTTGTATTCAGTGTAGATACTACCATCAACATCTTTTATTCTTACGTCACCGTTGTAAACATCCCATACACCGTCATTTACAAGACCACAGTGTCTGGTGTCACCAAAGTAACCTAAAGAATTGACTAAGTCTATTTTTTCTTCGAAAATAGGTTTAGCTAAGTCGAGAGTAGCTTGTGCTAATTCTACGTTTCTTTGAGCTCTTTGTAATAAATCTTTTTGAGTTTCATCATCTAATTCAGTTGAAATACCTCCAGGAGTAGAGGAAATTGGGTGAATTGGACGACCACCGATTTTTCTTACAATTTCTAAACCATTTCTTCTGAGTTCAATTGCTTGAAGTGCAATTTCAGGTTGATCTTTAATAATTTGGAAAACATTTCTGGTTTTTCTGGTTCCGTCAGGGATGATTAAATCAGGAGCAGCTAAGAAGTAGAAATGAAGTGCGTGGGAGTGCATGAATGAACCCCAGTTCATAATTTCTCTCATTTTATATGCTGTTGGTAAGATTTTTTCATCTTCGAAACCGAAAATTTGGTCAACTGCTTTTGCAGCTGCTAAGTGGTGTTGAACATCACAAATACCACAAATTCTTGGTACAATCCTAGCTAATTCTTCAACTGGACGACCTTGTAAGAATTTTTCGAAACCTCTGAATTCCATAACATGTAATCTTGTATCGACTACATTTCCATCATCATCGAGCTGTACAGTAATTTTAGCGTGACCTTCAATACGTGTTACAGGCTCCATAGTAAGTTTTACCATATTATTCTCCTCCTTTCTGCATTTTCATAGGGACTAAAGCAGCAGGTAATGTGTAAGTATAGAAAGTACCTACAATATCATCTAATTGATCTGCTACAGTTTCAGGATCAACAGTTTTATCTTCATCTACACCATAATCAGATGCGATAGCACTAATCATTTTTGCTCCTTGATCTAATACTTTAGAAGTAGGACCGTAACATCCTCTACATGGAATTGCAATAGAAGGACATTCTGCTCCACATAAGGAAACAGTTGCAGGACCCATACAGATTAAACCTTGGGAAATTAAACATAAATCTTTTTCAGGAGCTCCAACTTCAAATTGTCTTTTAATGAAGTCCATAGCTAAACCAGCAGGTGGTTTTTCTCTAGGACATACTTCACAAAGGTTAGTTGAAGGTAATTCGATAGTTTCTCCACGTAATAATGTTAAAACAGCTTCAGCTACAACATCAGAACGAGGTGGGCAACCTGGAATAATTAAATCAATGTCCATTGCTGAACTTAATGGTCTTACCCTGCTTTCAAGAGCTGGTACATCTTCATTAGGAATAATTCCTTCTGGGTTAACAGTAGAGCATGAATTAATGTAAGCTTCTTGTTCTAATTCATCTACAGTCCATAAGTTACCGAGTCCAGGAATTCCTCCGTAACATGAACAAGTTCCGTAAGCAATAACTAATTTAGCTTTTTCATTTAACATTTCAGCTAATTCCCTGTTTTCTTCGTTCCTAATTCCACCTTCTACGATGAGAACATCTAATTCTGGTACTTCATCGTATTTGGTATCCATAAGTACAGGGGAGAATTCAAAATCAGCTAATTCCAAAACATCTAATAAAGATTCGTGGAAATCAGCAATTGATAAGTGGCAACCGGAACATCCGCCTAACCACATAGTTCCTATTTTTACTTTATCAGCCATAATAACTCCTCCAATCTAGTTTTCAGCATCTAATTGTTCTTTCAATGGTGCAGGACCTAATTCTTTGATTCTGTTAACCATCATTTTAACAGCTTCAGAGAATTTTTCACCTTCGGATGCAGAAATCCAATCGTGGTGAACTCTTTCTTTTCCAATTCCCATATCTTCAACAAGTTTGTAGATTAATCTCATTCTACGATCTAACTTATAATTTCCAGCATCATAGTGGCAGTCACCCATGTGACATCCAGCTACAAATACACCATCAGCCCCTTCTTTAAATGCTTTTAACACAAATTGTGGGTCAATTCTTCCAGAACACATTACACGAATAACTCTAATATTCGGTGGGTATTGCATCCTTGCAGTACCTGCTGTGTCTGCTCCTCCATAGGAACACCAGTTGCAACAAAACATTACAATTTTTACATCATCAGCCATAGAGTTTATCCTCCTCTATAATATTTTTACTAATTTGAAATTATTTTCAAACCAGTGAATTCAAATTTAAAAAATTTTTTAAATTCTTCTTTAAGACAAAAAATTTAGTCATACCTTAATTTTTTACCTTAATTCACAATTTTATGTACTTAATGAGCTAGCTCAGCATAACATTAACGTACTGATTAATATATTACTATAATAATTAATATAAAGGTTACTTAGAACTTAAAGCCAAAAAGTTTATATACTATAAAACAAGATTTTTAGAAATTAATAAAAAAAGTTAAAATTTAAAAAAAAGAAAAGAAAAAGGGATTACATCCCATTTACGCTCATATCAATCATTTTTTGAGTTTCAGCAGCTAATTCATCAGGAAGTCCAGTAATATCCATACTTAAGAAACCTCTTACAATCATGGATGCTGCTTCTTCTTCAGTTATTCCTCTTGAAGTTAAATAATTGATTTCGTCTTCATCGATTTTTCCAACTGCTGCTTCGTGAGACATTTCAAGATTTGCAGAACTTGCCTCAAGTTCAGGAACAGCATAAATCATACTATCATCAGACAATACTAATCCATGACATTCCAGATGACCTTTAACTTCAGGAACAGTTCCGGCCAAATGTCCTCTAGCAAATATTTGAGATTCATCCTGAGATACTGCACGGGAAATAATTTCTCCTCTTGAACCAGGAGCATTAAGGTAAGCTCTTGATCCTACATCAATAATAGAATCTTTTTTACCTCCTTGAATACTTTGGAAAATAGCTCTTGAATTTGCACCGTCACAATAAGCAGTAGGATAGGACTGTAGAGTATTAACAGGACTGGTTAAAATATAATTATTTAAATAGGTACCGTTTTCTTCAACTTTAATTCCTGTTCTTGGACGTACTTCAACCTGCTCTGCCCAGTTATGAACCATAGTGAAAGTTATTTTAGCACCTGGTTTTACATACAATTCAGATACTCCGACATGCATTGCAGATGAAACATCTTCACCAGTTGCACAGCCTGTAATCAAATGTAATTCAGAGTTTTCTTCAGCAATGATAACATTATGTGCAGTTTGCATAATATCCTCATCACTGATAAACATACATGCTTGTACAGGGAAAACTTCCTTAGTTCCAGGTAAGGACCTTACAAAATATCCACTTTTAATTCCATCTTTTTCTTCACGTAAAGCGGTTTTAGCAGTATATTTATCTGCATCAGGTTTTACAACATTCCACATGTAATCTTTAACCCAGTGATATTTATCCAGAGCAACACCAATATTCATAACTTCAACTGAATTGGACATTGAATTATTTGTAAATATATTGGACTGATCAACTTGTAAAAATGAACCTGACCTTCCTTTTTCTTCAGTATCCACACCAACTTTCAAAAGAGTGTTTTTAGTTTTTTTAGATACATCATCTAAATCATCTAAAAGATCAATTCCATCTATAATTTCATCTGAAAAATTTTCAATTGTAACATCTACACCAATTGGAGCTTTTTTATCTTTAGCTCTTTCGGCATCATTTAATACATTGCGCACATTCAACACATCCGTTAAATCCTTCTTTCCTAATATCCTCAATAATCTCAGCAGGATTACCTGAACAAGCTATTTTACCATCCATTAAAACATGAGCTTTATCCGCACTTACAAAGTTCAAAATATAACCTAAATGAGTAATCAAAAGACCGCTTCTTTTTCTGGAATCATGCTTTATATCCTTATCAAGTAAAGTACCAATTTCACCAGCTATTAATTCCACATTTTCAATATCCACACCAGAATCCGGTTCATCAAACATGGTGAAATCAGGCATTTGAGCGAGTAATTGTAAAATTTCAGAACGTTTAATTTCTCCTCCGGAAAATCCGAAATTAACATCCCTGTCTAAAAATTCATCATTGAATTTAAGTTTTTGAGCCAATTCCAACATTCTGGCATTTAACGGTTCATTAATTTCTTGATGGGATTCTATTTTAAGTAAATCACGAACTGATACTCCACGAATAGACGGTGGAGATTGGAAGCTTACTCCAATTCCTAATTGGACACGTTCAGCTGTAGTTAAATTAGTAATATCTTCACCTTTAAATTTAATTGATCCATTAACTACATTATATTGTGGAAAACCAAGAATTGTTAAAAACAATGTACTTTTACCGGCACCATTCGGACCTAAAAGAACATGAGTCTCCCCCTCATCAATTGAAAGATTAATATCTTTCAGAACTCTTTTACCGGCCACTTCCACAGCCAAATTTTCAATTTCAAGTAACATTTTATCACCTTATTTAAAAAGACATAAATTATATAACATTATTACATTTAAATTAAGATATATAAATATGTTATAATTATAAATCCCACATCTAAATGTTTAAAAGAAGTTAATATTCAATCAATGAATAAATCAAATAAAAAAAATAGTCAAGTAACTGAAAATATTATTCAGTTACAATAATGAATTCACCGACTTTTTCTACTTTAGCAAAAGGAACTAATAATATATCTCCATTTCTTTTAGCACCTTTAACATGAATATTACGACCGCTTTCCACCCTAATAGCAATATCAACAATTTTTCCAGTTTTTTCGTTGATAATTAATTCATCCAAGACACCAAGAATACGAGCATTGTTGGTAGCTACCTGATAATTCTTAATTTCGCTCCATAACTTTTCTTCTCTTTTAGGAATTTGTTTGTTTTCCATCACATCACCTGATAAATTTTCATTAATTATATAAAATATTTTAATTTCATCATATTTAAATTTAAATAGTTTTATTAATGAAAGCCTGATAAAATTTTTCAGCAACGATACTGTCTTTAAGAGTATTAATATTTAATGCCAATTCAATTTTGGGCAAAATAAGCTGATCTTCATCCTGAATTTCATTAATACTTCTTAAAACATTCACACCAGAAGGTACCGCACCATTAAATTCATAAGAATACTTCAAATCTAATTTTTTAAAAATTTCAACCGGAACCTGTGCAGACAGTGAATCTTTACTGGATTCCAAATAGTTAGTCAGTATAAAATCAATAGTTTCACCACTGACAAACGGCAAATCAGCATTAATAAACAATAATGTGTCCTTTTTTGATTTGGACTCAAAAAGAGTTAAAATATAAGATAAATCATTTAAATAGTCAATTCCAGAAGTATTTAAAATTTGAAAATTGCCATTTAATGATTTTAAATATTTGGTTGTTTCCTGAGTATGGGGGCTTACGGCAATAACAACATCTTCAACTAATTTAGATGAAGAAATATTATCAAGAACATATTTAATTAAAGGTTTGCCATGTAATTTAAATAGAGGTTTTTCAACATCAACTTTTAGACGAGTTCCCCTACCTCCAGCCATAACAATAGCATAAATCATGACAAAAACCTTTAGAATCAATTATGCATATTTGCTGCCCTGCAATTTCATCCTCTTACCGAGAATACATTTCTGACCTTGGCAGCCTCCAATAGGTGATTTTTGAGTTCCCATAGAATTCATACAGCGAGCCATAATAGCTGAACCTAAAGCCAAACCGTCTTCAACAAATACGACCTTATCAAACTTATCCTGAACCGCTTCTAAAATAAGCTGTGGTTTACGTCCAGTAATACCTGCTCTTCCAGTAATACCTAATGCAGAACCTGGAGTAACAACATTTTCCTTAAATGCAACATCTAAAACACGTGTAACAATTTTAGTACTTACATAATCCATAGTAGACAATAATGTTGGAAGACCATCTCTGTCATAGAATTTAGCTCCAAGATCCATTAAATCTTCTAATTTATCACCATTAACACCTACATCACAACCAATTAAAGTTGTACCTGCATTTTCAGAAGCGACAGGATCTAATGGGACAGTACCAAATCTATCTACATCCATAGGAACTTTACGAATATCAATTAATTTATGAGCTTCCTCAGCATTAGCCTGAGCTTTTTTAGTATTGGCTTTTTTAATCAACTTATCAGAATACAAATCTAAAGCAGCACCATTATTTTTATCGATTTCACCAGAACCTCTAGCTAGAGAATCGCTAACTACACCAGCCAAACCTAAAAAATTACCTACAGTATTTGCATAAGGCTGATTATCATTGACAATACGGCCAGCTAATGTTGATCCGAAATCAAGAGAAATACATGGGTTTCTATAATCAACATCTGTCCATTTAGCACCTAACTTAATACCTGCAGTAACAAGTTCCCCTTCCATTTCATTTGCAACAGTTTCCTTACCTTTAGGAGGAACAACACTAACTACAGCACCGTCAAACATTACATTATTTAAAAGAGAATGTTTTTGCAATCTTTCAGGAAGTTGGGAAACACTCATAGCCGGAGACATTTTTCTTGGTGGGATGCCTGCATCCAAACAGCCGTCAGCTAATGCAATAACTAATTGGCCTGCTTCTTCAGCAGTAGCAAAACCTGCTGTTACACCAGTAGATCTAACTACAAAATCCAAATCATTATCTTTATCAACATGAGCTTTTTTTAAAGATTCCAAAACAGTATCTTTAATTAAATCAGCAACAGCTTCTTTTGAAAGTTCAATACCCCAAACAGTTTTACCAAAAACTTCTTCATTAGGTTTAGGCGGACGAATATCTCTAGTCATTTTCACTGTTTTATTGAGCAGATAACATTCACTAGTATTTAAATTAGTAGCCATAACAATACATTTGGTTGTAGTGTTACCTAACTCTACAGAAGCAGTTACATAAAAAACATCTGGCTTTTTAACAGCACCAGGACTTTGCGGTCCAGCCCTATTAGCCCTTAAAGAATCTAAATTTCCTTCATGAGACTTAGCTATTATAGGTTTAGGACCTTTATTAAAAATTTTACCTAAAAAAGACATTATTCAAACCTCAATAAACTGTATTAAAAGTTAGTTAATAATATCTTTTTATAATAATATAAATCTTATTAAATGAATTTGAAAAAAAGTGAGTAATATCTTTTTAAACTTATTAAATGAATATAAAAAAAAGTTGGAGAATAGATTAGAATAAACTAATCTATACTAATTTGTTGATTGGGTGATCTTCAACAGCTTCAGTACCGAAGTCAGCAGCTGCTTCTGCAATGAACATATCGGTTTGTGCTACAGCAGGGAATGCTATTTTAGCGTTATCGATAGGTCCAAAGAGAACGAAGTCTCCACCAGTCATAACTTGAACAATGTTTGCACCAATATCACAAACAGTGTAAGCAGTTTTGTTTCCAGCTTTTTTGTAGTCTCTTAACCAATCCCAAGCGGAAGGTACATTGTGAATACCGGAACCTACTGGGTATCCCCATTTAGCTTTTTCTGCAAAAGTGGTTTTTGCAGCAATACCTGCACCTTGTCCTAATGGAGTAACTGCAGTATCCATCATGAACTTGTCGATACCACAATCAGCAGCTACTTCAAGTAAACCTTTTTCGTAAGCTCCATCGTCTCCGTTTTCCCACATAGCCATTTTACCGTCAACGGTAGCATTCATTGGGTTGAAACCTAAGATGATAGAAGCGGAAATATCAGTTTCTGCAAGAGCATCTAATTCAGATTTATCTGCAGCCATGTTAATGGAGTTGTAAATAGCCCTTTCAGTTAAGCCAACTTCATCAGCATATTGTGCACCAGCAACTCTAGCATCACCGGAAGTAGAATCTATAAGGAATGGTTTATCACAGATGTCACCAATGTACTCGATGTATTTTACAATAGCTTCTTCAGTTTGACCGAAAACTTGTACAATACATGGGTTACCAGTTACATCAGACATTTCAACCATGTCATTAACTAAAGTTTCTGCTCTACTTTTATCAAAATCACCTGTCAATTCATCACTAATAATATTGTGTCCACCGTAGAAAATAGTACCTGCTAATACAGTAGGATATTCCCCTGGTTGACCTCCCATTTTTACACCAGCAAAGTCAAATACGACTTGCTCTTTATCAAATCTAAACATTACGCAATCCTCCTAAAACATAGTAGTTATCATAGCAAATACATTATATTTCATAGCTACTACTAAAATCATTAAACCTATTATCATACCATATAAAATACCAACATCCCTACCTGTTTGTTGGCCTAAACGTTGATAATATTCCCCCACAGTAAAATCAACTTTTTCTTCAGCATCGTTTAATTTTTCAACAATGTCTTTGAAATCATCGGGTGAAACCATTACTTGAGGTATTGAATTATTTTCTTTTTCACTCATAAATAAACACCTCTAACATCCACATAATTTTGCAATAGCTGGAATGACAACAAGTAAAAGAACTGCTAAAACAATACCAATAGCAAATCCTTTGAATCTAGTTGTGATTAAACCTGCAAAAAGTTTACCTTCCCTTGCAAGAAGTTTTGAGCTGTATTCAGCATCTTCTGAAACATCTTTAATACCACTAATATTAGGTTTATTAGAAATTTGTACCATATTCATGCCTCCTTAAAATAGTAAGAATAAAGCTCCAATTACTAAAGAGAATGCTAAACCAATCATGATTCCTTGCACTTTACCAGCATAATTACCTGCAAGGTTTCTTTGAATTGATCCTACCATATCTATTTTAGTATTGATATTTCTCATTCTTGCTTCAATTAAAGCAGTTTCTGCAGAAACAACTTTCATTTCTTCGCCGTCATCTTCTTCTCCGTCGTCACCTTCAACGGAAATTACCATAGCTTCTTCTTCAAAAGCACCAGGGTCTTTTTCAACACATTCGTTAATTTTAGCTTGAATTGCACCGACATCCTCAGTGTCAATTAAATCAATTATTTCTAATTGTTGTTGGAATCTTTCAACCCCGTCTAAAGGAACATTTTCAACAAAAGGAATTGCTCCAGTTGCTCCAATAATTTTCTTTTTATCAGGGTCAGCACCGTTTTCGTGTAATGCTTTGAAAGATTGACCTGTAATATGTCCTTGTACTTCAGCACCAGCTAAAATTAAGAAACGGATATTAGGATTAGATATAATGTTTGCAACAACTTTTTCTACACCTAAATTTTCTGTTTTACATGGACCTGCGATTGCTGCTCCAGAAAGTTCTGCTTCAATATGTGAAGCTAATGTTGTTACTGCAACAGGACTTTCAGGATCCCCTACAATGTAGTCTCCACTAATAACCGGCCAGCCAGCTGCTGGTTCTTTTTTATCAGCCATCTATAAAACCCCCAATTTAATTAAAATAGGTAAAGCTGCGAATATGATAATTATAGCCAAGACAAATCCATAAACTATGTTTGTTAACATACCAGCAGTAACATATGAACCTTCCCTTCCAGGATAAGCTCCTGCAGGACTAGTATAAGGATCTAAAGAACTGACTAATTCATCTGCAGCACCTTGAAGTTTAGTTACTTCATTGTTTATTTCATCCATAGAGAGGAGAATAACACCTTCACCTAAAGATGCACCAATAACTCCGGAAACAGGGTCAAGAGCCAAATTCATATTAGGTACAATTTGAATCATAGGTAACATTTGAGCCATACATAAAACCTTCCATTTATTCCTCTAATTTAGGCCATAATCCAGCCCATTTAACTGAAGCTGCAGCATCGCATGAAGCTTGAACAAATAATCTGAATGAAATGACCCATCCAATTAATCCAACGATAAGAACAGCAAACCATCCGAATCCGCCAGTAATACTGGATAAAAGACCAGTAATAATCATAGATAAGAATCCAGTAGATGCAGCACATTTAAGAGTCCTTACTTGATCTTCATTTGGACCTAAACATGCGTTGAATGGATGTTGAATTGCCATAGTACACATTATAAAGAATACTGCGATAAATCCTGGAGCTACAACATATTCACAAATGGAATTTGCATCAAAAGCACCAGTTACAGCAGCAGATAAACATAAAACAGATAAAGCACCTGCTCCAGCAATTTCAACAGTACATCTTACCATAATTGGGATTTTCATACCAATAATTTTAGTAGCGATTAATGCAACAACAGCACCGATAATCATTGAAAATATTAAACCAAATACAGGTCCTAGCATGTTAAATTGTGGGTATATAAGACCTACAGCAAGACCTGCTAAAGAACCGATAATACCAATAGATAATGTCATGTAACCAATAGAAGGTACACCAGTACCTAAACCGTAACTAGCTACACTACGTATAGCATTAGCTCCCCATACAGTAGCACATACTGAACCGAGACCTGCAATAACTGGACCAATAACATCATTGATACTACATAAATAAATTCCTACTAATCCACCAATAATTCCTAAAATCAATAAATGATTATTGTTTATTGAACTGACAGCACCATCAGCACTTCCACCAGCAGACATTTTAAATACCTCCAGTTAATAATACACAAAATACTCCAACTACTATAGATGCAATAGCACAAGATAATGCTCCTCTACCAATCCTTTTAAATTTAGGATCGTGCATACCTTCAATAGTACCACCAATGTTATAAGAAGCAATAACCGAATTAATAAAGAACACACCTACACCTAATATAGCAGCTAAACCTATACTAATAGCAGGGTCAGTGAAGTAAGTAGATTTTTGAACAGCAGCATCAATAGCATAGTATACTAATCCACCACCAAATCCTCCAAAGAGACCACCTATAAGACCACTAATAAAACAAGTAGTAGGTACACCGTGTCCTTCAGTACCCGGAGTTTTATACTTTTCTTGATTACGTTTGGTAATTATATCAACAGGCACTTTAGATGCTGCAGGAACAATACCTACACCATATACATATATGAAATTAGCAATGAGCATAGTAATACCCATCATAATCATAGCACCTATTGCACCACCAATACCTACTACAAACCATGGCTCACCAGTCATAGTTGCAGCAGTAATAAGACCTGTTAAACCTGCACCAGCAGCTAACATAGCGGTACCAGTACCTACACCAGTAGCGGTTGCCATAGCTGCAGGAGCTCCCCCTACAGGAATAAAGTGCACACCTGCACCAATCATAACTCCGCCTATAGCGACGAATAAAATTACAAAAATTGGATCCATAATCGAAACCTCCTTAATCTTCCTCATATGGTCCGTAACGGTTTCTTGCAAATACTTCTAATCTGTCATTCATAATAATTAATAAAATGACAATGATGAAACCAACGACTAAACCACCATAAATTCCGAATACAACAGTATTCCAAAAACTAAAGAATACTACAAGACCAAAACAGAAACCGGTTAAAGGTCCACCAAATTTAGCACAGAAGTTTACTACATCCATAGAGTTTTTTGCACCCATAGGAGCATTAGTAACAATATCTCCTTGAATAGCTACAGGAGTTCCTCCACCAAATTCGAACTTTTGATATTCACTTTCAGCACCGTAATGAACATCCCCAGTTGAAGAACCGATAGCTCCAAGAGCAATACCCCAAAGTACTGCTAAGAGTGGTAATGGGAATACATGTAATGTAGTACCGTTTAATGGGATAATCATTAAATATGAAATTCCAACAATACAAAAGCTAGTTATAAATCCGTGACCAACAATAGGTCCTAAAGATTGAGTTAACACATCCATAAATAATGGCTGTTCAAATTGAGATTGACCAACAATCCTACCCATATGGGATGTGACAGTATAAATAGCGTGAACAAAAGCAGCGACACAAGATCCCATTGCAATTGAAATAATAGGTACGAAACCTAACATAATTAATACATATGCAATAGATCCAGCAACACCACACCAAACACCATAAGCGACCGGTTCACCAGAAGCCGCTTTGTTTATCATACGGTGTAAATGTCCCATTTGCGGAGCAAGTTGAACTTGAGAGTTTGGGTTACTTTGAGAACCGATATCAGATTCTAAATCCTCAGCAGCTCCACCAATAGTTGCAACTGCACCCATTAATGCGACAACACCTAATGTTACAGGGTCCATAATTTTTTCCTCCATATTTTTTATTAAATTGATCATTTAATAAACGTGAGATATATTCAATAGAATATATGCGATAAATTGCGATTTTTATTCCATATAAAAATCAATTAAATGATACCAATAGAATTTTCTATTGATACTTAACTTTTTTTCAATATTAATATAAATGTTTTACTAAAAAATTTTAAGGTATACTTAAATTTAAGGAATAAATAGATGAAAAATCACCTATTTAACCTATTTGTTTCAAATTTATTTTGCTGGGGTGATGACAGTTCTTTCACCGGATGGTTCGAACTCTCTTAATGCACCTTTAGCAAATTCTTCACGAGGTTTACTGAAGTCGAATACTAAGTTTTTATCAGCAAATGCGATTTTAACTAATGGGTTGAAAGACCAAGCATCTCCACGAGCTGCGTGAGGAGCTTGAGCGATACCAGCGTATTCACCTTGGTGACCTACGTTCATTGCGTAGTTAGGGTAGTTTGGTCCTCTCATTTCGAGTGGTAAACCTTCATCATTTCTGATGGAGAATACGTTAGCTGCACCACATTGATCTTGTAAATCGTATCCGTAGAAACCTAATCTGGAATGTTGTTCTTTGTGTAAGTACATACCTAAGTACCATGCACTTAAACCAGTTTGAGCATTACCAGTAGCGAATGCAGTGGAACAACCAGCTGCCGCTGAAATAACAGAAGCCCTTTGAGATCCACCGAAGTGAGTTTCAAGTAAAGCTGGGTATTCTTCGTATTGTTCTAATGCGTAGAATGAAACTTCAGAACCTACATCAAGAACAGTGTCCATGTTATTAGGTGCTTCAGTTAATCCACCATATTTGTCTTCTACGTAATCTTTACCATAGTAAGTGAAGTCATCTAATACATCATCAGTATATGCTGCAGTAGCATATTGAGTGAATCCTACACCACCAGACATGTAAGAACCTAACCAAATTTGGTCGTATAATGCAGCACCTAAAGCTACTACATCTAAGGTTGAACGTACTGGGTCGTCAGCATTTACTCTGGAAGATTGACAGATATCTGCCATGAAACCAAATGGAACTCCACCTAACTCGTTTTCTGCTCTTGCTCTTCTTACAGGTAAGTAAGTACCCATGTGAATAACTTCTGCGTGTTTGGATGCGTATGCGAAGTCACCAGTAGCTCCTTCACCAGCACATTGGTTGTATGCAGAAATCATTGACATACCAATTTGCATTGCAGACCATCTTGAGGTAGTACCTCCGTCACAAACTCTTCCTACGATAGCAGGAATTCTTACAGCTTGCCATACACTTCCACCAACTTCTTCTTTTAAAGCTGCTGCTTGTTCTTCATTGAACTCTTTGTTGATGTCTAAAACGAATGCTGAATCAATTTCATCAGCTAATTCATCGTCACCAGTAAATACTTTAACATAACTGTCTTGTACTACTAATGGGTCAGTTTCTACCATGTGTTCTTGAACTACTGCTGCACCAGGCATTGCGTGGTTTACAGTTTCTAAGTATTCAGTGATTGTTTCAGGAGTTACTTCAATACCTAACCTTTTTTCAAGAACGTTGTGAGCAGTATTTAAACCTACAATTACAGTTCTTCTAATATCGTCCCAAGCTTGTTGGATAGCTGCGTTGTTAATGAAGTGTAAATCGTCACC
The DNA here is from genome assembly GCF_000016525.1 of Methanobrevibacter smithii ATCC 35061. NCBI lineage: Archaea > Methanobacteriati > Methanobacteriota > Methanobacteria > Methanobacteriales > Methanobacteriaceae > Methanobrevibacter > Methanobrevibacter smithii. The sequence goes on from NC_009515.1 coordinate 978,899, forward strand.
TTCTACATAAGTATCAGTAGTAGATAATTGGTAAGACATTAAAGCCCTTTGACCTAAAGGAGTACCAATGTCTGGGTTGTACATTGGAATTCCTCTTTTTTCAGCGATTTCTTTACCTTCTTTTACGAATGCGCTTTTTCTTTCAGATTGTTTCCAACCGCCCATGTTATAGAAAGTGGTTCTTTTATCAGTTGGACCTTCACTGAATTTGTTTTTCATTGCATCTAAGAATTTTTTATCTGCCATACTTAATCCCATCCTTTAACTGGATTGAATGCACCAAATGATCTGGATACGTGAATGTTTTTTAACACTTCAACAGCTTCAGTATCATCTTTGTATGCTTCACCATCAATTCTGTAAATTGTGGTTTTTGATTTTAAGGTTTCTTCATCTAATGGTTCACCTAATACTACTGGTTCGTCTAAGTCTACACCGATTTGGTCTCTTACCATTTCAACGTTACCAGTTTCTTTGTTGAATACTTGTCTTCTAAGCATATCAAACATTAAACCATTTTCGTCTAACCTTAAAGAGTGACCGTGTACACCTGCACCTCTAATACCAGTTCTTGCAGTATCAAAGTATTCGGTTTCTAAGAGGTATTTGGAAATACGTTCAATATCTCTTTCCCTAGCTTCGATAACTTGTCTTCCGGATAAAGTACCAGTATCAATTCCTCTGAATCTGTTTAAATAAGACCTTGCTCTTAAGTAAGGTTGAGCTGGTGCGAAGTACATTGAGTCTACAAATTGGATGTATCTAATCCTGTCCCCTGCTTTTGCACCTGCAATAGGGGTAACTAATTCTCTTACAATGTCATCAGGCTCATCCATTTCATCTAATGGTGGGTGAACACTTTTGTATTCTTCACCTGGAGCTCTGTGACCTAATATTTTTACTACGTCTTCATCAGAGATTTCTCTTAACTTTTCTAACTCGTAATCTGGATTACAAAAGTTTCTTCTGTTTTGAGCAACCTGAGAAGTACCTGGATAAATTTGTGCCATAATTATGCATCTCCTAATGCTAATTTAACTTTTCTAATAATTTCATCTAATTTTTCCTGTGAGATTGTTTCTCCGCGAATAACTCCACTAACAATATCAACAATGTGTCCTTCTGTTTTAACATCCTCTTCAGATGGCATGACTTTAGAAGTTTTTACACCAATTTTGGCAAAATCTTCACAGTCAACTGGAGATTCACAAATGATAATACAAGGCTTGTTTACATTCCTTAAAATCAATCTAGCTTTGTAGATTAAATGATTTTTAACTCCTCCTAAATGAATAACAAGTAATTTAAAATTACTCATTTGTTCCACTTCCTTATCAGTGAGACCAAATAATGTACCACCAGAAGCTGGAGCATCATGAGGAACACCTGCACCTGCATTTAATACCATTGTACTAGTCAAAACATTGGATTCACGTAATCCAAAAGTGATTTCACAAACAGGTTTAGTAATATGTCTACGTCCTGGAGACATAGCAACAGCTAAAACTTCAGCCCCACATTCAGCAAATGTGCCTCTTTGTGCAAGACCTCCACCTTTGCCCATACCACCTGTTGCTCTGCAATCAACTACGTGAGTACATCTTCCAATCATTTTAAAAGTCATCCTTTCTAACAATATTTACATGATCTTCAAAACTTGAATATTGATCAGTCATTCCAATTAATTCATCAGGTAAATCTGCATCACCATATTTAATTCTATCAGAAACTGTTCTTTCCTTTCTGATGTAATTTGTTTTGTCTTGATTAATATCAAAACCAAAAGGAATATGTTTCTTGCAGATTTCTTCAATTTTTTTAACTGTAGACTCCATTGTCAATTCAACAAAAATTCTACCAGTTTTAACTTTAAGAACAACATCTTCGCCATTAATGTTAATCACTCTACGTTCTCTATATTGTGGCGGTAAAGTTTCTTCAGTTTTTGGAAATCTCGGACCATGAATTACAGTCCTTTTAACATCTTCAAGTGATTCGATGTCATTTAACAACTTTTCTGTTGTGTCACTTCCAAGCACTCGGTATGGGAATATTTCAATATCCATTTTTTTGCCGTCCATGAAAAATTAGATTTAAATATTAAATTAATTAGATGTCACCTTTAATATCATCAGCTGCTAAAGCAACATATTTGAGAGGTTCTCTAAATTCATCAACTTGACTGTATACTTCTTTAATTAAACCAGAAGTTGCTTCTGGTGAAAAGAGTTGTGTTCCTGCATCTAAGGACATAGCAGCAGCTACACAAGGGATACAGAATCCTTTACTGTGTCTGGTTACAACGTGGTTACCGTTAAAGAGACCAGGGCCTCCTCCACCGTAGATAGAGTGACTGAAGAAAGAGAATCCTACAGCTACACCTTCTGCTCTACCGTAGTCAATACTTGGTAAACCAGTAGCAAATTCAATGTTATCATTGAAGTATAATAAAGTGGATGGAATACCTTGAGCAGCACGAGCAGCACCAATGTTTACCATAACAGCAGCAGCAGCACCAGCAGCAGCATATGCGTTCCATAAAGCTGCGTCATCAGTGTTATAAATTGAGAAATCGGTTAAGTCTTTTTGAGGAGCAATAACTCCGTCAGCTTCAGCTCTAGCGATAGTTCCATTTACAACACTACCAACAGTACCTTCTTTTGCATTATCTTTTACTAAATCTAAAACCATATTGTCAGCATTCATACCTTGGTAAGCTAAACCTAATAAGTGTAATCTTTCGTATGCACCAATAGCATCACCCATTTCAAACATAGCAGTTTGTTCGAAAATAGATGCTAAAGCAGTAGCTTGGAAAGTGTTTTTTAAGGTAGCAGCAGCAAAATCATTTGCTTTAACACCTCTTAATGCATAACCTGCACCTTCGAGTTTTTGTGGAATGTCTAACATAGTAGCAATGTTGGATCCTTTGTAATCTACAGATTGTGGGCATCTACCTAATACTGCAGCTTTTACGAAGTTTGCATCATAGATACTTACGTCACATACATCAATAATAGCTTGTACTAATGAAGTTGCGGTAGATAATGGAGCAACAGAGTATTCTGCAGCAACATCAATTCTTTTAGATGGAACTTGTACTAATAATCTTTTACCTCCGGAAATAGGTTCAACTTTAGTATCATCATCTTCAGAAATTTGTATCATTTCTTTCATTTTTTCTGCAATTGCACCCGCATTTGCTACAATATCAATATCTAATTCCCTTCCTAATATTTTGGATTTGTCTCCACCGACTGAACCAGTTTTGACAGATTTTTCAAGACCTTCTAAGTTTACTGCAACAGTTCTTTTTACACCTTTAACGATGTTTTGAATAGCAGTGTTCCTGAGTGGACTTAAAGCTTCGATTGGAACATCAGATACAACTAATGAGCCTCTATCGTCGTATAAATCGACTTTATCATCAAACTTTGCCATTTTTTCCCTCCTAATTAAATAGAGTATTTAATATACCACCTATATTTGAGTGAAATTTTCACACAAAATTGGATAAAGCTATACACAATAATTTTGTAGAATAGCTAACCATATGGTATACAGTTCTTATTTTAATTAAGATATAATATAAACATTACCAATGGAATAATTTAGAAAACTTTATAAACTATAAGAGTTCCTAAAAACTTAAGAACAATAATTACAAAAGTAATACTTTAAACATAAGATATCTGAATATTTATTTCAATAATAAAGCAATTAAAAACCATATTTAAAAAAATAAACTTGATATTATTATCAAAAATTATTAGACAACTATTATTATACAATAATTACTTTAAATTCCGTGTTAAATCAAAATTTAAAAAAATATATCAAATAAAAGCTCCAATAATATAAAAATTAATAAATTTAATACAAGAAATGACAAATTTTTTAAACAAACAAACATATTTTATCAAAAATACTGTAAAATAATCAACAATTCAGAAAAATAAAATTATTATAAAAAATGGTAAAAATAATACTGAATTAGTTTATATAATACTAAAAACATAATAAAAATATTATGCAAGTTGTAGCAGATGTTGGAGGAATTCCTGGAAAAGATTGTAACGGTTTTTGTAAGTACTGTTACTTCAGAAAGGTAAAAGAAGTTAAAGCATTTGGCTGTGCTCACTGCTTACCTAATAAAATTGGCTGTGACAGATGTAGTAAGGGAATAACCGACTCACAAAGTGAATTTAGATCTCCATTTGAAGTAATTACTGAAGTTCAAAATGCTTTGATGATGCAACCTAATTTTAGAGAAAACGACATTAAAGTAAATATTAGCGGAGGAGGAGATGTTAGCTGCTATCCCTATCTTGAAAATTTAACAGCTAATTTAAATCAGTTTTCACTTAAATCCCATTTAGGTTATACCTGTGGAAAAGGCATTACTGAAAGTGAAATAGCTTCCAGATTAATTAATAATGGTGTCGATGAAGTTACATTTACTGTTTTTTCAACAGACCCTAAACTTAGGAGAGAATGGGTAAAAGACAAAAAACCTGAAGAAGCTCTAAAAGCTTGTCAAATCTTTTGTGAAAATGCTGATTTAACAGGAGCAGGAGTAATAATTCCTGGAGTTAATGACGGTGATGTACTTAGACAAACCTGCAATACCTTGGAAGAATGGGGTGCTAAAGGATTTATCTTGATGAGATTTGCAAACACCTTCAATGAGGGATTAATTTTAGGAAATGAACCTATTCTTAAAGGAATTGAATCACAGCCTGTTGAAGAATTTGGTCAGTTAGTTGAAGAAATTAATAAAGAATATAATTTCAGAGTAACAGGCACTCCATTATGTGATCCTGAAACTGGCGGCCCATTTGCAATAGCTAAAGATGAAAATGAAATATTTTTACAATTTATTAAAAAAGTGACCGGAGAAGCTACCATAATTACATCTAAAATAGCTGCACCATTTATAAGTAAAATATTTGATAAAATAGATGCAGATAATGTAAATGTAATCGGAGTTCCAAAAGAAATAGCTTGTTTAATTACAAAAGAAGACCTGGAACAAATTGATTTAAGTGAAGTGAAACAGGCAGTTATTATTCCAGGACGTGCCTTTGTTCATCAATTAGATGCTGAGAGAATTCTAAGTGCTGACGGTGTAGAACGTATTGTTGGCCGCGGCCCGGATACTTTAACAATAGATGGTGAACTCAGCTTTGATAAAACAGACGAAAATGTTATTGAAGAAGAATTAACACAATTTAATGATTTGGTTGATGCCATTAACTTCTTTGGAATGAGAATATAAAAAAAGTAGATGATTTAAGAATCATCAATAAGGGAACTTTCAGTGTGGATTTTTACTAAGATATAATCATACATGAAAGACTTTTTAATTTCAGCCAAGTCGGATAATTTTTTACCTTCTATAACTACATTTTCAATTAGTTCATGATATTTATCATAATTTAATTTTACCCTGACTCCATCAAGCTGCACTGTAATAGGTGCTGGAGATATGATATCTTCAATAGCTGGAACCTGATTTTCAATAGCATTTTTAACTACAATAGATGGTACAAGTGGCGGATCCAATGCCATTTCTCTTTTTTTATTATTTAAAATTGTTTCAATTGTATCCACTAAATTATTAAGAGCTCTTATATCTGGACCTCTTTTAAGTCTTCTTGGAATCCTGCCAAGCCCACCAACATATGCATCAGCACCTGGAAGTTCTTCAATTGGAATTTCTGGAGCTCCAGTTACAATAACAGGAACATTAATGTCATCATATAAAAAGGATTTTTCTTGAATACAATTTTTAAAACTGCCTAATGCAAAAACAGCCACATCATGTTCTTCAATTAAGCTTTTTTCTTCTTCAGTGATTCCTGAAGTTCCTTTCCCATCTCCTCTGGCCAATCCAATCATATTGTCTTTAGCACCAAATTCACGCAAATACTCAGAAATATCACATGCTGCATGAGGCAGGTGATGTCTTGCAAGTGTTGGAGATACAATAGCTATTTCAGAACCTGCCATTGGAGCTACTGTTACCTTAGCAAGCAATTCTTTAGCCTTATTTTTAATAACATCAACATCTTCTAAAGGAATAGGTAAATTTAAAACCAATTCCATTTGTAAAATGTTTTCCTGAAGGATGAAACCTCCTAAATCTTCAATAAGTTCCTTGACTTCTTCACTTTTGTGAACTCCACCAGTATATGTTAATGTTTCATACATCTAAAAAATCCCTTATATAATTTATTAAGTAAGTTTTTTACATTATTTCTATATTAACTTTTCCAAAATTTCGTATCTTTTTTCAAGTCTTACAAATGGATTTTTAGATACAAAATTGTGTGACGAAATCTCAATTAATGTTTGTGTTTCATTTTGAACTTCATCAGCCAAATAATCCGGATATACTACATAATCATAGTTTTCATCATCAATAGTAAACCCCATACTTTCAGCAGTGTCTTTTAAAAAGTTAGAATAAACTTTAATGTGAATACTGTTTTTGACATTATTATTAAGATATTTTTTAGCTAATGGATAATCATCAAAAAATGAAAGTATTTCTTCATCAGTTAAATTATTGTTAAAATCTATTTTTTTAATGCTTTCAAAAATCTGGACTGATGAATTAACTTTAAGTGGAATAGAGTCTATTTCAACCTTACTTTCAGATAATAAAATAGCCAAATCCCCATCATTCTTATTGGGGTGTTTATTAACCTTATAATTTTTTATTCCAACTAACTTTACAAGATCTTCACACATAGGTGTTGTGACAATTTTCATACTAATAATTATTATAAAAAGTAAAATTTAAAATTAATTAATTTTTATAAATATGAATCATGAAAATTACATTAAGCTTTGAAAAAACACAAACCAAAGATACATCCATAATGGTCGATGCACTTAGGGCAAGTACCACAATTACACTTGCTTTGAATAATTTTAATGAAATCATCCCATGCTTTACACCAGAAGAAGCATTTGAGTTAAAAAAAGAAATCAATGGAATAATAGCCGGAGAAAGAAGCGGAAAACGTGTTGAAGGCTTTGATGTTGGAAACTCGCCAAAAGATGTTGAAAATTATGACACTGATATTGAAACACTTATACTGACCACAAGTAATGGAACAAGAATTCTTAAAGATATGGATTCAACTGTTCTTGTAGGATCCATGGTAAATGCAAAAGCAGTTGGGTATAAAAGTGTAGAGATAGCTGAAAATGAAATTGATGTTGTAATGGCAGGATACAAAGGAAATTTTGCCCTAGAAGATTTTTTGGCAGCCGGTGAAATTCTTTACTGGATTTGCGACAGGTTAAATAATGAGTGCGAAATAAGCGATTATGCAAAAGCAGCCATCATGGCCAGCAGAGATTATGATGCTCTAAAAGAAGGATTTTATAATTGCAACTCCGGAAGAAAACTGTCCCGACTTAAATCCAAAAAAGACATCGACTGTTGCGTGTTAAAAAATATAAGTGAAAATGTGGCTATCTATGAAAATAATATATTGAAATTAATTAAAGATTAGATTTATATACAAATTGTAAAATATATATTATAACATTAAATTAACCGATGTGTTTTTTTTGAAAAGAGAATGTTTAACCATAATAGGAACTGCTCATGTATCTGCAAACAGTGTGGAAGAAGTTAAAAATACAATTTATGAGCAACATCCAGAAATAGTAGCTATTGAATTAGATAGGGGAAGGTATACTCGATTGAAAAATGAAATGATGGGTATTGAAGAAGATGACACTATTTCTGTTTCAAAAATCATCAAAGAAGAAAAAGTAGGACTATTTCTAGCTACAACAATCCTTTCATATTTCCAATCAAAAATTGGAGAGGATGTTGATGTAAAACCCGGATCAGAAATGATTGGAGCTATTGAAGCTGCTGAAGATTTGGAAATTCCAATAGCATTGATTGACAGAGAAATAAACACAACCCTGCAAAGGGCTCTTAATAAAATGGGATTTGTAGAAAAACTTAAATTTGCATTTAGTTTACTTACTTCAATTTTTTCAAGTGATGAAGAAGATGAAATTGATATTGAGGAGTTGAAAAATCCGGATAACCTTGATGAATTAATGGAATTTTTTAAAGATGAATCTCCAAAAGTATATGAAGTTTTAGTACAGGAAAGAGATGCTTATCTTGCAGGAAATATTTTAAGAATTCCTCAAGACCATGTAATAGCTGTTGTAGGTGCAGGACACAAACCTGGAATCAACAGATACTTAGACAATCCTGAAACTATTCCTCCTTTAAGCCAATTGGAAATTACTAAAGAAAAAAAAGGAATACCATGGTTTAAAATTATTTTAGCTTTAATTCCAATATTGTTTGTTGTGATATTTTTTCTGGCCTACATTAGCGGGATTAATATAACCTGGAACCTCTATGACTTTATAATTATAAGCATGATAATGGGATTTATCGGTTCTGTACTTTCCGGATCAAAAATCCAATCTGCTGTTGTTGGAGGATTAGTAGCTCCTTTGACTATTATTCACCCATTACTTGCAGCAGGATGGTTTTCAGGACTGGTTGAAGCTAAATACAGAAAAGTTAGAAAAAGAGATATGGTCAATCTTACTAAAATTGAAAGCTTAAAGGATTTGTGGCACAACAACATAGTAAGAATTTTACTTGTTGTAGTTGGGACTAATTTAGGAGTTAGCTTAGCTACACTTGTTATATTGCCTTCACAAGTCTTTATACCATTATTTATGAAAATATTTGGCGGATGAAAAATAATAATTTTTATAAAGTATACTTACATAATTATTAAATGAAAAATTTTAATGGAATTAATTACTATGTATTTCATATTTCGATGTGACTGTGGAAGAGTATTATATGCAAAAGAAGGAGTGGCTACCCGCAAGTGTGTTTGTGGAAAAACAATCAAAGTAAAACAACGCAGAATATTTAAAAAAGTAGAAACTCGTGAAGAAGCTTCCCTGGCAGTTCAAGAGATGCAGGATGAAATATATGGAAATACTGACTTTAAGAGAGCCAGTGAATTATAAACTATAAGTTTAACAAAAGGTCTGTTTAAAAATGGCTAACGTAATATTTGAAATAGTATTAATAATAATTTTAATTGTCCTTACCGGGATTTTATCGATGGCTGAATTGGCCGTTGTTTCGACAAAGAAAGCAAAATTAGAAAAACTGTTAAATGAAGGACACAAAAGTGCTCAGATAATCATTGACTTTGCAGAAGATCCAAATCAATTTTTATCTACTGTGCAAATAGGAATTACACTTATCGGTATCTTAACTGGTGCTTACGGTGGAGCTACTTTAGCTGAACCATTATCAGAAGTAATTGGTCCATATGTACCATATAGCGGAACAATAAGTATTTTAGTAGTTGTTATCATTACAACTTACTTAACTTTAGTAATTGGAGAAATTGTACCAAAAGTTATTGCTCTAAATAACCCTGAAAAAGTTTCTTTAAAATTAGCTAAAAGCATGTCTGTACTTTCAAAAGTTTGCAAACCAATTAGTGCAGTTCTTGCCAAATCAACTGATTTCGTCTTATGGACCATAGGTATGAAAAGCAAATCCGAATCAATAGTAACAGAAGAAGAAATTGAGTTATTAATTGAAGAAGGAAGAGAAGACGGAACTATTGAAAAAGAAGAAGAAGATATTATTAAAAGAGTCTTTAAACTTGATGATAAAAAAGTCGAATCTATAATGACTCCTAGAAATGAAATTATCTGGGTTGATTTAGAAGATGATAAAAGAGCTAATGAAATCAAGATTATGGAAAGTAAAAGATCCATTTTCCCGATAGCCAAAGGAGAATTAGATGATTTTATCGGAGTTGTTCAAGCAAAAGATATTTTAGCACTTTTATTTAGTGAAGAAAAATTTGACATTAATTCAATTATTAAAAAACCTTTAGTTGTTTCTGAAAATCTTGAAACATTGGAATTATTAAAAGAATTTAAAGAAAACAAAGAATATGTCCATATGGCTCTTGCTGTTGATGAATTTGGTAGTGTTGAAGGATTAATAACCTTAAACGATTTACTTGAAGGAATAGTTGGAGATATTCCGGGCATTGATGAAACTGATGACCCAATGGCTACTCAGAGATTAGACGGTACATGGTTAATTGATGGAAGATTCCAAATTGATAAATTTAAAGAACTTTTCGATTACGAAAAAGAGTTCCCTTATGAAAAAGAAGACCAATACACTACAATAGCTGGATTTATCCTAAGTTTAAGTGGTAAAATTCCTGATGAAAAAGAAATATATGACTGGGACAGATTCCACTTCGAAATTTTAGATATTGACGGGCATCAAATCGACAAAATTCTTGTAACTGATTTAGGTCCGCAAGAAGAAGAAAAAGAAACAGAAGAGGTAGAAGAATGATTGAATTATTAATACAAATTGTATTGCTTATTGTAGGATTTGCAATTTTAATAAAAGGATCAGATATTTTTGTAAGCGGATCAAGCAATATAGCTACTATTTTAAAAATCCCAACACTTATTGTGGGATTAACTATTGTAGCATTTGGTACAAGTGCTCCTGAAGCTGCAGTATCCATATCCTCATCTATTCAAGGAAGCAATGCCCTGGCTGTAAGTAATGTTATTGGAAGTAATATCTTCAATATTTTAGGAATTATTGGTATTTGTGCTCTACTTAAAGAATTAAAACTTGGAGAAAATGTACTTAACAAAGATATGCCGTTTCTTTTAATTGTTAGTCTGCTTGTTGTTGGATTTATATTACTCAGCTGGGATTTAACAAGAATTGAAGGAATTGTATTATTGATTCTTATAATCGGATATACTGCCCATTTAGTTTATACTTCTAAAAAATCAAAAGGGGCAGATTTTGTTGAAAAGCCTAAATTCGGTATTGGAAGAAGTATTGTTTATGTTGTTGTAGGGCTTGCTGCAATTATTCTTGGTGCTCAGCTTGTTGTAAACTCATCATCATATATTGCAATGGCATGTGGAATGAGTGAAACATTAGTTGGTTTAACAATTGTAGCTATCGGTACATCACTGCCTGAACTTGTAACTTCACTAACTGCTCTAAAAAGAGATGAAAATCAGTTAGTTATTGGAAATGTAATCGGATCAAACATATTCAATATCTTATTTGTACTTGGTTTAAGCAGTACCATAACTCCAATTCCTGTAAACTCAAATATGATTGTAGATTTAGGTTTAATGATAATTGTTACAATTTTATGCCTTATATTTGGTAAAACACAAAGTAAATTTGATAGAAAAGAAGGAATAATCCTATTAGGACTATTCATATTATATATGGCTTTCGTGATTTTCAGAAATTAATTTTTTTAGCTCACAGGCTTTGCAGATATCTGAAGATGTAGGTTCTCCACATAACCTGCACTCATTCAAATTAGATGGAATATCACTTTCAAAGGTTAAAATCTTTTGGAAGGATTCCATAATATTATTTTTTATTCCAGGATATATATCCTCATTATTATTTAAAAATTCCTTAATTTTAGCCCTCAGAGATAAATGAGAATAAGGACATTCATCTAAATGAATATTAATATCATTTAAAATTGCCCAGGTTCCAACTTCCTTTTCCGGAGTGTTCCACAATGGTTTAATACGTGGAATCAACTTAGGATGAATAACATCAAGTTCAGGCCCGAATTTTGAGAATTTAATTAAATCACCACGGGCAAAACTCATTAAAAAAGACTGAATTTCATCATCAAGATTATGTCCGGTAGCTATTTTATCTGCTCCAAGATCATATGCTGTTTTATTTAAAATATTTCTTCTAAAAACTCCGCAAGGAATGCATGCACTTTTAAATCCGCTATAAATGTCATCTAGTGCAAATCCCTCTTCTATTTTAAATGATTTTTGAACTAATTTGACATCTAATTTTTCTGCATTGTCAATAGCTGCATCAATACCATGCTGACGGTAACCCTCAATACCTTCATCAACACTAACAGCAACCAAATCAAAATCCAAATAATTTTGATAATTTTTTAAAGCATGCAATGTCAAAACACTGTCTTTACCTCCAGACAATGCAACAGCTATCAATTCATGTTCATTTATTAAATTATAATCATGAATTAAATTATTAATCCTTGTAAATATCTTATCATTAAATTCTTTTTTGTTTAACTGAACCATTACTAAATAAATTTATAATAAGATAAATAAATAATTTTACTAGGTGAATTAAAAATGATAACTGCAGATTTCGCAATATTACCTGTTGGAACTGAAGATACTGAATGTAAAGAATATGTAACTGCTGCTGTTCAAGCAATTAAAGATTCTGGACTTAACTATCAATTAACAGGTATGGGAACTCAAATAGAAGCTGAAAATCTTAAAGAATTATACGAAGCTATAGCTAATGCACAAGAAGCTGTATTTAAAACTGGAATCGATAGAGTTTACACTGTTATTAAAGTCGATGACAGACGTGATTTAGAAAACAGAACTTTAGATGCTAAAATTGACACAGTAAATAAAATGTTAAAATAAAAAAAGAAAAAGATTAGTTAAAGCTGTCACTAGCTTGTTTTACAGCATCAATAACTAAATCCAAATCTTCTTGTGTTAATGAAGGATGTACCGGTAAAGAAATTACATGATTTGCAGCAAGCTCTGCATCTGGTGCACTGCCTTCGATACCTAATTTTTTATAAATTGGCTGATTATATAATGGAATAGGATAATGAACCCCTGTTCCAATACCTTTTTGAGTTAAGAAATCAACCCAATCATCTCTTTTTCCTTTTTCAACAAGAATAGTATATTGATGGTAAACATGTTTAAAATCATCAGCAGAATAAGGAGTTACTACCCCATCAACATCTTTTAAACCTTCATTTAAATATTCTGCATTAGCTATTCTTTTGTCATTGAATCCGTCAATTACATTTAATTGTGCAAGACCGATAGCTGCAGAAATATCCGTCATTCTAAAATTATAACCTATTTCATCATGAGTGTATTTTATACTGGAACCATGAGCTCTAAAAATACGTGCTCTTTTAGCTAATTCCTCATCATCAGTAGTTATAATTCCGCCTTCACTGGTAGTCATGTTTTTAGTAGGATAAAAACTGAAACAACCCGCATCTCCAAGTGCACCCACATTTTTACCTTTGTACATTGCACCATGAGCCTGTGCCGCATCTTCAATAACTTTTAAACCATGTTTATCAGCGATTTCATTAATTCTATCCATGTCTGCAGATTGCCCATATAATTGAACTGGTAAAATAGCTTTTGTCTTATCAGTAATCAATGCCTCAATACTGTCTGGATCTATAGTGTATGTTTTTAAGTCAATGTCTGCAAAAACAGGAGTTGCTCCCGTATAAATAATTGAATTTCCAGTAGCTATAAATGTAAATGGAGTAGTTATCACTTCATCCCCTTTACCTATTCCTGCTGCAAGTAAAGCTACATGTAGAGCAGATGTTCCAGAATTAGTTGCAATTGCATATTTTGTTCCAATCCAAGCAGCAAATTTTTCTTCAAATTCAGTTACTTTAGGACCTTGAGCAATCATACCTGATTTTAAAACTTCTACAACATTTTTAATTTCTTCTTCTCCAATTATTGGTTTTGCAATTGGAACTTTAATATCCGCCATTTTATCACCAAATCCTAAAAATAGATTAATTTAAACTTACAATAATATTTAAATCTAATAATATTTAAAATATTACTTGATTATTTAAAAAAGTGATAAACTATGGACGAATATAAAATTAAAACAGTTGAAGAGGGATTAACAAAAATTCAATTTCCTGAATTTGATAAAATTTCATCTGATGCTCCTGTTTTTTACAATCCACATATGGAACTAAATAGAGACATTTCCATTTTAGCTCTTCAAACTTTTCAAAAACAAGAAGACAGAAATATAAACATATGTGATTTGTTCGGAGGCAGTGGAATACGCGGTGTTCGTTATAAAAATGAAATTGATGGAGTGGGACATGTTTTTATAAATGACATTAGTGAAACTGCAAATGAATATGAAAGACACAATGTTGAGTTAAACAATTTGAAAGACATTGAAATATTTCAGCATGATGCAAGTATGTTCTTAAGAATGCACAGAGGAGAATTTGATGTTATAGACATTGATCCCTTTGGAACACCTTCCCCATTTTTAGACTCTGCAGGATACTGTTCCCGCAGAAACTCATTATTATGCGTTACAGCTACTGACACATCTGCACTGTGCGGAACCTACAAAGAACCGTGTATCCGCAAATACAATGCAAAACCTTACAAAAGTGAATACTGTCATGAAACAGGTATTCGTATATTGGCAGGATTTGTAGCTCTTACACTGGCCAAATACAGCAAATCCATAGAAGTTAAATTATCCCACAGTACTGAACATTATATGAGATTATATATAGAAGTCAAAAAAGGTTCCAAAAAAAGTGATGAATGTTTAAAAAATATCGGATACCTCAGTCACTGCAAACATTGTCTGTATAGGGAAGAAAATAAAGGATTAGCTACATCTACACCAGATATTTGTCCAGAATGTGGTGAAAAATTAATTCAGGCAGGGCCATTATGGCTTGGAGAAATTCAAAACGAAGAATTTATCTCAAAGATGATTGTAGAATCTGAAAATAAAAAATTAAATACTAAAGAAGATGTTTTGAAACTATTGGAAAGCTGCCGTATAGAAGCAAAAAGTCCCGCCACATTTTATGATGTGCATAAAATCTGCAAAATCTTAAAAATCAGTGCACCAAAATTAGATTTGGTATTTGGCAACCTTGAAAAAGAAGGATTTGAAGCTGTCAAAACACATTTCAACCCTCTTGGAATAAAAACAAACGCTCCCCTAAAAAAAATTAAGGAAATCATAAAAACTTTGTCATCTTCAAATTAAACAAATATCCAAAATACACAAATAGTGAAAAAACTAGATATAGCCTATGAATTATTTAGGAACACTAAATAAATCCCTGCTTTATCTTCACTACTTTTTTTAATAAAATTGAAAAAAATTACATATCAAAATAAATATCTCTTTTTTTACCATACAATCATTCAAAAAATATTTGAAAAAATAAATAAACTACAGTATAATGCTAATGGTATATTAATTTAATAAAAACAAAAAAATAGGGATTATATTTTAATTATATTCAAAAATACATACCAAATGATTTACAATATAACTATTAATTTTTCGAATCATATTTAAAATAGTACTAAAAAAATTAAAAAATGTACGAATAGTTTATATAATATAAACATAAAAAATGTATATGCCTATATTAATTTGTTTACTTATAATCAATTAATATAATCATTTTTAGAGAGGTTATAAATATGGCTAATGAAAATAAAGACTTTATCAAATTAGATGATATTGATGTTAGCATTTTAAAAATCATTAATGAAGATGTCAGAACATCTTATAGACAAATATCCCGTAGTTTAGATGTATCTGTTGGAACTGTTCACAACCGTATCGACAAAATGGTTAAAAGCGGAGTAATCAAAAAGTTTTCACCAGTAATTGACCATGAAATATTAGGATATGTCCTTACAACTATAATTGGAGTGAGGGTTAAAGGTGGAAAACTCAAAAACTGGGAAGAAAAAACTTACTCTAATAAAAATGTAGTTGGAATATATGATGTAACCGGAGAATATGATGCTTTCTTAATAGCTAAATTCAAAGATACAAATGAATTAAATACATTTATTAAAGATTTAGTTAAAGACCCTAATATAGAAAGAACATATACTCAAACTGTATTGGATGTTATAAAAGAAGATATGGGTTCTTCAAATATATTATAATCCAAATTTTTAATTTATTAAACCAAACCATCACAACATTCATTTAACATTAATCAAGCCATATTCAATCAAATAACTTATTTTTACTTGTAAAAAATTGCCAAAAATAAGCTTAAAATATATAAGTTTCAAAAAACATAATATAAAAAATAATTATATGATAGAGGTTATTAAATGGCAGTTTGTTTACCTGACACCCAAGATGATACTCCCAGCATACCTATCAAATTAACAAGAGTAGGTGTAACCGGAGTTAAAAAATTATTGCAACTCGAAAGAAATAACAAAAGACCTATAATTTTAGTACCTACATTTGATGCATTTGTAGATTTACCAAACGATCAAAAGGGAGTGCATATGTCTAGAAACCCTGAAGCAATCAGTGAAGTATTAGACGAAGTAGCTAATGACAGTTCAGTGGAAGTAGAAACATTATGTGCTAAAATCGTAAGTAAAATGATGTCCAAACACGAATATGCAAAACGTGTTGAAATATCAATGACTACTGATTATATGTTTATGAAAGAATCACCTGTAACCAAAAATAAAACACAGGAAATGGCTAAACTTAAAGCTAAAGCTGTAGGTTACAGAGAAGACGGTGAAATTAAAATTAGAAAAAGTATTGGTGCTGAAGTTATCGGAATGACTGTTTGCCCATGTGCACAGGAATCTGTGAAAGAATCTGACAAAAACAAATTGTTGGAATTTTTAGACGAAGAAACTACACAAAAAGTATTAGATACTGTAACTTTTGCTTCCCATAATCAGAGAGGAGTTGGAACTTTATTAATCGAAGTTCCGGAAGACAGGGAAGTTAAAGGTGAAGACATCATAGAAATAATTGAAGAATCCATGAGCTCTCCTGTATGTGAATTATTAAAAAGACCTGATGAAAATGCTACAGTTTTAAATGCTCATAAAAAACCTGTTTTTGTTGAAGACTGTGTAAGAAACATGATGGAAAAAATAGCTAAAAAATATGCTGATTTTCCTGAAGACACCATAATCACTTCACGTCAAGAGAATCATGAAAGTATCCACAGACACAATGCTTTTGCAGAAAAAGTAACAACAATGGGCGAATTAAAAGAAGAGTTAAGGATATGATTAAATGCAAAAGTTTTATGAAGTAGCAGGAGAAGTGATGGGGTTTTTTGATGCATTCAAAGGATCAAGACCTGCAATTAACAATGAAAAAATCTTAATCGTCAGAGGAAGATCAAGAAAAACATTAGATATTAATGACTTTAACTCAAAGCTTGATGAAATTGGAAGCATAATAAACGGTAAAGAAATCGAATCCAATTCTGCAAAAATCGCCAAACTTTTAGAAATTGGTGATAAAAGTATACAGGAAAGCGAAGGCCAAACAGGAAATATAGACAAACATGGCTTAGAAAGAATGCAAGAAGAGCTTGAAGCCATTGGTCTTGTAGTTGAATACAAAGCTTTCGAATTACCTTGCTGTTATGCTGTAATTGCAATATGGCAGGACAAACATGGATATCCTCCATTATATGTTGAAGTAACAGTTTCAGAAAAAGAAGAATAGGTCATGCAAAGAAAAGAAAAAATTCTCCAGATATTAGAATCAACTGACAACCAAATCATTGATTTCATGAATAAAGCATCAAAATACAGGGAGAATAATCTTATTACATATTCCAAAAATATTTTCATTCCATTAACTGAAATCTGTAAAAACGATTGCGGTTACTGTAATTTTAAAAAAACTCCAGATGATCCAAGTGCAATTATTCTAAAAACAAAAGAAGAAGTATTGGCTAGTTTGAAAGAAGCTGAAAGATATGGGTGCAGTGAAGCTTTATTTACATTTGGAGAAGATGCTGATGAAGAAGAATCAGTACAGCAAAAATTAGCTGAATTCGGATATGAAAATATTGTAGATTATGTTTTTGATATCTGTAAAATGACTTTGGAAGAAACTAGCTTATTGCCTCACACAAATGGAGGTAATTTTAGCTATGAAAGTCTAAAAAAGCTAAAGGAAGTTAACGCTTCTATGGGTATGATGCTTGAAAGCACATCTGTCAGATTAATGAACACAGTAGCACACAATAAAAGCCCAGGTAAAAATCCTGAAATCAGATTAAAAACAATATCAAATGCCGGAAAACTTAAAATACCATATACAACAGGAATTTTAATTGGAATTGGTGAGACCAAAGAAGAAATAGCCGACTCATTATTAGCTATCAGGGATTTATATGATAAATACGGCCATATTCAGGAAGTAATTATTCAAAACTTCACCACCAGCCCCGGAATTGAAATGGAAAACTGGGAAGAACCTACTTTTTTAGATATGGTAAGAACAGTAATAGCAGGGAAGCTGTTATTTAGGGATACTGATGTTAGCATTCAAGTTCCGCCTAATTTAAACCATGACACTGCCCAGATATTTTTACTTTGCGGTGCAGATGATTGGGGAGGAGTTTCTCCAGTAAGTCCTGATTATGTAAATCCAACATCCCCATGGCCAACTCTAGATGAATTAAACAGACTAACACAGGATGCAGGATTTGAATTAATCGAAAGAATGTGTGTTTATGAAAAATATGTTAATGATAAATGGCTAAATGAAACACTGCTTGAAAAAATAGCTAATTTATCCTAGCATCACACACCACATGAAATACTCCCGGAGAGTATTTCTTAACCTTATTTAATTTTAAAAATTCCACCGACCTATCTCCAGCCACTTCTTTAATCCTGTTTATCGGACGGGTATCCATTAATTTTTCGGGAACTGTTTCATGATAATGAATAACTCCACCTTTGTTCAGGCTGTCAATAGCTGTCTTTAAATAATGATGCGTTGTTTTTACATAACCCATTATAATTCTATCTGCACTATACTCTGGAGTTATGTCCATGCAATCCCCAAGTAAAGGTATAATATTGTTTATTTTATTTAATTTAATATTTTCTTTCAAATAATGAAATGAATTGGGATTAATTTCAATTGAATAAACTTGTTTTGCATTGCTGTGAACTCCTATCGGAATTGAAAAATAACCTATTCCTGCAAACATATCAATAACAGTTTCATTATCTTCAACAAGTTTAGCTATTCTTATTCGCTCGTTGTTATTTCCTTTTGACCACATTACTTTTTTTAAATCCAATTTAAAAAGACATCCATTTTCCTTATTGATTGTTTCAGTATCCTCACCATACAATAATTTTATAACAGGTTCCCTTTTAGTCCCATGAATATGGTCAACTTTCATGACAGTTTTTACTTTATGTTTATCTGAAAGTTCTTTTAACTGTTTATCTGATTGTACAATGAATTTATTATCCAATATTAAAATATTGCCTATTTTTTTCCATTTCATTAACAAAGCTCCATTAAAGTATCTTAAAAAGAAAACTTTATATATGTAAATACATAATGTATTATTAGTTAGTTTATACTAATTAATTGATTCTGATTTTATAAATATTAATAATTAAAATAATTACGTGTTTATATAAGATTTATGTATAACCTACAATATAGTTGAAAAATACAAATATTTTAAATACTTACATGAGGTGTTTAACATGGATGATAAAATATTAGAAGGTACAACAACTGTAGGAATAACCTGTAAAGATGGTGTTGTATTTGCTAGCGAAAGAAGAGCTAGTATGGGAAACCTTGTAGCTCATAAAGTCGCAGAAAAAATATTTAAAATAAATGATCATATCGTAACAACCATTGCTGGTAGTGTCGGAGATGCTCAAAATTTAATGAAAATAATTGAAGCAGAAGTTTCTCTTTATCAAATGAGAAACAATGACAAAATAAGTGTAAAAGCTGCCGCATCAGTAACAGCAAACATTTTACGTTCCGGACCAATGTATGTGCAAACATTACTTGGAGGAATGGACGGAGATAAACCTTCACTATACTCCCTTGACCCTGCCGGAGGTATGATTGAAGATACATACATATCCACAGGATCAGGTTCTATTGTAGCATATGGTGTTCTCGAAGACAGATACCATGAAGAAATTACAACTGATGAAGGATTAGAAATAGCTGTAAGAGCTATCAAAGCTGCTAGCGAACGTGACACATTTTCAGGAAATGGATATTTAGTAGCTAAAGTAACTAAAGACGGCTTTGAAATGTTAGATAAGGAAAAGGTTAATGATATTGTAGCGAAAATATAAAGACTATTTTTCATAACTAACTACTTTTTATATAAATAGTGTGAATAGTTTATGAAGTTTTAACTAATTATAGCAAACAAGCTTTTTCATGAACTATATTTACACAATACTTTTTTTTGAAGGGATTATATGACTTCAGAGATTTTAGAAGATATCAAAAAAGAAATAATGGACAAGTTACCAAAAAATGCTCAGGTTTCAAAAGTTGAATTTGAAGGTCCTGAAGTGGTACTTTACACCAAAAACCCAGAAATTATAACTGACAACGGCGATCTTATACGATCATTAGCTAAAGAACTTAGAAAAAGAATCATTATCAGATCTGATAAAAGTGCATTATTAGGTCCTGAAGAAACCATTAAAAAAGTTCATGAAATAGTTCCGGAAGGAGCAGAAATTACAGACATTTACTTTGATACAGTTACCTGCGAAGTAGTTATAACTGCAAAAAAACCAGGGCTTGTTATTGGAAAATATGGTGTGACCTCCAGAACAATCGTTAAAAATACCGGATGGGCACCTAAAATTTTGAGAACACCCCCAATAAGCTCTGATGTTATTGGAAAAATCAGAACTACACTAAAAAACAGCAGCAAAGACAGGAAAAAAATGTTGCAGCGTCTCGGTAGACAGATACATCAGGGCACTAAACATCCTAATGATTGGGCCAGAGTAACCTCAATGGGCGGTTTTAAAGAAGTCGGACGTTCTTCCATGCTTTTACAAACTCCAAACAGTAGAGTATTATTGGATTGTGGTGTTAATGTAGCTGCATCTGACAACAAAAATGCATTTCCATACTTGAATGTTCCTGAATTTTCAATTGAGGAATTGGATGCAGTCATTATTTCACACGCTCACCTGGATCACTGTGGATTTGTGCCATACCTTTATCATTATGGATATGAAGGTCCTATTTACTGTACAACTCCAACAAGAGATTTGACAACACTTTTACAACTTGATCACTTGGATATTGCTCACAGAGAAGGAAATCCTTTACCATTTAATGTAAAACATGTGCAAAAAGCTATTAAACATACAATAACCTTAGATTACGGTGAAGTAACTGATATCTCACCAGATATTAGATTAACACTCCATAATGCAGGCCACATCTTAGGTTCAGCTATTTCACATATGCATATTGGTGACGGAGCTCACAATTTAGTTTATACTGGAGATTTCAAGTATGAAAGAAGCAGATTACTTGAACCTGCAACATTCAGATTCCCACGTGCTGAAACTGTAATTATGGAAAGTACCTATGGTGGCCGTGAAGACATACAGCCTTCAAGAAACTCTGCAGAAAAAGAAATGATGAAAACCATCTATAAAACTTTAAAACGTGGCGGAAAAGTTTTAGTTCCAGTATTTGCTGTAGGAAGGGCGCAGGAACTTATGGTAGTACTTGAGGAATACATGAGACATGGAATGATTGATGAAGTTCCTATTTACATTGACGGTATGATCTGGGAAGCTACAGCTATCCATACTGCAAGACCAGAATATTTAAGTAAAGACTTGAGAGATCAAATATTCCACATGGGCAGAAATCCGTTTATCTCAGATATGTTTAACAAAGTTCAAAATCTTGACCAAAGAAAAGATATTGTTGAAAGCAACAGTCCGGCAATTATTTTATCCACATCAGGTATGTTAACTAGAGGTAATTCTGTTGAATACTTCAAATGGTTATGTGAAGATGACAGAAACACATTAATATTTGTAGGATACCAATCTGAAGGTTCATTAGGTAGAAGAATCCAAAAAGGATGGAAAGAAGTGCCTCTTGAAGAAGACAATAAAACAAAAGTATTCAATGTTAAAATGGAAATTAAAACTATCAACGGATTTAGTGGACACTCCAACAGACGCCAATTAATGGATTATGTAAAAAGACTTAATCCAAGACCGGATAAAGTTATTACTTGTCATGGAGACCCTTATAAAACAACAGACTTAGCTTCATCAATACACAGAAGTTATAAAATTGAAACTAAAAGTCCTGTGAATTTAGATAGTGTAAGAATACACTAATAAATAAATACTAATTGAAATAAATATAGTAATATAATTTAAATTTTTATTGATTTTAAAAAAAATAAAAATACCACTAGGTGTTAAAAAAATGGTTACTTATTCAGAATCCGGTGTTGATATTGATCTTGAAGCAGTTACTGTTTCAAAACTTGCATCAAAACTTAAATCAACACTGGAATATAGAGATATAATAACTGATAGCGGACATTATGCTGCTTTAGTTAGATTAGGTGATAAAGCTATTGCAATGAGTACTGATGGAGTAGGTAGTAAAATTTTAATTGCTGAAATGATGAATAAATATGATACTGTTGGTATAGATTGTATAGCTATGGTTGTAAATGATATTCTTTGTGTTGGTGCTGAACCAATAGCTTTAGTAGATTATCTTGCAGTGGAACAGCCTGATCCTGAAAGAGCTGAAGAAATAGCTGAAGGTCTTGTAACAGGAGCAAAAGAATCCAGAATTTCAATAATTGGTGGGGAAACTGCCTCACTTCCAGGAATAATAAAAGACTTTGATTTAGCCGGAACAGGAATAGGTTTTGTAGATGTTGATAAAATTATTACTGGAGAAGATATTGAAGCTGGAGATGTTTTAATAGGTATTGAAAGTAATGGTATTCATTCAAACGGATACAGTTTAGCTAGAAAAGCATTGTTTGATGATGCAGGATTTTCAATTGATGACAAAATGCCTAACTGTGACACTACTATTGGAGAGGAATTAATAAGGCCAACTGAATTATATGTTAAACCAATAGTTGCTTTATTTAAAGAAGAATATGATATTCATGGATTAGCACATATAACTGGTGGAGGATTTACTAACCTTAGACGCTTGAAAAAAGGTGTCGGATATGATATTTATGACCTCCCAGAGGCTCCTGAAATATTCAAACTTATATATCAACAAAATGTTCCTCTTGAAGAAATGTATAAAGTTTTCAATATGGGAATAGGTTTTGTTGTAATTACCAATGAAAATGAAGCTGAAAAAATAATGGAAACTTTGAAAGACTACTGTAATTGCCAAATTATCGGTAAAGTAACTGATGATGAAAAAATTACCGTTAAAACTTTTGAAGGCAGTGAAGTTACATACTGATTCAATAACTATAAGGAGAGTGAAAAAATGAAAATAATGAAAGATAATGAAATAGCTCTTGTAAAAGAAATATTAAAAAAATTAGGAGCTAGTGAAGAAGACAGCGAATTGGTAGCAGAAGCTACAATTGATGCAGATTTAAAAGGATTTACTTCACATGGACTTGGTAGATTCCCACAATACTTAATTAGTATTGAATCAGGAACCATAAACTTAAAAGACAACATAACTATTGAAAAAGAAACTCCTGCTATTGCTTTAATAAACGGTAACAGCGGATTCGGACAGGCTGTTGCATACAAAGCTATGAAATTAGCTGTAAAAAAAGCTAAAGAAGTAGGTATCGGATGTGTGGGAGTACACAATTCAAACCACTTTGGAGTAACCGGATTTTACTCAGATATTGCAGTTAAAGAAGGTGTTATCGGAACTGTAATCGCAAATACTGACCCTGCAATTGCTCCATTTGGTGCAAGTGAAGCACTTATTGGAACAAACCCAATTGCTATTGGTATTCCAAGTGATTCCTACATTGCAGTAGATATGGCTACATCAGTTACTGCACGTGGAAAAATATTAGAATCAAAAAGAAAAGGATTGGAATTACCTGAAGGTTGGGCACTTGACAAAGACGGAAACCCAACAACTGATCCTGAAGCTGCTCTTGAAGGTTCAATTTTAGCATTCGGTGGATTTAAAGGATATGCATTAGCATTTATGATTGAAATTTTAACCGGACCTTTAGTAAATGCAGAATACGGAAAAGGAGTAACAGGTACAGCTTCACCAACTAAAAACTGTACAAAAGGAGATTTATACATAGCTATTGATCCAAGCAAATTCGGTTCACTAGAAGATTTCAAAGCAAAAACTACAGATTTCTGTAATCAAGCCAGAGCTGCAGGAGAAAATGTTTCAATTCCAGGAGACTTAGAAGTTAAAAAAATAGCTAATGCTGAAGCTAATGGAATGGAAATAGATGAAAAATTATACGAACAATTGAAAGAAATCTGCGACGATTTAGATATTGACTTTGATTCATATTTAGAAGAATAATATTTATTCTTCCTTATTTTTTATATTTAGCATAAAAACCATCAGTGTCTGCATATATTGCATAAAAACCATAATCTTCCGCTTTTTTCATTGCTCTTTTAATATATTGCCTACCCCATGAAGTAATAGCTTTTGCACATTCATAAGAGTACCATCTGAAGCGAGGAAAACCATAAATACCATACATAGTATTAGCTAAACGTTTTATAGCCTGCTGTTGCACATCTAAAGTCTTTTTTTCAGTTGGATCAACAGATGCTTTCATGGCTTTTTTAATTTTAAATCTTTCATTAAGAATTTTAGCTATAACTGACGGAATAAAACCTTTTGGCTCTTTTTTAAATTTTAAATCATGTTCCGGAGAAATATTGTAATCCTGTCTATTTTCAACATCTCCAATAACCAGCACGTCAGGAGAAATGTTTTTTGAAATAATTATGCTGGGATACAGACTTCTGAAATCGAACTGGACTAAATTTTCATGCAATCCAATTTCGGGTTCCTTAACATATCCTCCTTCATTGTCTTCCTCAGCAGCTCTAAGTGCAAAGTTTGAACCTCCAGGTTTATTTGGTACAATCTCATTGTCAAAATATGCTTCCTTAACTAAAAACCATTCAGCCTGTTGACCCGTAGCCATACGGCTTAAGTCAAAAAGAGGCTGACCAACAATACGAGTAAGTTCCAGGTTAAGCGGAAGTGTTTGCTGAGCGATTTTTAATGTAGATACAACATCATCTAAAGAATAATCAAACAAATCATCTAATTCAGTTGAATCACTGTCCCAGTACTCCCAGATGTGTTCTCCAGGAACATCGATTTTTTCCTCACCAAATAATTCATAGTATACTCTCTCTAAAGTATATCTCTCCAAAGTCATGTATCTTCTCATAACAAGATATAAATCAACATGAATCAGTCCTTTAAAAGAAGCTGCATTTGCAAAACCCCTTCGAATAAATTTAATATTAGAATCATCCATTCCCAAATCCAACTCCAAACCATAAAGTTTAGCTCTGTCTTTAAGATATGGAAGGTCAAAATTATCAGAATTATATCCTACAATAATATCAACATTGCTTTTTTTAACTATATCAATAAATGTTTCAATCATTTCCTTTTCAGATTCTACCTGATTAACAAAATCATCCCTATCTTCAGAATTTGTTTTGGTTGAAATAACCTGATTTATTCCAAAATTACTGGCTACTCCAATCATGATTATCTCATCAACTTCAGAATTTGGCATCCCATGAGGATTTCTAACTTCCAAATCAAAACTTAAAATTCTAAAGTCCTGCAAATCATCATTCACTCTTTCAAGAGGTTTGGTAAGTTTAATAATTTCCAAATCGTGTTTTTTAGAATCCAAATTTAAAAATGAATCAATTTTTTCCCCGCAGGCTTTAACCTCAGTCATTGGAATAACATCACGATCAATTAAATATCTTCTGTAAAATGGAATATCATGTTCCCTTATATGATCCACAGAGTCCAAATCACGTAAAGCATCCCTGTTTTTAGCTAATTCCTGAGGATTTAAAAAAGTCACTTTTAAAAATGTTTTTTCCACCTGAAAATCCTTTTTAATAACTTCTTCAATATGCACATCATCTAAAGTATCAAGAATCTGTTTTTGACACTCTTTATCATCATCTTTAGGAGCAACATACAAATAAGGCTCAAAGGTGTCATCTAACAAAACAATGTTTTTATCCTTATCTTTTGAAAATAAACGGATTACAGGCTTGTTTTCATAAGTAACATAGTCAATATCTAAAATAACAACGTTTTTTTCCATTGTTTATTCCCCTTTGCTTTTATTAAGTTCTATTCTAAAGTTATCTAAAACAGCATAAGTTATACCCAGTATTAATGGACCTAAAATAAACCCTACAATTCCGTAAACTAATGGACCTGCCAAAAACCCTATAAGTAAAATTAAAGGATGGATATCTGCATAATGACTGGATAATGCTGGCCTAATATACATATCACTTAAACTAAGGAAAAATCCAAATAAAATTACAATTACAACCCTTACATAATTTCCTGAAATCAAATCAACAATAGCCAAGGTCCAATAAATTGGCCAAGGTCCAAATATTGGAATTAACTGAAAAATACCGGTAAGCACTCCTAAAAATACTCCCTGAGAATATCCAAGTAAAGAATATCCAACAGTCGCAATAATACCAATAATTAAAGAAGTTAAAAAATGTCCATAAAATATACTTTTTAAAACCTCTTTAACGGAATTTACAGTTCTTTCAAAGAAATCTTTACTTTCCTGAGGTATGAATGATTCAACGAAATCATAACAGTTATCTCCATCACGAATAAAGTAATATATTGATGCGAATAAAATAAATAAATCTACAGAAATTGAAAGAAGTTTGCTGGCCAAGCTTACAATATAATCCAGCACCACATTTCCAATATCCTTTATAAAACCGGATAAAGATGATTTAATTGATGCAGTATCAATACCAGAGCTTATATCTGCCGGCAGGCTATTAACCATCTGATTAATTACAGTATCCAAATTTAAGTTAAAACCACTTGGATTAACTACCAACACATCAGATAAAACACCAGATATTACTGAAATAATATATGCAATTAAAATAACCAATGGAATCATAACCAAAATTACAGCCAGAAAAATAGAAACTGATCTGATTTTTATTTTAGAAGTTATTTTTCTAGCTAATGGGCGGATAGCATAAGCTAATATTGCCCCCAATATAACCATATTCAAAACCGGAGATACAATCATTAGTGATATTCCAAGCAAGAACAGTACCAGCAATACTGGAGGAGTTATATATTCTTTTAAGTCTTTTTCCATTAGAATCACATTTAATTACTGCTTTATTCCTGCAGCATTCCTTCTGTATTTACCGAACTCTGAAATTTCTTCTATTTTCTCATTTTTAAAAACAGGCCCTTCTACACAGATTCTCCATCCAGTATTATCAACACAACACTGACCACATATACCTAGAGCACATTTCATGTATCTCTCTAGAGAATATTCTGCACTTATTCCAGCATCTTCAAGTATTTCATAGATTCCTTTCATCATTATCTCAGGACCACAAACAAATGCAAAATCATAAGAGTTATCTTCAAGTAAACTTACAGTACAATCTGTTGCAAATCCTTCAAATCCAAAACTTCCATCATCAGTACACGGATGAATCTTTGCACCTGATTTTTCCAATGACTCCATAAACAGCAATTCTTCTTTTGTAACGGCTGCCGGAACTACATCAACAGCATTGCCTTTTTTAAGCAAATCACTAACTATTGCATTAATAGGAGCCATTCCAACTCCACCACCAATAGCTAAAACTTTTTTATCAGTTAAATCATTTGAAAATCCATTTCCATAGCTTCCTCGAATACCTATTTTATCTCCAACTTTTAAATCATGAAGCTGTGATGAAAATTCACCAACATTTTTAACACTAATGGCCATTCTGGAATTTTCTTTGTCAATTAAAGAAATGGACATTGGTTTTTCATTATGGAAATTCCAAACCATCACAAATTCCCCCGGAGAAGGAACACCGAACTTATCCATATCCCAATCAAAGACAAAAGTTTTAATTGTTGGAGTCTCTTCAATTATTTCATTAATTTCAACAATTTGTGGAACATCATTCATAAATTACAACTCCTCATGTGCAAGGCCAATCATTTCATCAATAGATTCATAACCTTTTTTATTCATAAATTCTTCTAAATCTTTGTTGATTTTGCCAAATACTTCTACACCCTCATCCATAATAGAAGTACCAATTTGAACTGCCCTAGCTCCAGCAAATAAAAATTCAACAACATCTTCAAAGTTTGAAATACCTCCAACACCAATAATTGGAATATCTACATTATCATAAACAGTATAAACATTACGAAGAGCTATTGGTTTTATAGCCTTACCGCTCATTCCGCCAAACTTATTTGATAAAACAG
This sequence comes from Methanobrevibacter smithii ATCC 35061, assembly GCF_000016525.1. Classification (NCBI taxonomy): domain Archaea; kingdom Methanobacteriati; phylum Methanobacteriota; class Methanobacteria; order Methanobacteriales; family Methanobacteriaceae; genus Methanobrevibacter; species Methanobrevibacter smithii. Next base: position 1,007,127 of record NC_009515.1, read on the forward strand.
GTCTTGCAACATCAATATTGATTTTCATTCCAGGACCTAATGAATTAATTAAAGTCAATGCATCTGCTCCTGCATCCTGAGCTGCCACAGCTATTTCAACAATATCAGTAACATTTGGAGTTAGTTTAGCTATTACTGGTTTATTTGCACTATCTTTAGCAGCACTAACAATTTTATGAGTTAAATTAGCATCCTGACCTATGGATGCACCATAACCTTCCATAGCATGAGGACATGAAATATTCAACTCAATCATATCAACATAATCTTCAATTTCCAAAACTAACTTGCTAAATTCTTCAGGAGTTGCCCCGTAAATTGAAGCTATTGAAACATTTCCTTTCCTGTCAATTCTTTTAAGTTCCTCTTTAAAGTTTTCTGCACCGGGATTTGAAAGACCGATAGCATTGATAATGCCGCATTCAACACCTACAGTTGTAGGATTTGCATATCCCGGATTCGGTTCTAAAGAAAAAGATTTAGAAACAACACCTGCTGCACCGGATTTTAAAATCCAATTCATGGAAGAAGCATTACTTCCCATAACTCCTGCAGCCAACATTAAAGGATTTCTAAATTCAACTCCACAAACATTTGTCCTCAACATGATTACACCAAAAATTTTTATATGATATTAATTATGTATTATAAAACATTTATACATTTTTAATCAAGTTTTTCTTCATATTTCTTAATCAATTCACGATATTTATCATTCTGTAATTTTAAACTTATTACATTGGTTTTATTGGATTTAATAATTTCTTCTTTATCTTTTAATAAAGATTTAATGTTTTCATCCTGTTTTTCAATTATTAAATCTTTTTGAGCTAAAAGCCCCTCATAAGTTTTTGAAATTTTTCTTAATTGAACTTCCAAATTCTCAGTATTATTATGAACCTGCAACTTATAATCATCGATTAAAGTTCTTAAATATTTTATCTGGTCCTGTTTATCATCAATTATCTCCTGCTTTTCATTAAGTTTTTGTTGAAGATCATCTAACTCCTTAAACTTGGCTTTTTCATTATTAATCTCGCTGTCCACTTTAAGTTCCAGTGTTTTGATTTCATACTTTTGTTTAGTGATGTAATTTTTAAATTTGTTAATTTCCTTATCCTTAGTGGCCAACTGCATATTAAGCTCATCAATTTCTGCATTTTTTAGCTCAATTGTTTCTTTAAGGTCCTGAAATTTCTTTTTATTATAGTTTGGTTTAGTCATGATTCCCAATTCCATAAAATATTCAATTAAACTATATTTTTTAAATCAATTAAATGTTTGTAATTCTCTATATTAATATATCAGTTACAATAAATTTAGTATTAAATTAACAAATGCATTTTGAGTGAATAAATATGGAATGTTATATAACCTATTGCATTAAAGGATTTTTAGCTTTTAGTGAGGATTTTGAATTAATAACTCAAAAATTATTTCCAAAAGAGAGTATTGTAACTGCACTAATGGAAATTAAGAATAAAAAAATAGTTTCACAGGAAAAGGAAATTATTGAAGAAGTCTCAAAAGATTATGATAAAATCATTATTGAATCAAATAAACGAATCTCCGATTATTCTGGCTTAAAATCCTTTGACAAACTAGAAATTAAAACACCAAATGCCGGTGGAGAGTATTTAAGAAGTAATTTGGAAAAATTTGTTGGTGATGACTATCTTGAAGTTTATCAGCAGTTAGCTATTGCTAAAATGAAAGAAGCATCAAAATCAGAAGACAAACATCTTATCCAAGCTATAAATTCTATTGATGAAATCGATGAATCAATCAGCAAATTAATTGAACGCATTAGGGAATGGTACGCTTTGTATTTCCCGGAAATGGATGTAATTAAAAATAATGAAACATATGTTCGTTTAATAGCTGAAAATAAAACCAAAGAAAAAATCATTGAAGCAAAGCCAGACGTATTTTTAATAGATTCCGATTATGATGAAGAAATCAACCAAAGTGATTTGGACATCATGAACAATTATGCAAATTCCATTTATGAATTGCAGAAAAGCAGAAAATCTATTGAAAACTACATTGAAGATAAAATGGAATCATTAGCACCGAATTTGAAATTATTGGTTGGAGCTTCACTTGGTGCTAAACTAATATCACATGCAGGAGGGCTTAAAAGACTAGCAACATATCCTTCAAGTACTGTTCAGATAATGGGTGCTGAAAAAGCATTGTTTAGACATTTGAAAAGTGGAGACAGACCTCCAAAATATGGTTTAATCTATCAACACCCACAAATTAGAGGAGCCAAGTGGTGGAATCGTGGAAAAATCGCCAGAATGCTTGCATCCAAAATATCATTAGCATGCAGAAAAGATATTTTCACCAAAGATTTTGATCCGAATATTTATGATGAATTTATCGAAAAGGCAGAACAGATAGAAAAAGAAAATCCGTTCCCAACAAAAACTACCAAAAAACGAAAAGAAGAACACTCAAAATCTAAAAATAAACACCCAAAATCTAAAAAAAGAAGAAAAAATAAAAGGAGGAAATAAGCTATGAAAGTTTATTTGAAAGATGGACAAATAGCTACCAAAAATTTAACCCCCGGAATTTCAGTTTATGGTGAAGAGCTAATTCAGGAAAAAGAAGAATACAGAATATGGAATCCTAGACGGTCAAAATTAGCAGCAGCCTTATTAAATGGATTAGAAAATCTGGACATTTCTGAAGATGCGAAAGTCCTATACTTAGGTGCATCAACTGGAACAACAGTTTCACACATTTCAGACATAGTAACTGATGGAAGAATATATGCTGTTGAATTTTCACCAACAACAGCTAAAAAATTAGTCAGACTAGCCAGACAAAGGACTAATATTGCTCCGATTTTGGGAGATGCAACCAAACCTAAAAATTATTTGAATATAACCGAAAAAACAGACATTGTATACTGTGATGTAGCTCAACCAACACAAAGCCAACTGTTTATGAAAAACATGAACTTAATAGGGAAAGATGATGTTATAGGAGCATTAATGATTAAAGCCAGAAGTATTGATGTTGTACAAAAGCCTAAAAAGATTTTTAAAGAAGAAGAAAGAAAATTGAGAGAAAAGGGTTTTAAAATTATTGAAAAAGTAAAACTGGAACCTTACGAAAAAGACCATATTGCATTTGTAGTAGAGAAAAATTTTTAATAAAAAATATCCCCACTACACTTGTAAAACCTTAAAAAAAGGACAGACATAAAATTAAAAAAATAAGCCAAAACACCCAAAAAAGTATTACTTCGATAGCTATTTATAACATAAAATGAAATATACAATATGCTAATGCAAATAAAAAAAAGTTCATTTTAAATGCCTTTAGGGAAAAAATCACTCTATTAATCACTCAAATTGGTAATTCCTAAAGGAATGAACTTATTTTTAAAAAATACTTATTTTTACCAAATTTTCAATAAATGTTTAAAAAAAGTTATTTTAACTAAAAAATATTACTTTTTAAGGCCTAAAAATTGCACATATCCCTAAATCTTTTCCAAAATAACATCAAAAATGATATTGGCTATTTCTTTTTTTGAAGACAGCGGAACACTTACAATATCATCGTCTACAATCCAAACCTTATTATTATCTGAACCAAAATGACAATTCTCATCACTAACATCATTAGCTATTACCAAATCTGTTCCTGCATCTTTAATCTGTTGTTTTGCACTGGCTATTATGTCTTCTTTAGAAATATTAACTTCCGCCTTAAATCCAACTAAAAAAATATCCGGATTCAATTCTTTAATCTGGCGGATGATTTTAATGGTTGGTTTTAAATTTATAGACAGTGCCTTTGAAGAATCAATTTTATGAGTGTCCTTATCTTCAAATTTAAAATCAGAAACTGCAGCTGTTGAAATAAAAATATCCTGACTCGGAATTAATTTCTTAATTGCTTTATTCATTTCTCCAGCTGTTTCAACTTTAATAACATTAAATACTGAAGGGATTCTTACACTAACATTAGCTACAATTAGTGTAACATCAAATCCACGAATATAAGCCTGTTTAGCTAATTCCAAACCCATTTTTCCAGAGGATTTGTTGGTTATTCCCCTTATCGGATCAATAGGTTCATAAGTTCCACCCATACTTATTAAAACTTTTTCGTGGATAAAACCACCTCATTTATTTAAATTAATTGTTCTTAATGCTTCTAAAACTATATCTTCTTTATCTGGGAATTTTGCTTTGCCTTCATCCATTTTAGGTTTGATAAATGAAGCAGAACCCTCTTCTTTAATTTTATCAATATTGTCTTTAATAGCCTTAAACATTGAATCATGCATTGACGGAACGAACAAAATTGGAGTGTCATGTCCATATGCTGTAATCAAAAGTGTAGAGATTGGGTCATCAGCTAGCTTATATGCAAATTTGCTTATGGTATTCGCAGTAGCTGGAGCAACTAATATCAAATCCTCTTGTGAATATTTAACATGCTCAATCTTACCAGTCAACCTGGTTACCACTTCATTACCTGTTGCAAATTCCATAGCATTTGGAGTGATAATATCGCAAGCAGCTTCGCTCATAAAACATTTAACTTCCATATCATTTCTTTTAAGTTCCCTAGCTAATTTAATAGATTCAGTAGCGGCAATACTGCCAGTAACACATAATATAATCATGAAAATACCTCTAAAAAAAAATAAAAAGAATTATGCACCAATTTGCATATTTTCTAAAATATAATTAAATGAATTTAGATTTTCATTAAATTTATCAATTGGAGCACTATACAATACAACATAAGCCTGATCTCCTTTATCAAACCAAATAGCCTTATGTTCTTTAACTACTCCATCTACATCAGATGTATAAACATATTCAGTAGCATTTTTATCGTTGATTAAAACCTGACCTGATGAAGTCAAATTAAAAGATGAATCATGCTGCATTGCAGTATAAGTCTTATTTATAAATGAATCAAAACTTCCCTCAATAGGCTGTTTTTCAACATTGATGGTAACTTGCCCTACTTTAGATGAATCAATAGAGTCAGATTTTGCAAGAGCAATTACTGAAGAATTTGAAGTTGATTCAGAAAGCACCCATTCAGAAGGATATTGAACCATGACTCCCCCTTTAGAAGAACTTAACATTTTAGTAGCATTATCACCACTACTTCCTGTAAGGTCAGCTGTAGATACATTATTCATAATCAAGTATCCGAACACACAAACAATTGCTACAATTATTATAACTCCACATATAATATTTTTTTTCATAAATTCACCATTAATTAACTTCTATCCTGTCACAGTTCCTTCAACAGTTCCAGAATCTCCGGATCCAGAACTACTTCCAGAACCAGACTCTTCACCACCAGTTCCAGAATCATAACTTCCTGAACCTTGACCAGAAGATGAATCCCCACTATCGTATGAGTTATCTGAAGTATAAGTATCTCCAACTTGAACAGAATCATTATCCGTATCATTTACTTTGACTTCTTCAACCTCTGGAAATGCCGTATCCTCAACAATAGCCTGCGCATCAGTTACTGAAATGTTTCCAAAGTCAAAAGTTAAAACTCCATAACCAATACCTGCAGTAAATCCGATTACTAAAACTAAAACCGCAATTAATTTAAAAGTACCATTATCCATAGGAGGTTTTTTCTCTTTGTTAAAATCTTTATCTCCTTTTTTTGGATTGATAATATATTTTTGAACTAAATCTTGCTCCTCTTTTTTCTTCTTATTAAGTTTAGGAGGTTTAGGGTTAGTTTTTCTTTTACCAGATGGTTTACCCTGCATAGACCTAATTCTATTAGTAGCATCACGAGCATCTAATGTATTGAGCTTATCTTCATATTTAGAGCGAAAATATCTGTATTTTTCTTCAGAAATTTTGCCATGAGCATAGTCTGCATCTAAACAACGCATAACTCTTAGAAGTTTCTCCTTATCATTTGGCATGTATACCATCCCTGAATCTTATCATAATATTAGTTTATTAAACCAATAATTTAAAGTTTTTCTAAAACTCCGGGTAAGAACCTAAAACCTTTAAAAAGTAAGTAAGCCCATCCAGTTCATTTAGAATATTCTGAACAGTTTTATCTTTTCTATGACCATAAAAATCAACAAAAAACAAATATTTGCCCAAACCTTTTTTAGAAGGTCTTGATTCAATTTTTGTTAAGTTAATACTTTCTTTTTCAAAAACACCTAATATTTTATAAAGCATACCAGGTTTATCTTCATAAATAGAGAATATTATTGAAGTCTTATCCCTGCCAGTAGGCTCATGATCATTTTTCGATAAAACTACAAAACGTGTTTCGTTATTATCCAAATCCTGAATATTAGGTTTGAGGATTTCCAAGCCATAAATCTCAGCAGCTTTAGAATTTCCAATAGCTGCCTTTGTTTTATCGCCTAAAATACTTTTAGCTGCACTGGCAGTACTTACAGCATAATGGGGCTGTATTTCATTATCCCTAATAAACTCCTGACATTGAGCTATTGCCTGAGAATGAGAATATACATCAGTTATGTCATTCATAACTGTTTTAGGATTGACAATTAAATTCTGATTAATTGGAATTACCATTTCCTTAAATATTTTTAAATCAAATTTATGAGCTAAAGAATCTAGAGTAAGTCCTACCGGACCTTCAATAGAGTTTTCAATTGGCACTACTCCAAATTGACACTCCCCATTTGAAACACTTTCCATCACTGCAGGAATCGTGCAATATGGAATTAAATTTCCCTCAAGTATATAAGCTGCTTCATGAGTAAAAGTTCCTTTCGGACCTAAAAATGAAATATTATTACACATAATACTTTGTGTTATATTGCTTGACAGTTAAAAAGTTTATTGTAAAAAATAAAAAAGAAGAAATAGCTAAAATATTAGCTATTAAAATTTAATTAAGACTCTAATTTAGCTATAAGTCTTAAAATATCTGTTTGGGTTATAATACCAATTACATTATTGTCTTCAACAACAGGCAAACCATTATAACCAGTATCCATCATTGTGTTGGCCACTTCGGAAATAGATGCATTCTTTGAAATAGATAACGGATTATCAGACATGACTTCCTCAACTAAAATTTCTTTAATTTGAGTTTTTTGATATTTTTCAGGAACATTTTTTCTGAAATTGATAAATGCTTTCATAACATCTTTTGAAGTCATCATACCTACAAGTTCATCTCCATCAATAACAGGCAACCTTCCTACATGAGAATCAATCATGATTCTTCTTGCATGAACCAGTCTTTCCTGTGAAGATACTGCTTTGATATCATCAGACATTACTTCTTTAACAGTTATTTTATCAAATGCTCTACCAACTGCAAGAGTTACAAAGTCAGCTTTTGAAACTATTCCAACCATCATATCATCGTCAGATACAATAGGTACTGAACCGATACCGTTTTCCAACATTAAATTTGCAACATCTGCCAAATCCATTGTTTCAACAACAGAGATTACATCTTTAACCATAACAGATGAAATATGAAGTCTTGATGCGGGCATATTTTCATATTTTGAAGAACCTAATTTATCAGCTACATCTCTTTCTGAAATAATTCCCACTAATTCCCTTTGATGATCTTTATTAGTATTGATTACCGGCAAACGTGAAACATCATTTTTAGCCAATAATTTTAAACCATCAGAAAGTTTTTGATCCTTATCAACAGTGATTAAATCTTCAGACATCAAGTTTTTTATTTGCATATTATCATCTCCATTTAGTTACGAATAAACTATGTCATCTAAAAAAATAGGAATAAAAAGAAATACTCCTATTTTTTAAAGTTTATAATGTTTTAATTGCGTTCAATATATCTTTTTCAGTAATGATACCAATAATCTCGCTGTCTTTAGTTACAGGCACACCACCAATATTTTTCTCGGCAAATAATGCACAAATATCTCCAATTCTTTCTGTTTGAGATACAGTAATTGGATCTTCTGCCATAATATTAGAAACTATGTTCTTCAATACTTCTGAAGCAGCATTAGAATTTAAGTTATCAAATAATTCTTTTGCATTGAAATACCTAATAATATCAGTAGAAGTTACTATACCTAACAGTTTTTTACTTGCTTTAGATATGTCAGCTTCACCCCCAACAATAGGTATCCTTCTTAAACCGTTTCTAACCATTATTTTACAAGCACTTTCAATTGGAGTTCCAGGAGTGGTTGTAAATACTTTAGTAGACATGTAATCCTGTGCAACTTCTTCAGTCAATACGCCAGCTAATGATAATACAATATCCCTTTCAGTTACAATACCTGCAAGCTTATCATTAGCATCTACAAGAGGAATAGCACCAATTTGATTAGATAACATTGTTTCAATAGTATCCTTAATAGAAGATTTATCAGAAAGGCAAATTACATCACGAGTCATAATTTCTCTAATAGGTTCATTAATAGCTGCTAAAAAGTTATCTTCGTATTTTTTCTCAATAATGTTAAATTTCTTTCCTCCACCAAAGAAATCCAAAATATCCATTACTGTAACAATACCTAAAACCTTACCAGAACCCGGATCAGCTATTGGTAACCTCCTGAACTCATGTTCCATCATTACTTTAGCAGTATCTTTGATACTTTTAGTTGGAGGTATAGAAATCACGTCTTTGCTTGCAATAGCCATGATTTCTCCTTCTTTATTAGAAACTTTTGTTTCATGCTCGACTGAGCCCATCTTTATAGATTTTCTTAAAATGGATGATTTATCTTTCATTTTATCACACCTCTAGTAGTTCTAAGTGTACGCCTAACAAAAAATAATTCAATAAAATTCAAAACAAAAAAGATTTCCACATTCACTCAATATTCAATATCTTGTGTACCTGTGGAATGGTGGATACTTCAAAATATTGCCCAACAATTTCTGAAAATTCAAATAATTTAGAATTAGAATTACCCCAATCCTCTAAAGGACTAGATGGCTGGATAATTATTTGAAGTTTGTTTTTGCTTGAAATATTATTAGATAATTTTTCCATTACCTCTTGAATTAAATTTGTTTTTGTTGAAGGCAATACAACTACTTTACAATATAACATTATAGACTTCGCCATTAATAAATTTACTGATTTGATTTCATTGATAAAAATATCTTCATTAAAATCATTGTTAAAATGTTCAGGTAATTTAATATCCAATGATACAATGTCTAATTTTTCAATGAAATCAATTTTTTCAGGCAAAGTGCCGTTTGTTTCTAAAAGAATTTTCAAATCAGTCTGACGAGCAACTTCATTAATAAATTCAGGATATAAACTAGGTTCCCCACCAGTAAAAGAGATTACATGACAATCAGGAGTTCTAACATTTTCAATAGCTGCCAAAACATCATCAACTGTCATTAATTTACCTGATTTTTCAGATTTGCTATCATTAGTATCGCAATAGCTGCAGTTTAAGTTACATCCTGCAAATCTAACAAAGATTTGTCTTTGACCAATGAAAAGGCCTTCCCCCTGAAAACTTGAAAAAATTTCGATTATTGGAGCTTTCATAACTAATCATCAAGCACTTTTTTATAAATTGCTCCCTGTCCGATTCCCTCATTAACTCCAACTGCAACATATTCCAGATTATCATATTTTTCAGCTAATTTTTTAGTTAATGTTTCAGCAAAAAATTTGGACAACTCTTCAGCAGAAGAATAAGGGAGAGGTAAGAAAACACAATCTTCACCAGGAATAGAATATCCTTTTCCAGCTATTTTAAAATGAACTGTTTTTTCTTCTTTTAAATCGAAAATAGAGTCTGATTTTTTATTAAAATCTTTAATATCTATTAAATCATTGTAAACAGGAATTAATAACCTGTGGTCCAATTCATTACAAATTGCTTTAGTGTATGCTTTGACATCTTTAAAGTCCACTACAAATTCAAAATCCCCTGCACGTTCTCCTTCGATTTCCACATCTACAAAATAGGAATGTCCATGAATATAACCGCATGATTCATGTCCCGGAATAACATGAGCTGAAGAGAATCTTAAATTTGATTGTATACCGTTAATCATAATTTTCATAAAATCACCATTCTATAATAAGTTAGTTTTGCTAATATCTTTTTCAATTGTTTCTAATTCATCAATATATCTGCCAGCAACATCATTAACCAATTCAGTTAAGTTATCCTTGTTGAATATTTGATTGCCATTTTTATCTTTAATATCAAAAAGACCGATAGTTTCAACATCATCTGGAGTTCCCTTATCCTCAAGATTTAGAGCAAAATGTATTTTCATAGAACTTAAGGATGCACTAGCTATTGAAATACTTAATTTTCTATTTTCCACAAATATATCATCACCTTCTCTTTTAGAAACAATTCCCTTTTCAAAAAGAACTTCTCTAAAAATCATGACAATCAATCTTTGACGAAGGTAAGCTATTCTCATATTTGCAGGCTGGCAGTCAAAAAATTCACAAATAAAATTAATCATATAATTAGATTTGATTTCAAGTCCAACATCTGCAAAATCCTTTAAATTACCAGGAGTAATATTTACAGGACCTACCCAAGTAATAATAGATGATCCATAAATTCCAAATTCATTAAAAGCCCAGGAAGGATTAATTTGACTTCCATCATACTCGAAAATATCATCAATATGTTTATGAATAATAGTCATGATTTAATGTTAGATGCTATTTTTATATAAAAATATTGTGAAGTGCTGAAAAATAATTTCACTTTAAAAAGAAATTTAACACAACTAAAAATTAAATAGAAAATCAAGTTTAATATTAATTTCATAATAATAAAGTAAGGAAGTTATTTTTATGAAACAAGTTAGAACAAGAGATTTTATTTATACAACAGATGGATTATTCTTTGCTTCTACCAATTATGTTCATCCTGATGATAGATTTATCTCATTTTTAAGATATATTCCAGATTCAAATGGAGACAGGGAAAAAGACGGTAAAAAATACAGGAAAGTTACATCTGATGAAGCTTACAGTTATTTAAGAGAAAATCATCCGGATTATCTATATTTCTGTGACGTGACAAATGTTGAAATGATGGGTGTTCCCAAAGATAAAGTAGCTGAAATTATTAAACCTGAAGAAAGACTGGCTGAACTTAGAGATGCTTTCAATAAAGGTGAAAAGCTAAAAAATCCGGAAATAATGGCTAAACTAATGGATGTCAGTGACTTTTTCCATTATGTTGCCGGTGTGCCTTATGAAAACTTGGGAATTTCCGGATCTATCCTCCCCGGACTTCACAAAGAGGATGTGTCTGATATTGACTTTGTAATCTTCGGACTGGAAAATCATAGAAAAGCCATGAAAGCATTTAGAGAAAATAAAGGTAAAAATGTCCATATTGATGAAGTTGACAAAGATATTACAGTAAATGGAATTGTAGATGAATTTTGGGAAAAAGTCTACAACAAACGTATGAAAGATTCCAGTTTAACCATGGACGAATTCAAATGGTACGAAAACAGAAAAGGAAACAGAGGAACAATAAACGGAACTTTATTTGATATTTTATGCACTAAAAATTATGATGAAATTAGCGGCGAATGGGGAGATACTGTTTATGAACCATTAGGAATCGCTCAAATAGAATGTGATATTGTAAGTGCACTTGGCGCATTTGATAATCCTTCATTATACACCATTGAAAACTTAAAAATACTTGATGGAGTTGAAGCACCAATATCTGAAGTTGTTTCATTTACCCACACATATGCAGGAGAAGTTATTGACGGCGAACATGTCGTAGCTAAAGGAAAAGTCGAAAAAGTCATTAGTGAAGGTAAAAAAGATTCCTACAGACTTGTTATTGGAACTACCAGAGAATCCATGGACGAATATGTTAAACTCAAAGAAAGTCCTGCATGATAAAATTGTTTTAATAGCTAAATATTATTAGCTATTCTCTTTTTTTACTTATTTTTAAATAATTTAAGACATTTATAACCTCTTATTATTTATATTATCTAATTCTAATCAATAATATCGATTTTAAAGAGGTTAAAAAATGATAAATATATCATCTATAAAAATGTATATGTACTGCCCAATGAAATTATATCTAAAAACACATGTTGATATTTCTCAAAATGACGAATATCAATTATATAATGAAATTAAAAATCTCAAAATAGATATTCAGGATTTATTGCAGAAAAATATGCGCAAACTAAATAAAACTATGAATTTAAATGAAATAGAAACTGCTTTAGGTCAAAATATAGCTGCATACACCGAAAATAATATCGACACCATAAAGAATTTGAAATTAGGAATTACACAAGAGCAGACAGACGAAATAGTAGATGAAACTTATTTTAACATAAAAATATTGGCTCTCAAAGCCAAAAAGGCCATGAATATTCTGGACAAGGACGGAATGGAAATTGTCGAAATGTTTTTTCCAAATTGTATGTATTCATACCTAATGAAAGACAAACACCTTGATTTAGTAGGAATATGTGACAAAATAGAAATTATTGATGGAAAATATTATCCGATAAGTTTTAAAAGTTCAAAACCACCACTTAAAGGAACATGGGACGGTGATGCAATAGAACTAGCTGCAAATGCCATCTTAATTGAAGAAGAATTTGACACCGAAGTTTTTGTAGGATTTGTAAAATATTCAAAAATAGACGATAAACGACCGGTAATTATGGATATGAATCTTAGAAAAGGACTGTTTAGTGTATTGAATGAAGTTAAAGAAATCATAATTAATAAAAAAATTCCAAAAGTAAAAATAAATGAAAAAAAGTGTAGAAACTGCGAATATTATGCAATTTGTACAAAAGATTAATATTTAATATTCCCATGAAGCTTTTTAATGTCAAAGACTGCAGTATCAGCTATTGCCATTACAGCAAGCACTCCCGCCTGTACAGGATCAGTTATAATTAAATCTGCATGCTCCGTAACACTTCCAGGCATATTTAAGGAAATTACAATTACTCCTTTTTCCTTTTTTATTTTTTTAACAGCTTCAGATATTTCTCCACCCATTAAAGAACCTGCCAATACCAAAACATGCGCTCTTGGAAGTCTTGATACTGCATCAGTAGCTTCAGCTATATTCTCTTCACCAACAATAGGAAGCGTATCCACACTAATACGTTCTCCACGAATATTATGCCTGTCAGCTTCAGTGATTGCACCTAAAGCTACTTGAGATACCTGTGCTCCACCACCAACAATAATAATACGTTTTCCATAAATATTTGATTGTGAAGAATGAATTTCTACAGATTTAACTTCTTTAAGAGATTCCAAATCAGCTATTAATGAATCAATATCTTCCACATGTTCAAGTTCCAAATCTATTGTACCCACATTATTTTTTTCAATAAAAAGGTGAGTATAGCTAATATTAACTTCATGTGCAACTATAATTGAAGTAATATCATCCAATACTCCTTTTTTTTCGTCAGATTTAATGGTTAAACTATAATTTTCCATTTTAATTCCTTATTTTATCTAATTCAGCATGTGCTCTTTTCCACATTTTTAAATAATTATCCTCTTTTGATACAGGAATTACTTCCAGGCCTAACTCCCTATGCTCTTCAATCCAGCTTTCATCAAAAACCGGAATTTCAATTTTAATAGGTTCAGAGGTTTTATTTATAACTATAAGATTCCTATAAGGAAACTGTGTTTCTACAATATATCCCCCAAGACTTACCATATGTTTTGGCTGCATTACAAATTTCAAATAATCACCTCATAATACTCCAATTACAATAGCTAATACTCCAAGCAAAGATGTTCCAACAATAGTTGGCAATAATTGTCTGTTTGTAAATACCGGAGTGAATGCTGAAAAAATACCCATCATAAATACAAATATTAAAGCTACAACAATATTAACCAAAATTCCCCATGAAAATATATTTGGAGGTATTCCAATAAATAATACTGAAAACAGAGCACCAAGTACAAACATCAGAAATCCTCTAGTAACAAATACAACAGACCTATATTTGGCAGCATATTCCATATACGGACCTTCAATTACATCAGATTTTGCTTTAATAATTGAAAATGGATATTCATTTAACAGAATCATGTATCCCATGAAAAACACAATTGCTGCAATAGCACCTGATACAGTAAATAAAAACGGCCCGTTAGCCTGCTGATATTGAATTATATCCTGAAGGAAAATACTTCCACAGTATGTTATAGGTGCAAATACTGCCAAATACAATGGGAATGAACCATAAGTAATCATCCTTAAAGATCTTCTTGCACTTATATCTTCCATAAAAGACCTTGTAGTATTTGTATGTGCTGCTCCTTTAGCCAAATCAGGAAACGGCATCCTGACAGACATTACGGACTTGGATAATGCCCCCATCAGTACATAACATATTTCTTCAACTTTTAATAAACCTACAACAGCTATTAAACTAGCTAATGCAGGAACATAAAATGCCTGAGGAGTTAAAGCAACCAATATACACAATACTGCCATAAAACATATAATCGGCAATGCCTTATACAATTTTGGAAGAGGTGAAACCACATCAACATTTTTCTTAAATGCAAATTTAATTGGAGCCATGATTCCAGGAGAAGTTACTGGCGGTCCGATCCTTTGTTGAATTCTAGCATGAACATATTTTCGCTCAATACCTGGCAAAAATGTACTTACAATAAAACAAACAATTACTGTAGCAATTACTGCCAAAATAGAAAACATAATAGTATTTTGCATCATAATTTTATCTCCTAATTATCTCGATTGCTCTGTCAGTACAGGTAAAACACGGATCACACTGTACAATACACAACTGCGCATCAGTTATTTGATCACCGATACATGCATATTGCATTGCACCTATATTTGCCATAGAAGGTGTCCTGATAATAGAATGTCTGACTCTTCCGCTTTCTAAAGCATATGAATGATATAATGTTCCCCTTGGAACTTCAATACGGCTTTCAATAATATCTGTGTCTTTCATTTCCCAATCATGAGTTACAACCGGACCTTCAGGCAAGTTTTTAACAGCCTGACGAATGATTTTTATTGATTCAAATGATTCTAATGCCCTCATCATCAAATTAGATTTAACATCTCCATCTTCCTGAGTTATAATATTAAAATCAAACGGATCATATTCACTCATTGTTGTTCTTAAATCATATACCACACCAGTAGCTCTTAAAGACGGGCCGGAAACATCTAATTTAATAGCCTGTTTTTGAGGAAGTACACCTATTCCGGTAATCCTTGACATCAATATTGAATCAGAAGTAAATCTGTTTACAAAGTCAGTTAAGCCTTCTTCCAGTGCATCCATATCATTAGCTAATCTTTCAAGTCTTTTAGAATCCAGCTCACATCTTGGCCTAACACCACCAATAACAGAACAACCATACTGAACCCTGTTACCTCCAATCATGTTTAGAAGTTCCATTACTATTTCCCTAAGATAGAAAACTCTCATTGAAAAGGTTTCATGAGCTAAAACTTCACAACCATGAGCCAAATATAGGAAATGACTATGTAATCTTTCTAATTCCCCAACAATTATCCTAATATAACTTGCCCTTTCCGGAATTTCAATATCCAAACCCAATTCCGCAGTCCTTACAGAATTCCAAACATGAGCATTAGAACAGATTCCACATATTTTTTCAGTTAACGCATTGGCTTTTTCAACAGGGAGTCCTTCCATGATTCTTTCTACACCCCTATGGTTAACACCAATAGTTATTTCAGCTTCTTGTACAATTTCATCTTCTACAAAAAGCCTTACTCTGTATGGCTCCAATGCAGCAGGGTGAACTGTACCCATAGGAATTTCTGTTTCTATAATTTTACTATTCGGTATTTTTTCATCCATTTTTTTAAACTCCCCTTTTTAATCTGCATCCAGTAATTTTGGTAAAATTGATACAACACCAGATAAAACATCCTGAGGCCTTACAGCACAGCCAGGAACTTTTGCATCTACTGGTATAATGTTTTCAACAGGCCCTTCAATTTCTTCAGAAGGAATATCTCCATGAATATTCTTATAAACTCCACCCATTAAAGCACAGCTTCCAGCAGCTACTACCAATTTAGGTTCAGGGATAGCCTTATAAATTTCTTCCAACGGTTTTCTGTTTAATTTGGTTACAGGACCTGTAACTACTAAAACATCAGCTTCACGAGGATTCCATGTTAAGAAAACCTTATACTGTTCAGCATCGAATCTAGGTGATAATACAGAGTTAACAATCTCAATATCGCACCCATTACATCCACCAGTATAAACCAACATCAGATGTATTGCTCTTGCTCTTGAAAATGATTTAATTCCCATATAATCCCCCTTAATCCTCTCTATTTTTTAATATTGTTTTATCTGAAAGATACTGTGAAATAACTTTTAATTTATCATCAGATATTTTAACTGGCTGATTAATAAGTTCTGAAACATCCACTTCCTGATTTCCAACAGTATTTGGATGGATAGTTCCTTTTTCACCATATAATAAAAATACAGGGCAGAAATCATGACAATAATAACATACCACACATTTTAGCGAATTTAATTCAGGAACTTCTGTTTTTGTCCAGCTGTCAGTCAATTTTACCGGAGATGCTAATTTCTTCATTTCAATAGCATTGGTTGGACAAACATTGGCACAGCCTCCACAACCAATACAGGCATCTTCATCTACTTTTTTTGCCGGTTTAACAGAAAGTGTACTTATCTGTTTTCGCATTTCCATGTCAGTAACTCTATCTGCTGCGAAAAATATTCTTTTAAAGTTAGTGAATGCTCCTTCCAGTGCTATTTTAAGCATGTTTCTCATTTAGATCTCCTCTATAGAATCTTTAAAATTTCTCTCAAACATAAATGCATTTGCAGGACAGGCGTTTTTACATGCTCCACAATATTTACATTTGTCTTCATCTACTTCAAATTTGCCATTATTTTTATTAATTGCATCATATGGACAAATATCATAACACAAACCACAGTGCATACATAATTGCTGTTCAATGAAACAGAATCCATCAACAATCTCTTTTTTATGCATAGTAGTTCTTGGAATTGCATTAACTGGACAGTACACACCACAGTTTTCACATAAAATACATTTATCTAAATCAACAGAGATTGTTCCTCTATGTAGAGTAATAGCTTCCTTAGGACATACTTCACAACATATTCCACATGAAATACATTCATCAGTTATTGATCCATCCCAAGTAGCTACTTTAAACAACCTTGCATCATTTTCACAGACTTTAACACAGTTTCCACAGGATACGCAAAATCCGGCAAGTGTGTTTTGTTCTTCGCCAGTTATTTCATTAACAAGAAGCATTTCATCATCTTCTTTTAATGTAGCTACCGGACAAGAATCAATAGCTATTTTATGTGCTTTTGGTATATTTTCTCCAATATCTTCTGTTGGATCATATCTTAATTTTGAATCTTCATATCTCAAAGAATCATTTTCAGACAAACTAGCGCATAATCCGCAATTAATACAAGAGATAATTGAACCTTCCGGTTTTTGATTAATATGATTTACATTTATTTTAAACTTCCCAATAGATATTGCATTATGAGGACATGCTTTCAAACAATTTAAACAAAGTGTACATGTGCTTTTATTAACAATGTGGTTTTTATTCATTGCACCATTAGGACAGACATCACTACAAAGTCCACAATCACTGCAAATACCTTCATCCCTATCTAAAGTTACCTGGATTGTACCTGTCGGACAGTACTTTTCACATCTTCCACAATAAATACACCTGTCATAATCTGTTGTGAAATAGCTTCTGGTTACCTCTGTTGTTTCACTAGGCTTATGAGGTACTCCTTTATATGTTGGTAATGCATTGCTTAAAGATTTTATAAACTCCAACTGTTTTTCTTCAGTTAATCTAAAGCTGTCAATCCTGGAATTTGATGGGCAAGCTTCTTCACAAACTCCGCAACGTGAACAAATACCATAAACAATCCCATCTTCAATTTTAATATTATCTATAGGGCAGTTATACATACACATCCCACAGCCGCTGCATTTGGCTCTGTCTACAACATAACCCCCATAGCTATTAATGAATATTGCATTACTTGGACAATTTTTATAACATAAACCACAAGTAAGGCAACTTAAAGCTTTTCCATTAATTAAACGAATAGCTTTTGTAGGACACTGTTTAATACATTCCCCTTTTCCATCACATGTATTAGTTGATACAAACATTATAAACCCCTCAATCTCCTCTTCCGAATAATAATTTACCTACAAAAATACCAATTAATGCAAAGAAAAATCCTGAAGCTATTGGCATATCTGTGTAAAATGGAAACGGACCTAATTGCCATGCAGAAACTAAACCTACAATGAAAATTATTACAAATGATGCTAAAGTGAACTGTGTATCCATAGATTTAGTTTTAATTTGAGAACCTATAAGAACTCCAAATAAAAATCCAAATATTATCGCTCCTAAATTTAACATATGTTCACCTCAGTTTTCCTCTTCAAATTTTTTAAATCCCATGAAAGCTATAACAATTGCACTTAAACCAACAAACACTTTTAATCCAACAACTATATTTAAATACGGGACTATTCCTGCATTTGTTACATCAGGATAATGGAAAATTGTTCTTACAAATCCTGGAACTACTCCTGAAAGATCTGTTCCTACATTATACAAGAAAGCACCTGCAAAGAATAAACCTACAAGACCAAGACCAATATAAACCAAAATTCCGAAACTTTCTACAATATCTACAAAATTATGAGAAAAATTTATTGGGGATTTATCTAATCCATACACCAAAATACATAGAATAACACCTGCAGTAATCATAGCTCCACCTTGGAAACCACCTCCAGGAGTTATATGTCCTCCCAAAATAGTCATTATTCCCATACATGATACAAAAATTGCAATAGGTAAAGCTATCAACTTTAAAATCACACTATTCTGACTCATTCTTCTTTACCCCCTAATCTTCCTCTACCAAATACAAGTAAAACAACTAAACCTGCAGTCAGTAATATAATAGACTCACCTAAGGTATCATAACCTCTAAAATCAAAAATTACAACAGTAATTAAGTTTGGAGATATGCTGGTACCTAAAGCATTGTAAATATTACTTACACCAGGAACAATGACTTTATTTAAGTTAAATAATGCATCAAATAAAGATATAGAAAATAATACAGCCACTACTGATGCAACTAAAGTTTTAATACTGTTAGACAAGGTTACCACCCCAGTAAACAAATACCACAACTATTCCCAGCACCATTACTGCATAAAATATCATTTTATCCAATGAATCATCCTGCTCTATTTTAAATTTAGGAATTAATGGCATATTCTTTATTAAAACAACAAGAACAATCAAAGTAACAAGCCCTGAAAGCAATATATGAACATGTCTCAATAATAAACATGTCAACACTAATGAAACAATCAATAATATTTCAGATGTAATACTTCCAGAAACATCTGCATTAGTTACAGGACCTGGAGAAAAGAATTTTCTAAAATCCTTTACAACATTGAAAATTTGATCATAAAGTTTCATAAAATACCTCCTACAAACTCATAAATTCCATTTGTAACAAGACCTGGGCAAAGACCCAATATAATAATTAAAGCCAATAAAACAACCATTGCAAATACTGCTGATTTAGGAACCTCCTTGTCAGGGACTTCCAAACCTTTTGGTTTTGGTCTTAAAAACATTCCATAGAATGTTTTAACAAATACAACAAATGTAGCTATACTTACTATAACCGCAAGAATGGATAATTCCGGATATCCGCAACTTAATGAAGCTTGAACAAGCATTAATTTACTTTGGAATCCGCTGAATGGAGGAACACCAGCCATTGCCAAACCACCAAATAAAAGCATTAAACCAACTTTCGGATGATAAGCAAGCAATCCTCCCAATTTACGGGTGTCTTCCTCTTTAGTTACATAAGCAATAAGTCCGAATCCTATAAATAATAATGCAGTAGTAATTATTTCATTAAGTGCCTGGAAAAGACCTGCAGTAATTGCAAATTGAGTTCCAAGACCAATACCTAAACCGATAAAACCAAGCTCACCAACTGCCAAATAACCAATCATTCTTCTGAAGTCTGTTTGAGTTAAAGCCAGTGAAACACCTAGAATCATAGCCAATACTGAAAACAAAACCAATAACAGTTCAAATATTGGCAATTCATGGAATATTCTAAACATTATCAATACAATTGAAATCATTGAAATAACCGTAAATGTTTGAAGCAAAGCTGCACCATGAGGTTCTGCTTTACTGTACATTCCGGATTTTATAATATGGAACGGAGGCAAACCTGAAGCATATAACCATCCGAAGAATATTAAAGCAAATGACATTAAAAATACTGGGGAGGTATAACTTAAAGTTCCATTGTGAAGAGCCACAATTATATCAGAAATGTTAATATTACCAGTACTTGCAAGTAAGAATCCGATTCCTAAAAGCATTATCGGACTTCCAATAGATCCTAAAATCATATATTTAAGAGCCATTTCATAACTGTAATCCATAGGAGACGCAATTACAATACCTACTTGAACCAATGCAAGTATCTCAAAGAATACAAACATGTTAAATATATCATCAGTAAGCATTAATGCAGTTACAGATGCTGTACCCATGAACAATAAGAACAAATACTGTCCGGATGCTTTTTTATATTTTGACAAGTAAATAAAAGCTACTAAAAATGTTATTAAACCTACTGCAGCTATGAATATCTGTTGCAGCATGTCAAAAGCATAAGTAATAGCCGGATGATAAATTACACCAGTTGCATTATCCAACATCGGAGTATATCCTCCAAAGAAGTGCAATCCATAATTGGAAAGCAATGGAATAATCGGTAAACAGATAGCAACTACAAATGTTAATACTTTAATAGATTTATTAAATTTAGCAAAAGCATTTACAAGTATTGCACAAAGCATAGGAACTACTACCATAAGAGGAATCAAATAGTTACTCATCGTATTCCTCCTGTTTAGATGTATCAGCCAACAGTACTTTTGTACTTAAAGTTCCGTATTTCTTGTAAATAACCATTACAATAGCCAACATTACAGCCAATGTACTTGCACCGATTACAATACTGGTAAGTACCAATCCAAAAGGCAATGGATAAGCAGAGTTTACAGCAAACCATGACGGAGACATTCCAGGCATCAAAATTGGAACTACTCCTCCAGGTTTGTATCCAATAGCTATAATAAATAAATTTGCACCTTCTTCAATGAAACTAATACCAATTATTTTCTTTACAATATTATCAATGAAAATAGCTGCAAAAAGACCAACAACTACCAATGCTCCTGCAGTAAATAATGCTGCTAATTGCATATATGCCATCAGGAACCATCCCTTTGTGTTTTCTTAACAGCCAATACTAAAAATACAGGAACAATAGCTGCACCAACAATAGCTTGTGTTAAAGCAACATCCGGAGCAAGTAAAAGTTGGAAAAGCACTGCAAGAGCACCACCAGAAAATCCTGTTAAAATTGCTGCTTTTAACAAATCTTTTTGAATAAGAGCAAGAATCGCACTTAAAACTGTAATAATCATTAATATAATACTTAACATCTTATTCATCCTCACTAATCTCTAATGTAGAAATAGAAAATTTAATACTATCCTCATTACTCTCATCTGATTTATTTTCCATTTCTTTAACTTTATTTATATTATGAACAAACGGATTTTCATCGTCTGAACTTTCAACTTCCACTTCTTTATTTTTTAAATTATTTACTTTATCTTCTGAGTTATAAAAAGCATTAGCTATTGCATGTGCTGTAAATGGTGCTATAACTAAATAAATACCTGCTAAAAGATATTGTTGCAACCCAATCATTGCTATAATAAATGCAACATCAAAAACACCAACAATATGAATTCTTGCATAAATCAAATTATTCATATTTTTATCCAGGGTTAAAAATCCAATTGCAGATATTATCATTAAAATAGCTGAAATAATAAGAAGAATAGACTGAATCAACTCAACTGCAAACATTAGTCATCTCCCCCTTGTGTAACAGCAAAAGCAACAGTCCCTATAAATCCAAAAAGCACTAAAGCTAATGAAATATCTTTAAAGAATGATATGTCATACATATCCCCAACAACAAGTAAAGATAATGCAAAAGCTACAACTACAACAGAACTGCTTAAAAGCCCCATTGTTGTAGATTTATAAGCACTTGCCCTTAACGCAGCAAGCATCATTATCATTGATGCAATAACCACAAAATATTTTGAAATAAATAATATGTCCATTACTATCCCACTCAACAATTATTTAAACATATAAAGAAAACTACTCTAACATCTTCTTTATATATGGTTCAAAAGGAATAATATCTTCCTTACTTCTTGGAGAAATAGCAGCTACTTTAATAATGTTATTTTCAGAATCCAAATCAACTGACAAAGTTCCCGGAGTTAAAGAAATACTGTTAGCCAAAATTGTTTGAGAAACAGGTCTCTCTAAAACTGTCTCGATTTCTACAACTACAGGATCAATATTTTGTCTCATAATTCCATTAAACGCAACATCAAAGGTTGCTTTAAGTATTTCATAAATAAGGTCTAAGAAATAAATAATCCCATAACCTAGTCTAGTTAAAAACATTAAATAAGCTCCATTTCGTAGATTAAAAAGTCAAAATAATAAAATATAAAATTGACTACATAAACAATTATTAATTATCATGATTATTTATTATAAATGTATGCATTTAAATTTGAAGCAATAAAAAATTATTCAAATTTAAGAAAGTAATTGATAAACAAAAATTAACTATAAATTTTTCCCAAATTATTTAAAAATAATTACAATTAATCTAAAAAATTTACATCACATGCATAATCACTTAAACAAATCATAAAGCTCATTTTTAAAATAGAAAGATTTAATAACAACAAATACAAAAATTTAGATACACCTAAAAAAGTGATGTAAATGGAAATTTTAGAAAAAGCTGAACCGGCAATAATCTTTTTAGCCATTCTGTTAGGGCTTGGATTAAGTAACCTCCCTCTTTTAACATCCAATAGTGGATCTTTAATAACTTTATTTTTTTATGTTTAATGTTATATGGGCTGTTTCTGGAAGTTCCGCTTAAAGATTTAAAAAATAGCTTTAAAAATGTTAAATTCACATCCGCAAGCCTAATAATTAACTTTATCTGGACACCGCTTCTAGGATATTTTCTGGGAGTTCTATTTTTAAAAGGAAATATAGATATCTTAATCGGGTTTTTTATGCTTATACTAACCCCATGTACTGATTGGTACTTAGTATTTACAAAAATGGCAAAAGGAAATTTAAATTTGAGTTTTTCAATACTTCCAATAAATTTAATACTTCAGATTGTATTACTGCCAATATATCTAATAATCTTCTTTTCAACCAGCAATTCCATGAATTATTATGAATTAGCTTACTCAATTTTAATTGTTATTGTAATCCCCTTTATTTTAGCGCAGCTGACAAAATACATCTTAAAAAACAAAACAAAAATAAATGAAAAAATAACCCAACTTTTTTCAAAGTATCAGACAATATTTCTAGCTATTGCAGTATTTGGAATATTCAATAGCGAAGGAAGAATTGTTTTTAATAATTTAAACTCAATTTTACTAATATTCATTCCATTAATCTTGTTTTTTATCATAAATTTTATCTTAGATTTTATAGTAGCTAAAAATATGAAATTTAATTATGAAAACTATACAAGTCTGACAATGACCACTTTAGCTCGAAATTCCCCATTAGCCCTAGCTATTGCAGTAAATTCATTTCCTGAAAGTCAATTAATATTAATTGGACTGGTAATTGGACCTTTAATAGAATTACCAGTTTTATATGGAATATCAAAGCTATTATTAGCAATTAAAAAAAGATATTAAAAGAAACTAATTTAATCAAATAAATCCCACATTATGAAAAATAAATATTTGGAAAAAAGTATTGCATCAACATGATTATTTCAAACCTTCTTAAATAAATAGCTAATATGAGCAAAAGTACTATAGATAAAGTTCCAAATTGTTTATGGGACTTTTTAGAAGATAATGGGGCGAATAACTTTATTCCGGAAGGACTGAATGAATCCAGAACAATATGACTTAATAATCCTAAAAACAATCCTACAGCTATTTCAACATAATTTACAGATAGTGTTCCAAATAAAAATAAACTAATAAAAAATAATGGCAAGAATATTAAGAGCAGTTTCTTATTCAGAAATAAAAAGCTTAAAAGAGCTATCAGAATAGCCATAAACAAATAAGATGTAGGAATTATTGTTATATCCATAAGAATTTCATAGGCCCAAATAAGTATTAAAGAAACTGTCGCAGTTAATGTAAGTACACCAAAAATAGAGTGAGTGAAACTTCTGTGCTGGGAAAAATAAAAGACAGTTCCTAAAAATACTATTATTAAACCTAAATAATAAGGCAATTTTAAGATATAAAGAGATATAAACACTATCAATCCCAAAATAATCATCTTATAGACATTATCTTTTTTAAATTTATGATCAAAATCAGGAATATTAGCACCAATTACACTTAAGGCAATAATTAGAGGATTATTAAAAAACATTAAAGCCAAAATCAATGCAAATATTGTGTGTCCTTTATATGAAGACAAAAAATCACCTTAACTTTAAATTATAAGTTAATATTACAAATTAATAGCGATAGCATTTGAAAAGTATTTAAAAAAATAGTTTATTTGAAAATGAAAATAACAATCTAAATTAAAGGCACTGAATCATTATTTTTTAAAAAAAATTCCAAAATAAGATAAAAAACTTTTCATTTGCATTAAAGATTTTTCATCACTGCCTTTTCCAACTAAAGCAAATGGAGATAAAACCTCACCAGTAACTGCAGGAACTCCTTTTAAATTGCAAACATCTTCAACTGCTCCTTTGTAAATTTTTCCTGCAAATTCAAAGCTGATTACTTTACTCCCCATTTGTGCTGAAATATAATTGGCTATTAAACAGCTTTCTGGAGAAGGATTTCTGCTTGAAAATACTGATTCAAATCCAGGATTACTATTTTTAGCTGTTGAATGAAAATCACCAACAAAATTAACATCCAACTCATCAATAGCCTGCATGATTAAATTACTTAATGAATTTTTAATATGTGCTGACCTGTTTAAATCTCTTGAATTTAAAGTTCTTTCATTATTCATAGTAGCTTTTGGAGCTGCAAATGGAATAATATAAACAGTATTCTCTAATTTAGTATTGATTAATTCATTTAATAACCTTAAACTGGCCAATTGTGAAGGAAGCTCATTGCCATGAATTCCAGAAATCATTAAAATATTTACTCCACCACTTCCCAATTTAAATATAGGTGTTCCAAAAACAGCTTGTTCTAAAATAAATTGATTTAAATGAGTCAATTCTATTTTTTCAAAAAGATATTTATTTTTAGAGATGTAGCCCCCAGAATTGTTTGAAATAAAACTCATTTTCAAACCGTTAAAATCATCAAGTACTTCAAAATTCATTACTTAATATTTACTTTAAAACTTTTATTTATATTATGACACAAAGTATAATTTAAGGGATAAAATTGAAAAAATATATCAAACAGTTAATTAAGCTTATAAATTATGAAAGAGATGCCGAAATTGAATTAATGACTAATGAAATAAAAAATTTGTCTCCAAAGAAAAGAGAATCATTAGGAAGAGCCATCAATAAAGTAAAAGGAAAATATTTAGGAAAACAGTTGGGTTCTCAAATTGTACAGTTCGGAAGGTCTGAAAAAATCGAAACAGAAATCAGTGTTGGAGACATGGTTCTAATTAGTACAGGTTATCCTTTAAGAAGCGATTTAACAGGAACAGTTGTTGAAAAAGGTGCCAGATTTATTAAAGTAGCTTTTGAAAAATCAATTCCAAAATGGGCTCTTAAAAAGAAAGTCAGAATTGATTTATATGCAAATGATGTTACTTTCAGACGAATGGAAGATAACCTACTGCATTTAAACACAAAAGGGAAAAATGCTCTTGAATACTCCTTGAAAAAAAGAGACCCTAAAGAAAACAAGAAAGAAAAATATATTGATTTTATAGACAAATCCCTTAATGAGTCTCAAAAAAATGCTGTTAGAAATGCAGTAAATACTGAAAATTTCTTTTTAATACACGGTCCTTTTGGAACAGGAAAAACAAGAACATTAGTTGAGTTAATCCAACAGGAAGTAAGGCAGAACAATAAAGTCTTAGTTACAGCTGAAAGCAATAGTGCAGTTGATAACATATTAGACAGACTATCCCAAAATAAAAAATTAAAAATTACAAGATTAGGCCATCCCCAAAGAGTTTCAAAAGAAAATATCACATATTCTCTGGCTTATAAAGCTGAAAATCATCAATTGACCGGTAAAATTAATAAAAATTACAAAAGGATAGAACAAATAAGCGAAACAAGAGACCGATTCACCAAACCAACTCCTCAATATCGCAGAGGATTTAGTGATTCAGATATTCTTTATAATGCATCAAAAGGCAAAGGTGGACGTGGAATAAATTCTTCCAAAATGGAATCCATGGCTAACTGGCTTTTAGAAAATGAAAAAATTAGTGAAATTCATGACAAAATTAAAAAACTTGAAAATAAAATAGTTAAAGATATTATTAACAGCAGTGACATTATTTTATCAACCAACTCCACAGCAGCTATTGAAGAAATAGCCAGAACAAAGTTTAATGTGGTAATTGTAGATGAAGCTTCCCAGGCAACAATTCCAAGCATTTTAATTCCATTATCCAAGGCCAGAAGATTTATTCTTGCAGGTGATCATAAACAATTGCCCCCAACGATAATAAGTAAAAAAGCACATTTTCTTGAAAAAACCTTATTTGAAGAGTTAATTAAAAAATATCCCAATAAAGCAAGTTTACTGAATGTTCAGTATAGAATGAATAGCTTTTTAATGAAGTTTCCAAATTCAGAATTTTACAATGGCAATTTGAAAAGCGATTCCAGTGTTGATGATATAAATCTTGACGAAATTATTGATTCGGAAGAGTTGTCCCGTCTAAAAGAAAGTGATGTTGAAAAACAGCTGCACAACAATTTGAAACCTCTATTATTCATTGACACGTCTAATTTAAAAAACAATGAAGAAAAACATTTAAAAGATTCCAAATCCATTATCAACCAGAGCGAAGCGGCCATTGCTACTTCAATAGCTAAATTTTACCTGGGAACTGGAATTAATCCAAAGGATATTGGAATTATAAGTCCCTATGCAGATCAAGTCAATTTAATCCAGGACAAAATCCCCATTGAAGTAAAAAGTGTAGACGGTTTTCAGGGCCGTGAAAAGGAAATTATAATCATTTCAACTGTAAGAAGTAATAAAAATGGAAATATTGGATTTTTAAAAGATTTAAGAAGACTTAATGTGGCAATTACCAGAGCTAAAAGAAAATTAATAGTAATTGGCAATAAAAATACTTTAAAAGGAAATTCCACATACTCGAAATTAATTAAATTTTGTGCAAAAAATGATTTGTTGATAAATTTTAGGCATACCTAAACTTTTATATACCAGAACATACCAAGTAAATAGTAGAGAGAAAAAGTACCAACATACTTTTGAATCTCTAACTCTTAATTGGGGGGATTTTTTCTTAAATGTAAAACCCATATAACTTTTCAACCTCAATTATAAGACCCCAATTAAGAGTTCTCTTCTGTCAAACTATTTTTTATTAAACTTAACAAAGAAATTATAATATTTTTATGAAATGCTTTCAAAACCTTTTGTAGTCAGTAATTTTACAAAAGAACCACTTGGAGACATTACAATATTTCCTTTAGAATATTCTTCTAGAGCTACCTTGGTCATTGTACTTTTCTTAACTGGATCTTTAGAAGCTTCAGAAAGTGCTTTAACTAACACCATTACAGCATCACCCCTGGACATATTTCCAGTTATTCCATCATCCCTTCCATGATATCCAGAGTAATTATCATTTTGTCTTACAATATCTGTTGCACCAAGATCCGTTTCAACCCCGTCAACTTTAAGTGGCCTAATTGAATCTATAATGGCATCCAATCCGTCATCATATATAATTACTACTGCATCAGCATGCATTCCAGTATTAGCTTCTACAATTTCCTTTGCATATTCCATACCCTGTTCCGGGCCATCCCACAGACAGTCATGAAGACGCATTGGCCCTTCAAGACCACCTAAAGCTTGTTTTGTAGGATGAGTCATTCCACCAGGATATACAGGAGTATAATTAGCTATAGTTCCATTTTCCAGTTTAACCATGTATGCCATATCTACACCACCACCAGGCTGTTCATCTTTGTCACTAGCCAGGACCAATATGTTTTTATCACCTGAAGCCAGACTAGGACCTCCTAAAAAGAAACTTCCTACAAATGCAAATATCCCAATAATACATACAATAAGGATAAGTATAATCAGTTTTTTTCTTCTGTTCATATTCCCACATATCAAATATTTTTTTACATTTATTTTAACTTAATATAATAAATAATTTTTCTTTTCTTAAACATACTTTTTAATTAATGAAACAATATAATAAGACACTTCCCACATTATTTAATTAAAAAAATCAAAATAATTTTCTAAAATGGAAAAAAATTAGATTTTAAAAATATAAAACAAATTTGCAACAAACAAAGAAAAAATAAATTACAAAATTAACTGATAAATTAAAAACACTGATTTTAAATTAATATTAAATACTATTAAAAATAGAAATTAATTTATAATATTTATTATGGTGATCAAATGGACAAAGTAGTTCTTGCATTCAGTGGTGGATTAGACACTTCTGTTTGTGTTAAATTATTAGAAGAAAAATATGATGTTGAAGTTATTACTGCATGTGTAGATGTAGGACAAGGCGATGAAGAAATAGCTAAAGCTGAAAAAATGGCAAAAGAAATAGGCGGCTATAAACACTACACTATTGATGCTAAAGAAGAATTTGCAAATGAATACATAGCTAGAGGAATAAAAGCAAATGCAGAATATGAAGGATACCCATTAAGTACTGCACTTGCAAGACCTTTAATTGCTCAAAAAATTATCGATATTGCCAAAAAAGAAGGAGCAACAGCTATTGCACACGGATGTACTGGAAAAGGAAACGATCAATTCAGATTTGAAGCTGTTATTTTAGCTATGTCTGATTTAGATATTATTGCACCAATCAGAGAATTAAACTTAACAAGAACTGAAGAACAAGCTTATGCTGCTGAAAAAGGCATCAAATTAAACTCTGATAAAATTTACAGTATTGATGAAAACATTTGGGGAAGATCCATTGAGGGGGATATTTTAGAAGATCCTGCAAATGAACCTCCTGAAGAAATTTATGCATGGACTGCTTCTGCTGAAGATGCACTTGACACCCCTCAAAAAGTATCTATTGAATTTGAAGAAGGTATCCCAGTAGCTATAAATGGAGAAATGATGCCCCTTATTGACATTATTAAAGAAGCTAATAAAATTGCTGGTGAAAATGGTATTGGTAGAGTAGATACTATTGAAAACAGAATGATCGGACTTAAAAGTAGGGAAACCTATGAAGTTCCAGGTGCTAAATTACTGATTGCGGCTCACCAGGCATTAGAGGAATTAGTACTTACTACTGATGAATTAAGATTTGCAGAGTACATGAGTACACTTTATGCTGATTTAGTATACAGAGCATTATGGCAAGAACCTTTAAGAGAAGATATCGATCAAGCTATTGACCATATGCAAAGAAGAGTAAGTGGTGAAGTTACAATGAAACTCTTTAAAGGTTCCATTGCACCATTAACCAGAGAATCTCCTTTCAGCTTACACAGTATTGAACAAATTACTTTTGAAGATAAAGAAACTGATCAAAGAGAAGTTGAAGGTATGATCAAATACCACGGTTTGCAGGCTGCAAACTATCAAAAACTTAACAGATAGCTTAAACAGCTATCTTAAATTACTTTTTTTAAAAAAAAATAAAAATTAGTTACTATCAACTAATAGCAACTAATTAAATGGTCCAGGTATTTCACAAACATCATTGTCTTTAGCCAGATAAGTATATACCAATGCTGCAGCAATAGCTCCTGCAATTGGACCTATTAAATAAATTGGGAAATATATCCAAAGATTTATTCCGCCAACCAAATAATCCATCAAATAAGGAGCAAATGTACGTGCAGGATTTATAGAACCTCCAGTAAATGGTCCTAAAAAGATAATAACTGCAGTTACTGTAAAACCAATAGATAAACCTGCAAAATTAGGAGTAGCTTTTTTATCAACAGCAACACCCATTATTACAAGCACTAAAAAGAAAGTTCCAATAAATTCCGCAAATATTGTTTGTAAATAACTTACACCCATGCCAGGAGCAGTTGCACCTAAACCTCCAACAACTACTGAAGGCATTCCTAAACATAAAAATACTGCTAAACTTCCGAAACAAGCTCCGATTATCTGAGCTACAATATAATACACAGAATCTGCTAAAGAAATATTTTTACTAAGCAGCAATCCAATTGTAACTGCAGGATTTAAATGAGCTCCTGAAATTCTTCCAAAAAGATAGATACAAACCATTACAGTTAAACCAAATGCCAGTGCAATAGCTATCCAATCTCCCAAACCGCCTAAAATTCCAATGCCCACATTATTTGGATTAACTGATTCTGATATCATCAATGTGATAACTGCAGAACCTGTTCCAAAAAATACTAAGAAAAATGTTCCAAGCAATTCAGCAATGAATTTTTTTCCAATACCGCATGGCGCCATATAACACACCTACTTTATACTGCATCTTTCCACTGACAGAAATCATGTCTGAAATCAATTAATGAAGCAGACGCACAATTCTTACAACCTTTAACTGGAGATCCAGCATCTTCTTTATTAAGAGCCATGATATTTGTCATCATAGTTGCAGTTATTGGTTCACTGGTAAGCAAACAAGGATAATCTGCCAATCTCATTAAAGAAGAGAACCTTACAGAAATTGCACATGCCGGATATGCATACCTTTGAGGGTTCATAATCACTTCATTTTCTTCAACAGAATTTAAATTAACTTCAAAACCAGAAACTAATGGTTTTAATATACCTGATTCAGAAGCTCTTCCTTTTCTAGCTTTGTCTAAAAATCCCCAACCTCTGTAAATCATGTCCATAAAGTCACAGTTGTGCAGCTCTGCAGCAGCACCTCTTGTTGGAAACTGCTGAACAAAATTATGGAAACGTTTAGTCAATAAATCAACAATCATAACTGCATTGAAACCGTCTAATTCAAGAATATACTCAGTTGCACATGCTGATGAACCAGTAGCAAGTGACAATACATCAAATACGCTTTTAAAATTGTCTAAATTATCTCTTAATGATGTTTCAATAACATCTGTTGTAGCCTCAATAATTCCCATCGTCATGTCATCCTTACACATATTGAATGTTGACTGAGAAATATGATGAGCAATATCACCTACACAGTATGCAGGAACAGTTAAAATATTACCATAGTGGACATCATCTTCCATTGCTGCAATAACTGTACTTCTCATTTTTTTCTTATAGGAATTCATATATTTTCTTACATCAAAAGAAGAGTGACCTGCATTATCCATAAGCTGGCCTTGGGCTTCAATTGGGTTTTTATATATGTTTTGTAACGTAGCTATTTCTTCACTAACTGCTTCGGCAGCTGTTGAACCGCCTTCCAAAGCATTAGCAAAAGCTTCCCCAACACCATAAGAAGTATTCATACCCCATGATTTAGCAGCTAAAATAGCTTGCTTATGATTTTCAGGAATATCTGTTTCTAACAGTATTTGATTAACAACATTACTTGTACTTCCAGGAATTAAAGCAAAATCAACAACACATGTAGGACCATAAAAACCTCCATAACGTCTTATAACTTCTTTTCCAATTAATGCTTCACATGAAGCTATCTTATCTATAAATTTATCTAAGCTATCTGAAAAACCAGCATCTTCTTCAGTTAATATCTCAAGAACCGGAGGAGTTTGATAATGCTCAACAAAAGGATCATCTTCAGGTATAACAGTATCTGTAAGACTGCACAATGTATCAAAATGTGTTTTAACAGAATTTACATGTAAATCAAACACACTTTGAGCCTGATTATCAATAGCCTCCATTTTTGATGCTACTCTAACATAAGGTTCTGCATCTTTTATTTTAAAATCAGTCCCTCGTTTTTTCTTAATTGTGTCAATGTCGGCTCTTTGAGCAGCCATTGATTCATCAATCATTTTCTCAAATAACTCTCTCATTTTAACCCACTCCACAGAAAAGTTGAATTTAAAATAATTCAACTTATTTAATATATGTAATCTTTATAAATTATAAAATTAACTGAAAACTATATATTACATAGCAAATAATGCTATACTATGAACAAAATAGAAAAACTGCAAGAGATTATAGATGCTTCAGACAATATTGTATTTTTTGGAGGTGCAGGAGTATCAACTGAAAGTGGAATTCCTGATTTCAGAAGTGAATCCGGAATTTTTAAAAGCCTGGAAAAATATGGCGATACACCTGAGAGATTAGTTTCACATAGCTATTACTTAGAACATACGGATAAGTTTTTTAGCTATTATAAAGACTGTTTAATTTTTCCAGAAGCAGAGCCTAATCCTGCACATTATACTCTGGCCAGATTAGAAAAGGAAGGGAAATTAAAGGCAATAATTACACAAAATATTGATGGCCTACACCAGAAGGCAGGAAGCAAAAACGTATTGGAGCTTCACGGAATTGTTTATCGAAATTACTGTGAAATATGTAAAAAAAAATATGATCTGAACTTTATTTTAGAAAGTGAAGGTATCCCTCACTGTACCTGCGGAGGAATTATAAAACCTGATGTTGTTTTATACGAAGAAGCACTGGATATGAATATTTTAAATAAATCAGCCCAATACATTATGTCTGCAGATACTTTAATTGTTGGTGGAACATCACTTGTCGTATATCCTGCAGCAGGACTTATAAATTATTTCAAAGGCAAAAATTTAGTTTTAATTAACAAAAGCCAGACAGACTACGATAATCTAGCTACTTTAGTAATTAATGAGGCTATCAGAGAAACATTAGCTAAAATAAAGTAGAAAGTGCAGATTTTAACTACACTCACATAATATACTGCTTAACAGGTTCTTGAGTAATATTAGCTAATAAGTCATCCAGATTTATAACTGGCTGAGTTCCATTTTGAGAGGTTGTAACTGTAAACATCATATCCCCATCAAAAAACATGAATAATACTACACTTTCATTAGAATTAGTTGAGTTTACCATAGATATTTCATAACCTGTAACATTAGAATGGGTTTTTTGAATCGCAGAAGATACATCTAAACCAGGAATATCTTCACTGAATTCTTCAGACATTAAAGAAGGAATATTAGCCCATTCTTCATCAAATTCTTCTTTAGTTACATCAATAGGAACTGCACTAATCATTATCTCCCCTGTTCCAGTAGATGTAAAATTATCAAAAAAGACATCTGTTGTATATCCCTCATCATCATAATATTCTTCATCAACATAATTTTCATCAATACTTACCATTTCCCTAATCTCATCATCAGTTAAGTTTCCATACATAAAAAGTTGAGTTCAACACAAAATCGGAAGGAATATTAAAACAAGCCCCTTCAACAATAGCAGAATTATACTCTTTTGATTCATAATCAGAAGAATTAACTAACATAATTGCAGCCAATGCAACAATTAATATTACTACAACAATTCCAAGAACTATAATTATATTTTTCTTTTCCATATATATTCACCAAATTTTTTTAAAAAAAATAATATAAAATAATATATCTATTACTGTAAAATATATTATTTTCTACTTAAATCATAATCTAAAGACTTAGGAACTAATTCAATACCTTCAAGAGTATTATTGCATTTATAGACAAGTATTTCAACACCTGCATTTTCAGCTTCAACTAAAGTTTGGGAAAACTTAGGATCATTTTCCCAGTTAGGTCTGAAATCATTGCCTGCAGGATGCTGGATTAAGAAAAATACTACAGCACGATTTCCATCATTTTTAAGCTTAATTAATTCTTTTAAGTGTTTTGCTCCCCGTTCAGTTGGTGCATCCGGAAATCTTGCCTCACCGTCAACTATTAAAGTTACTCCCTTAACCTCAATATAACAGCTGTCAACTAAAAACTCCATTCCGCAGCAGTCATCTTCCTGATTAGCTAAGTATATATCAATTCTTGAATCATCAACCTGTTTTTCCCTTTGGTGATATGAATAACCCTGAAGCTCTTTTATTTTGCCATCTAATATTGCATCATACACAATACTATTGGCTTCCTGCGAGTAAAGTGACACCAGCTCCCCTTTGTTTACAACAAAATGAAGAGTGAATCTGGTTTTTCTTTTCGGATTATCAGAAGGTTTAAGATAAACTGCAGCACCATCAACCAAAAGCTCTTTACATCTTCCGGTATTAGGCACATGAGCTATTTCAATTTTTCCGTCAACTTCAACTTCAGCTATGAATCTGTTAGGCCTGTTTTTAAAAATACCTTTAACATAATCCATATTATCCCTTAATTACCTTTCCGATATGTGCAACTACATCTGTAGCTCCAAATCCATAACCTTTTTCCAGATATGCTTCATCTCCTGCAAGACCATTAATGAAAATAGCTAAAGTAGCTGCATCAAATGCATTCAAACCTTTAGATAGTAATGAAGTAGCTATTCCCGCCAATGCATCACCTGTTCCTCCAACAGTCATTCCTGGATTTCCGGATTTATTAAGTTTAAATTTATTTTTCTGAATCACCAAATCTATTGCACCTTTAACCACAACAGCACCGTTAATCTGTCTTACGACTTGCTGAAACTCTGAAATATTTTCATCAACTTCAGCAAAATCATAGCTGTCCAAATCTAATTTAATATCTTTGCCAAAAAATGACTTGAACTCAAAAATATGAGGAGTTAAAATTACATCATCCCTATTTTTAATAATTTGAGGTTTGACCTGTTTTAGAGCATCTGCATCTAAAACTAATGGTTTTTTAATTTTACTGGCCAAAATATTTAACAGTTTTCCGGTTTCATTATTGATACCTGCTCCAGGACCTAATAAAACAGCATCAACCTTTTCAGCTATTTCCAAAATTTCTCCTGCATGTTCTGTAGTTAAGTAATCTCCTTTTAGCGAATTTACAATCAAATCAGGATGTGTTGAAATGGCCAAAGCTGCAGATTCCGGAGCTGCTACATATACCAAATCTGCTCCTGCACCAATAGCTGCAAGTCCTGCAATACTCGGAGCTCCTGAATACTCTTTACTGCCACCAACAATTAAAACTTTACCGTTATTTCCTTTGTGTGATTTTAAAGATCTTTTATTAAGTTTAATCATGTCCCCATAATTTATAAAGTATTCTGCTTCAATCGGAATTCCTATATCGCAGGTTACAATTCCCCCAACTTTTTCTTCACCAGCCTTGTGAATTCCTGTTTTTACTTTATGAAAACTTACAGTATACTGGGGTTTAACTGCTACATCATGTATCTGGCCAGTTAACGGGTCAAGACCAGACGGAACATCAACACTAATTGTCAGGCCATTGGAAGTGTTTATAACTTCAATAGCTCTTTTAATGTTTTCTCTCAATTTACCATTAATGCCAGTTCCCAAAATTCCGTCTATAATGATAAACTCTGAAAAGCTGTCACTATTTGCTACTTCACAGTTATCAATATCTTCAATTGTATTTAGATTATGAACTGTCAAATGAGAAAAGCGAGGTTTCATGTTTTCAAGTATTTCATAGTTAGTTTTAGCTTCAGCTGAATGAATTCCGTTTTTATCTTTTAACATATAAATATCAACATCATATCCTCTGTTTAAAAGATATCTTGCTGCTACAAAACCGTCTCCCCCATTTCCTCCCGATCCTGTGAAAATAATTATTTTAACAGGTTTTGAAAATGTATAAACAGCTATTTTTCCAACTTCTTCTGCGAGAGATTTTCCTGCAGATTCCATTAAACAAAGTCTTGATAAACCTAAATATTCACAATTTAAATCTGTAACAGTCATATCTATAGGATCCATAAAAATCACCAATCAGATATACATTTAAAAATTGTATTTAATAATTCTTTTTAATTTTAAAATTTAAAAATAGAAGTAGTGCCCATATAAAAATGGACACATAACCAGTTTTAAAGTGTTAAAAGGTCAGATTATGGATTTTAACCAAATACAAAAAGTATGTCCAGCTAGTTAATACCTAACTGAACTCTTTTTGTATCACAAAAAACTAACCCGAGAATTTGCATCAATATTCATACCACATATCTGCAAACACAGAGCATGCAATAACACCATTACATGCTCCAAAATATCTTATATCTCATGTTAAATATATAATTTCACTTGGATTTGAAAACAATATTTCAAAGTGAGAGCAATTTTTAAAAAACGAGTAAATATTCAAGAATAAGAAAATTAAAATAAAAAAAATAGAAAAAAGGGATAATGCCCTTAGAATAAATCTTGTAAGTTGATTTTGTAAGCTCCTAAGTTTCCACCGAAGTTACCAGCATCGATTTCTAATACTCCAGGAACATTACATGCTGCTTCAATACCTGCTTTCATTGCAGCACGTACTGATTCTTCATCAATACCATCAATAACGATTTCAAATACACCATTAGCATCTTCTCTGATGTCAGAATCAACTTTGTCTTTTAAAGTTACACACATTTTTTCGTTGGTAGATGCGTTTAAGAATTTGTAATTGTTACAACCTACTTTAGAACCTGAAGCAACCATACCTCCAGGGAAAGGAGTGATTACACCTTCAACAGCTGAAATAGCATCAACAGCAGCTTCAGCAGCCATTACACCAGCCATTTGATTTTCAGCTAAGATAAAGAAGTTTCCACCAGCTACACCAGCTTTGAAACCAAAAGTAGATTCTACTAAGAAATCACCAGACATAATTGGGATAGAATGCATTTTTCTACCGTCGATTTCTAATTCATCTTCAAATCCGTCACCGAAGAATTTTAATTTGAAACCAGTTTTGAGTTCTTCATCAGCGTCATCAAGAACATTGAATGCTGCAGTAGTTGGTGCAGTTAAAATACACATACCTATTCTTTCAAGGAGTTCGTGGTCTAATTGTTTTTTAGATCCTTGACAGAGCATAATTACATAACCTGGCCTTCCGTCAGGAGTTTCAGTTGGTGGTACGTAACAGTCAATACCTGCTTCTGCAGGACATCCAATAACAGAAGTTCCGTATCCAGTAGCTTCAGTAGCTGCAATTTTAGCTAATCTTTTAGTAGCTGCTGTAACTAAAATTCTAGTTACTTTAATTCCAAAACCTTCTGCATAATTATCTTTAATTTCTACGCCATTAATTTCCATATTTTCACCAAATATTTTACAAAAAATTAATTTTTGCTATACTAAAAAATATAGAAAGTAAATAAAATAAAGTTTTCTATTTAATTATTCCAGGCTCTTTCAAAAACTTGTGTGATTTTTTTCTTTTTCATTGTTTAAATTCCAATAATTTAGTTTTAGCATGAATCTGGCTAGAAGTCCTTGTTCTATTTTCATTGTTCTTTTTATGTGTTTTGGGAATACTTTTTGGAAGATATTTTCGATTTTATTGTTTGTTGATGGGATGTTCGTGTTTTCCAGGTGTGTCGTTAATTTTT
Organism: Methanobrevibacter smithii ATCC 35061; assembly: GCF_000016525.1. Classification (NCBI taxonomy): domain Archaea; kingdom Methanobacteriati; phylum Methanobacteriota; class Methanobacteria; order Methanobacteriales; family Methanobacteriaceae; genus Methanobrevibacter; species Methanobrevibacter smithii. Next base: position 1,045,008 of record NC_009515.1, read on the forward strand.
TGAAGTAAGGAATGATGAATTTCCAAAGAATTTTGTTTGTGAACTTGTTTTTTGTATATTTTTTGTTTATTAATTCGTTTCTAAGTTCTTTAGCAGTATTTAAGTCTTTTGCATCCAATATTTTATAAATGTCCTGTTTTAAACAATTTAATATGTCTTTTTCGTCTTCAGATAATGGATTTTTGTCAAAGTAATCTTTAAATCTTTTGTTTACTGCTTGTTTCACGTGAAATTTGCAGAAATGGTGTTTTACTTTTAATTTATCGATGGCTTCACGATATTCGTGTTTTAAGTCTGTGCCTATTGATATTTTTTTCTGATTTCTTAGAGATTCGTTTAAAAATTGATAAATGGTCTTAGAATCTTCTGATTCGACCAATTTGACGGAAACGATAGTATTCAATTTAACGTCGAATAAGGCTAAAATATAGTTCCATTCACCATTAATTTTAACCCAAAGACTATCAAATAAGTAATATCCAGAATAAGTCCAATTATCATAGTTAAATTGATAATTAGAGTTCAATAAGATGTTTTCAATGCTTTGATGTGAGATTTCAATGTTATGTTGTTGTTTTAAATCAAATCGTATTTTATGGAGCCCTGCTCCATAAATTTGATATAAATTCTCAATACATTCAATAACAGGCAATGTAATATTTGAATTAGAATAAACAAGAGATAATAAATCAGTATAAAAGACTTTACCGCATTTTATGCACTTATATTTTTGAATAGTGCAAATTTGTTCTCCAATTCTTAAAAAAATAAGTTTACGTTCATAAGTACCATTTTTAACAGCATTATGTGATTTACAAGATGGACAAATTGCAACTCTATTCTCAAAATGTATTTTACCTCTTTTTTCCAATCTGATAAGATTATTCTCAATATTTTCGCAACCAAATCGAGAAAGATCATCAAATTGACGGAATTCAGAAAACTCAGGAACAAAATCGAAAAGTTTAAATTGTTTTGACTCCATAAATTCATATGGAGCTTTTATTTTGATACTAGACATATTAATATATTAGCTCCACTTAATATATTAATTTTACTGCTTTTAAATTAAAAATAAAGAAAAAATAGAACGAAAAAAATTCGTGACTCAAAAACTAGTGAAAATTCAAATCACACAAGTTTTTGAAAGTGACTTATTCCAGCAGTTCATCATCAGATTCATCATCGGATTTTGAACTTAATGAAATTTTATCAAGAACTGAAGAGCCATAATGAGGTAAAATCAGCATACCAATTACAGTAGCTAACCAGAATGAAATTAACCTTTCAATAACAGTGGCAGCTGCACTTAATGAAGCAGATATTCCTGCTGTTGAGTAAAATAAAATCATTACTCCATCTACAGCTCCAAGTCCACCAGGTAACAGTGGAATCATACCTATTAATGATGCCATAATAAATACTTCACCAATAATAATCGGACTTACATGAGCTCCAAATGCTAAAAACACAACATAAACCCTTAAAATCTCAAATATCCATATGATAAATGACAAAGGCAGAGCATAATGCAAAATCCTTTTATCAGAAATTACAAGTTTCATTGTATCCTGGAACCCGCCAATTACAGTGTGTACCTTTTGTTCCAATTCATCTGAATTTTTCTTATAAAATCTTCTAATTAATCCAATAATCCAATTATCAACCTTTTTACCGAATTTTGGATTTACAGACATATATATAAGTAAAATTAAACAAGCCACAATAGCTATTACTGCAACAATCATCAATATTAAAATCCATAAATCCAGCTTAAAGTAGAAAGTGATTCCAATAATTGTCAAAATAGCCAAGAAAACAAATGGAAAAGTGTCTAAAGCTTTATCAGCTACAACAGTTGCAAAGGTCTCTTCCATCGGATATCCTTTATCTCTGGACAGGATATATGCCCTTACAGGTTCTCCACCACCTCTTCCAGCAGGAGTAATATTATTTGTAGCTAAACCAACCATAACAATAGGAAATAATTCCTTAATAGATATTTCAATACCATCCATCTTGTTAATGATTTGCCAACGCAAAGTGTATAAATAATAAGTAAAAACCTGAATTAAAACAGCTAATGCAATGAACCACAAATTAGCTATTTTTAAAGCTCCTAATATATCACCTATCCCTACAAACCAGAGCATGACTCCCAAAATAAGAAAACTGATAAATAGAAATATTAATGATTTATGTTTCATGATTTCACACAACTAATATAGAATATACTTATTTTAGATTTGCTAGTTAATATTTATATAGCTATTTATTCAAAAACATAAAATGATGAAATATATAACTAAAACAGATCTTTGCATAGTTACAAGATATTCCGGAGTAGTGATGATTTGTGTGGGATTAATGTGCTTATCCCCATTACTTATCGATTTAATCTATTTCGAATTTAACTATAGCTGTTTTATTATTCCTGGAGTTTTTTCAGTTATTTTAGGATACATATGTATGAAAACTCTTGACAAATACTCCCGCAGCAAGATGAAACTGAAACACGGAATGATGATTTCATCAATTGCCTGGATGTGGGCATGTATTGTTGGAGGAGTCGTAATCTCACTTGCAACAGGAACTGATTTTTTAAACGGTATTTTTGAAAGTACCTCAGCATTAACAGGTACCGGAATAACAATGTTTGATAATGTTGAAATATTGCCCCACAGCATATTATTTTTTAGAGCATTTGAACAATGGGTTGGAGGATTAGGAGTGGTAGTTATGGTAATCGGTGTTTTAACAAGACCAGGTACAGCAACTGCCAAATTATACCAATCTGAAGCCCGTGAAGAACGCCTGAAACCAAGTGTTAAAACCACACTTAAAAAAACCATTGAAATTTACCTGATTTATACCATAGTTGGAATTATACTATATCATTTAGCCGGAATGCCGACTTTTGATTCTATTTGTAATACCTTTTGTATGATTGCAACCGGCGGAATGAGTGTTAAAAATGCAAATATCGGATATTATCACAATGACCTGATTTATCTTATTTCAATTGTATTGATGATTTTAGGAGCTACAAGCTTTTTAGCACATTATAAAATTATCAAAACAAAAGGAAAATCATTAATTCAGGATTTACAATTTAAAACATTAATCTGTATAATCACTTTTGTTACAATAATTCTTTATCTAGCATCTCATATTGTGCCGATTGACCTTTTATTTACAGTTACCTCATCAATTACCACAACAGGAGCTAATGTCCAACTGGCTTCCACCATGGCAGGATGGCCATCATTTATATTAGTTATCCTGATGATTTTGATGTTAATGGGTGGTTCTAGCGGATCTACCGTAGGTGCAATTAAACTTTACAGAGTAATAACTTATGTTAAAGCTATTTACAGACACATAAAAGAAATCCTTTCACCAGACGGCAGAGTAATCCCTATTAAAATATCTGGAAGAAGAGTGTCCGAAAAAGAAATAGGAAAAACCGGGAACTTTATAACATTATACCTTGTCATCATTGCAATAACCTGGATTATATTTTGTTTTTATGGATATCCACCATTCGACAGTTTATTTAGTATAATATCCCTCCAAGGAAACAACGGATTGGATATTGGAGTATTGAACAATACTCTTAATCCTGTTTTAAAAATAGTATCTGTTTTAAACATGTGGGTAGGAAGACTGGAAATTTATCCTGTGCTGGTCCTATTCAGAGCTATTTTTGAAATATTTAAAAAATGAAAATATTTATAATATTCAAAAATAAATTTAATGTATTACAAAGAGGGAGAATTGAAATGTATATTATAATAATGGGTGGAGGTCGTGTAGGCCTTAACCTTGCAAATTTATTAATAGAAGATGGACACGACATCACTTTAATTGAAAGTGACGAATCATTATGCTCAGAAGTAGCTGCAGAACTTGATGCACTTGTAATATGTGGAAATGGAACTAGTTCAAAATTATTAGAAGAAACCAATATTGAAGATGCAGACTTTTTCATAGCTACAACTGGAAATGATGAAGCAAACCTATTATCCTGTATTTTAGTTAAAAAATATAATGTTCCAACAATTATTGCCAGAGTAAGTAATCCTGACCACGAAGAAGCGTTTATGGAAGTCGGAATAGACAATGTAATCAGTCCGGAAGTTACAGCTGCAGGACTTTTAGAAAAACTTGTAACAAGACCTAATGTTGCAGACCTAATTACACTTGGCGAAGGAGATGCTGAAATCTTCGATATGACCATAACCAATGACAAGGTTGTTGGAAAGAAAATGGGGGAAATATCACCAACAAAAGATTACATTATAATTGCCACATATCAAAAAGGCAAACTGGTAATACCACAAACAGATAGCGTTATAAGGCGAGGCGAAAAAGTTACTGTTCTTGTAAAAAGAGGAGCATTTAAAAAAGTAGCTAAAAAATTAGAAAAATAATTTAAAAAAGAGAATAAGACATTTCAATACTCTTTTTCCCATTATTGTCAATCATCCCATGACCAGGATAGATTGTTTTAACATCTAATTTTTTCAGTTTTTCTACAGATTTTTTCAAATCAGAAAAACTGCCTCCAATGTCAGTTCTGCCAACACCACCATGACCAAATACTGTATCTCCACTAATTAGATTTTCACCATCCCACAAACAGATAGCTCCTTTAGAATGACCTGGAGTATGAATAACTTCAAAATCCTTTATTTTATCCCCTTCTTCCAATTCAATATCCACTTTATGGCATTTAATTTCATGGCCAAAATGACTGGCTACAGTATCAGGATTATCATCTTCCATTAAAGCGATTGCATCAATTTTATGAATAGCTATTTTAGCATTAGGGAAAAAACAATTACCATTAACATGATCAAAATGACAGTGTGTGTTAACAATTAATTTAATATCTTCAGGATTGACATCATGTTCTTTAAGTTTAGAAAAAAGGTATTCTTTATTATCTCCGGCTCCAGTATCAACTAACATATCATCAATCAGATAACAGTTAGAATCTAAATTATAACCTGGAATCCATATAATATCTTTAGAATTCATAAAAATAGTATTGAAATTATAATATTTAAAAATAGTTTTTTATAAAAATGGGGTCACAGGGATTTGAACCCCGATCCTGGGATGTCTCTTGCCTCAGTACTCCAATTGATCATCACAACGGATACTGCTCAGTTACGCGTATATTTTCTTCAAAGACAACTGGAGTCCCAGATGATGCCAGGTTACACTATAACCCCAACAGATATGTCATAATAACATACTATTATTAATATGATTTAATTACTATATAAATGTTATTATCAAAATTTCATTTGCCTATCAATGCCGGTAATTTCATCAATTTCCAAAGCTTTTTCTAGGGCAAAATCTTTTTCAATTTTATAATTATCGCTTTTGGTACGTGGAGTTTTTTCAGGTTCTAAAAATAACCATTTTGTGTACTTAAATTTAACTCCAATATATGGTTTAGCACCGAATTTTTCAGAAAACTCACATAATGCATCAATTTGAGGAAAATCTATGTAAATTTTATCTTTAGTTGTAGTTTTAACTTCAATAGCTAAATATAATTTACCGTTTCCTGCTACAACATCAGGTAAAGGTTTTTTAGTTGCACCTCCAGAAGCTGGAGCTCTCATAGCTGCAAAATCTCTTTCCCAAAGTTTATGCACTAAATCTCTTTCTTCAGCAGACCCTTTTTTAGCCATAGAAATAATCTCATAAAAAATAGTTTTTAATAATGGGGCCGGGGCCGAGATTTGAACCCGAGTCACAGGATCCACAGTCCCGTAGGATGACCGCCTACCCTACCCCGGCATAAGAAATAAATAAAAAATTGTTAGAATGCGGGAGCAGGGATTTGAACCCTGGTAGACCTGCGTCAACAGGTCCTAAGCCTGTCCCCTTTGGCCTCTCGGGCACCCCCGCTTATACAAAAAGAAAGGATACATAGAAACCATTAAAAATCTTAACAAGTTTTTAAATGCTCCGGCCGGGATTCGAACCCGAGTCTTCGGCTCGAAAGGCCGAAATGATTGGCCGGACTACACCACCGGAGCAACAAATGACATAATTTAATTGAAATGGGCCCAATGGGGTTCGAACCCATGGCCTTCCGGTTATGAGCCGGACGCTCTACCTGGCTAAGCTATGGGCCCAAAAGCGCCATCGACAGGGCTCGAACCTGTGACCAATCGGTTAACAGCCGAACGCTCTACCTACTGAGCTACGATGGCATGTGAGTACCCACCAGTCTTAACCAAATAAACCCATTCAAATCAAAAGACTTCAAACAGTATTAATTAGTTTGATTTTCATACTATATAAATGTTTTGATTAAATTACATCTAAATAAAATTAGAAGCAAACTATAATATAGTTTGGATAAACTAATATATAACTTTAACTATTAATATTAAAACAAACAATAAAGAATAATGATTAAAATGGATTCTGACATATTTGATTTAATAAAAAAGGCAAATGAAACCACACTAAAAAAACATGGTAATGAAATTAGTCTTGAAAGAGCAATATTCCTTTCCTGGTGGTGCGATAAAGGAGACTGTGCTTTTTGTTACATGTCTACTCAAAAAGATAAAATTAAAGACCCCACTAAAGCTAGACGTAATGTACACAATATATATGCTGAAGCAGAAATGTGTAAACGCCTAAATTGGAATATTGAATTCCTTTCAGGCGGTTACAAGTCATTTACAACTGCAGAAATTAAAGAAATAGCAACCACCATCAAAAACATCACTGGAGACAGTGTTTGGTTAAATACAGGAATTACAGACGAGTTAGAAGAATATGGTTCAGAAATAAAAGGAATTACCGGAGCTGTTGAAGTAGCTAATCCTGAATTACATCAAAAAGTATGTCCAAGTAAATCATTAGATAAAATAAGCAATATGTTAGATGTAGCTGGAGATTTGGGATTCCAAAAAGCTATTACGGTGATTTTAGGCCTTGGAGAAACATTAGATGATGTTGATTATTTAATTGATTATATTAAAGATCACAAAATTGACAGAGTAATATTCTACTCATTAAACTCACATAAAGAAACCGCATATGCAAACAGCTCACAGCCAGCTTCACTTTATTATGCCCAGGTAGTGTCTAAAATCAGATTAACATTTCCGGACATTACAATAATATGCGGAACATGGATTGATAATCTGGCCAACATAGGTATTCTTATTTTAAGCGGAGCCAATGGAATAACCAAATTCCCATTATTTAAAATGTTTGGAACAAAATATGGAAAAAGAGTGGAAGAAGAAGTTAAATGGTCCGGACGTCAACTTAAAGGAACATTCACTGACAAAAAACAACTTGGAAATCCGGAAAGCAATGTTGATCCAGAACTAAATAAATTTATTAAAAGATATATAAAGGAATCTTTAAAAAACAAATATTAAATTTCCAATGTATTAGATTTTGTTTTAAATGAAACTCCATTAGCCCTATAAGTTAAAGAAGCACCACCAAATGTAATTTTATCCGGAATTACTGCATCATCACCAAAATCCATTTTTAAACTTTCATCAGACGGAAGTTCTACATCAAAAATAATTGATTTGACCTCACCATCTTCAAAGTTTCCAAAATCATGAGTATAACACTGGGATAGTGCCAATGCATTTTCTATTAATCCCCTAGTATTGTTTTCAACCATCCACTCAATAGTTACTTTATTGTCATTATCTTTTGACACTAATTTTTGTGTAAATAAAACTTCATCAGACATAAAAATCACAAATATTTATTAATCTATTATTATAAATACTTATATAATATAAATCTATTTTGATTTTCCAAAAAATTGGAGGAATTATTATTAGTGTCAATATGATGTGTGGACTTGAAATCCACGTACAATTAGAAACTGAATCAAAATTATTTTGTGATTGTCCAACAAATTATAAGGAAGCACCAGCAAACTCAAACATCTGTCCAGTTTGTTTAAATCAACCAGGTGCTAAACCATATCCAACAAATGAAAAAGCAATTGAAAATGCATTAATGATTTCTTTAATGCTTAACTGTAAAATCGATAAAGGTTTCACCTACTTCATGAGAAAACATTACGATTATCCTGATTTGCCTTCAGGATACCAAAGAACTTCAGTACCTATCGGTTACGAAGGAGAACTAAATGGAGTCAGAATCAGAGAAATCCATATGGAAGAAGACCCTGGCCAATACAAACCTGACAGAGGTACTGTTGATTTTAACCGTTCCGGAATTCCTTTAATTGAGATTGTTACAGAACCGGATATAAAATCTCCTGAAGAAGCAAGAACCTTCTTAAAAGAGCTCATCCGTGTATTGCAATATAGTGGAGGAGCTCGTGGAGAAGGTACTATGAGAGCTGATGTAAACATCTCTATTGAAGGTGGAAACAGAGTAGAAATGAAAAACATCAACTCCATTAAAGGAGCTTACAAAGCATTGAAATTTGAACTTGTTAGACAGAAAAACCTTATGAAAAGAGGAGTTGAAATCAAACAAGAAACACGTGCATACCTTGAATCTCAGATGATTACTGTAGGTATGAGGTTAAAAGAAGATGCTGATGATTACAGATTCATTCCAGATCCTGATTTGCCACCAATGGAAATCTCCGATGCTCAAATTGAAAATGTTTTAGAAATAATGCCTGAAGCACCGCACAATAAAGTAAGAAGATTTACTGAAGAATATGGAATTGATGCAGAATCTGCTAAAGTGTTAACTTCAGAACTTGACCTGGCTATAGCTTATGAAGCAGTAGCTAAACAAGTGGATCCTAAATTTGCTTCAATGTGGATGAGAGATGAACTTAAAAGAGTATTATCCTATAACAAACTTGATTTTGCAGATAGCGGAATATTAGTTGAAGATATTGTAGAACTTTTAGAAATGCTTCAAAATAAAGAAATAACCACCAAAGCAGGTCAAAGAATCATTGAACATATGCCAAACAATAAACAAACTCCAAAAGCAATAGCTGAAGAATTAGGTTTGCTTGGTGTTGTAAAAGATGATGAAGTGATAGCTGCAGTAAAACAGGCTATCGAAGAAAATCCAAAAGCTGTAAATGATTACTTGGAAGGACAAAAATCTTCACTTAATTTCCTTGTCGGCCAAGTTATGAGATTAACAAGAGGAAAAGCAGACCCTGGAGAAACTGTTAAAATCTTAAAAGAAAACATAGAATAAAATCGGAGGGAAACTATGGCTAAAAGTAAATCGTTGGTCAAAGATTATATGACTAAAAATGTTGTTACAGTATCACCACAAACAACAACAGAAGAAGTTATTAAATTAATGAAAGAAAGCGATCACAATAGCTATCCAGTAGTAGAAAATAACAAACTAGTGGGAATGGTAACCTCTTTTGATATTGTAGTAAAAGACTGGGCAGACCATGTCTCAGAAATAATGAGTACAAAATTAGTAGTAGCTAATGAAAACTTAAGTATAAATGATGCTTCCAGAGTTATGTTCAGAAGAGGCATCTCACGAATGCCAGTCATAAACGAAAACGGCGAAATTGTAGGAATTATTACAAACACAGATATGGTTCGTTCACATATTGAACGTTCCACCCCAAATAAAGTAGATTACTTTAAAAGTACTATGGACCAATTATATGGCATTAAAAGTACTTTAAAACATATGCAAGTTGACACTGATAAAATAAGGCCTACTCAAGACAGAGTTTATGCTGACGAACTTGAAGGAAGAACATATGAGCTTAAAATGGGATTAGCTGAACCTGCAATTGTTGTTAAAACTGGAGACAGGTGGATATTGGTAGATGGACATCACAGAACAGTAGCTGCAAAACAATTAGGCTGCAAAACAATCGATGCATATGTTATTGATTTAGGCAAAGATATCCGCTTAGGATTGGAAAAAACAGCAGATAAAGCAGGAATAAAAACATTCAATGATATTGAAATTATTGATGATGATAAACATCCATTAATAGCTATTACAGAAAGTATACAAGACAACGAGAAAAGTGATTAAATGGCATCAGAGGAAATTATTAGAGAAGTTTATAAAGTTTTAGAAGAAAGAAGGGACAATCCTATTGATTCCTACACCTCTAAAATAATGCAGGACAGTGACAAAAAAGCAGAAGATAAAATACTTGAAAAAGTAGCAGAAGAATGTGGTGAAGTATTGCTTGCTGCTAAAAATGATGAGAATTTAGTTTATGAATCTGTTGATTTAATATTCCACACTTTACTTATCCTTGTTTACAAAGGAATAGAAATAGATGAAATTTTTGAAGAATTTGCACGTAGAAGACATTGAACTTATAATTTAAGTTCCATATTATGCATTCCGCGTTCAAAACTTCCTATTTTAACTCTTTTTTTATTGAATTCTTTAAATCCTATTCTTTCATATAATGATTTGGCTCCTGTGTTTCTGAAATCGGCATCAAGAGTTACTCTTTTTAGATTATTCCATTTAGCATATCCAATTACATCATCCAAAACTTTACTGCCCAAACCTTTTCCCCTTTGGGATTCATCAATAGCTAATTCTGCAACATGAAAATCTCCTTTCTCCACATCGCATAATACAAAATAGTCTAAAATATCAACAATAAGCAATTTTAAACTGACCGTCTTTAAACTATGATAAAATGCAGGTTTTTTAGAAATCCAGAATATCAGCAAACCAATAATATTATTATCATCATCTAAAATAACTTTGGTATCCTCAAGAGATTCCTCTTTTTTTAATTGCTTTTCAATTGTTGAAATAGCTTTATCAGAATTCTTAAACAGCAAGTCAAATGTTCTAAAATCAACGTCATAGATTAATTTAGCCACTTTTCTAGTGTCATGTTTGGATGCATCAAATGTTTCATAAATCAATTTATCGACCTTTAATTATAGTTAGAGCAAATACTCCTGCACCGAACCCGTTATCAATGTTTACAACAGCTATCCCCGGAGCGCATGACTGAAGCATTGCGTTTAAAGCAACAACTCCCCCTTCACCTACACCATAACCTACAGATGTTGGAACGCCAATAACAGGAATATCAACTAAACCAGCTACAACAGAAGGCAGGGCCCCTTCCATTCCTGCACAAACAATTAATACTTCCACTCCCTCTTTAATCATGTGAGCTATTTGAGGGAACAGTCTATGAATTCCAGCTACGCCAATATCATAAGAAGTTATTGCTTCACAGCCCCCTTCTTCAACTATTACACGTGCTTCTTCTGCAATATTTATATCTGATGTTCCCGCAGTTATGATACCCACCTTACCTAAGGTTTTAGGAACTTCCCTGTTTCTGATTACCAATATCTGAGCTCTTTTATTATAGTCCAATTCAAATCCTTCCAAATCCAAATCATCTGCTAATTTTTCATATCTTTCTGAAGATAACTTGGTTACAATTAGATTTTCGGGATTTTCACTGGTGAAATAATTATTGATTATCAATAAAAGATCCCCGTAATCTTTACTTGGAGAAAAAACCGCTTCTGGAAAACCTGTTCTTGAAGAGCGTGATTTGTCAAATTTAGCAACTTCATCAAATTCTAAAATAGTATCTGCCTTTAAAAGCCTCTCGCATTCCTCAATACTAATTTCTTCATTGATTAACTTTTCAAGAATTTCTCTCATATTATCATAACTATTTTATACAATAATTATATTTAAATATATATTGACTATGATGGCAAAAAAGATTTTAACTCAGGGAATTGTTCAGGGTGTAGGATTCAGACCTTATATTTACAGACTTGCAAAAGATTTGAATTTAAACGGATATGTAAGAAATTTAGGAAATGTAGTTGAAATAATCCTTGAGGGAGACAATATTGACTTATTTATTGACAGACTGCCTAAAGAATTGCCCCCGATAGCTAAAATAGATTCTATGAAAACCGAAGACATAGCCAGAGAGGGTTTTGACGATTTTACAATAATTGAAAGTTCCGATGAGTTTTCAGGAGTATCTGTAATACCTCCGGACATAGCTATCTGCGACAGCTGTCTTGAAGAAATTAGAAATCCAAAAGACAGACGTTATAAGTATCCCTTTAATGCATGTACTGACTGCGGCCCAAGATTTACTGTTATTGACAGTGTTCCTTATGACAGAGTCAGAACTTCAATGGATGAATTTCCATTGTGCGACAGCTGTCTTGAAGAATATGGAGAACCTCTAAACAGACGTTACCATGGTGAAGCCATATGCTGCAGTGATTGCGGACCTCAAATGAAAATATACAAAGGTCCGGAAGAAATAAATAGCAACAATCCTATTAAAGTAGCTGCAGATAAACTAAAGGAAGGTAAAATCATAGCCATTAAAGGAATAGGCGGAACACACTTAGTAGTTGATGCATATAATGACAAAGCCGTCAAAGAGTTAAGAAAACGATTAAACCGTCCAAATCAGGCTTTTGCAGTTATGAGTAAAGATCTAGACAGTGTTAAAGGTTATGCCAAATTAAGTAAAAAAGAAATTGCAACCATAACCTCCAACAAAAGACCCATTGTTGTTTTAAAGAAAAATGACAATTACAATTTCCCAGAGTCATTAGCTCCAGGTTTGCACAATATCGGAGTCATGCTGCCTTACTCTCCAATGCATTACCTGCTTTTTGATGAAGGAGACATCGACACATATGTTATGACTTCAGCCAATACTCCTGGCGAACCTATGATGATTACAAATAAAGAAATTCTAAATTTAAATGGAATTTCTGATTATTCCCTAATCCATAACCGTAAAATTTTAAACAGATGCGATGATTCAGTTATCCGATTTAGAAACGATACACTTTCATTTATTCGCAGATCAAGAGGCTACACTCCAGAACCATATAAAATCAATTATGATGTAAATGATTTGAATGTACTTGCCTTAGGACCTGAACTTGATGTTACCTTTGCAATGGCTAAAGACCATATGATTTATACTTCACAGCATATTGGAAATACCAACAAATTAAAAACTTTAAAATTCATGAAAGAAGCTATTGAAAATATGAAAAGAATCACTAAAATAAACTATTTTGATGCAATTGCATGTGATTTGCACCCTCATTTCTTTACAACAAAACTAGCTCATGAATTTAGTGATGAATTTGAATGTGATGTAATAGGTGTGCAGCACCATCATGCCCATAGTATTGCACTGGCTAATGATTATGGTATCGATGAAATGATTGTAATAGCATGTGACGGAGTAGGCTATGGAAGTGATGCTACAAGCTGGGGAGGAGAAATCCTATACACCAACATTACTGACTTTGAAAGATTAGGTCATCTGCAGGCCCATAAAATGCCCGGAGGAGATATGGCCACCAAACATCCTATAAGAATGCTTTTAAGTATTATAGATGATGAAGATCTAATTAGCAAATATGTTGATTATTTCAAATACGGTGACACTGAAATTAAAAATATTTACAGACAATTGGAAGCCGGAATTAATGTTGGCCTTACAACAAGTACCGGAAGAGTATTGGACTCTGTTTCAGCAGCTCTGGAAATATGCAACACCAGAACATATGAAGGAGAATGTTCAATGAAATTGGAATCTGTTGCATATTACTCCAAAAATGACATTGAAATTCCATTTGAAATTAAAGACAACATATTAAACACCCGTGAAATCCTTCGTGAAGTTGTCAGACTATATCAAAAAGGAGAAAATAAATCAGATATTGCAAATGCCGCTCAAAAGACAATAGCAAAAGGACTGTCCCAGATAGCTATTGAAAATGCAGATAAAAAAGGAGTCAATGTTATTGGAGCTACAGGAGGAGTATTCTACAACGAAGCAATAACCGATACCTGTAAAAAGTACATTGAAGAAAACGGATACAATTTCATCCAGCATAAAAATACCTGTGCCGGAGACGGTTCTGTTTCACTAGGCCAGGCCATTGTAGCTAAAACAAAACTTAATTAAAAAAATAAAAAAAAGAATAGATACAAACAACAGCTAATTTATTTATTTTTAAGAGTTCGTTCCAAAATATATTCCGCTCTGTTTTTAAGATTTTCATATAATCTTATTTGATTCATAAGTTCTGAAATAGCTTCTGTTTGACCATTATCAATTCTTTTTTCAATATCCAATAATTTAGACCACTCATCACCAGAAGGCAATTGTGGTGTATTCAGCATATCCTCATTGAAGTTTACATTGAATGTATTCTTATTAATAGTAATATGAATATTAACTTCATGATCTAAATCATAATATTTACGCGGTCTACCTCTAAGAATCTTTTTATATGAAGAACTTAATATTCCAATGTTTTCCATAGCCCTCAGGTGTTCTATAATTGCTTTTTGACCAATATTGAGTTCATTGGAAATTTCACTTACAAACATTGGTTCTTCCCTTAAGAGATTTATGATATCCCTTCTTGTTTTACAGCCCATTACATCAAGTATATCCTCTTTGTCAATCCCATAATCTGAATCTTCATAATTACCATTTATTTCAATGATTGATACAGTATTTGGATGTGGATTGACATTTTTAGATTTGTCCTTATTTTTTTCAAATTCGTTTGTATCTTTCATAAATATAAATTATACCGAAACCTTTATATAACTTTTTGTTACTATAATAACATACGAGAAAGATAACTTTTTGTTACTTTAATATTTGGTACAAAAAACTCTTATTAATAACCCTTGTTTTTTGAACCATTTTCCTATATGTCCATAAATTCCAAAATATGCCAATATTAAGTATCAAAAATAAAAATTCTCTACACAAGGGTTATTTAAAGAGTTTTAAAAATTTGAAAAGGTGACTGAATGGCTAATGACAAAAATGAAGACCAAAAAGAAGAAGAAACTAAAACTCTTCAGGAAAAATATGATGAACTTCTTGAAGAATTAGATTCTAAAAATAAAGAATTAGCTAAAATAAATGAAGACCTTGAAAAACAAAAAGAAGAAACTCAAGAGTATATTTCACTATCTCAAAGACTTCAGGCTGATTTCGAAAACTTCAAAAAAATCAACGAGAAAAAAAGTAAAGATATCATCAAATTTGCCAATGAACCACTTATCAAAAATATCTTAGACAGTTATGAAGATTTAGAAAGAGCACTTGAAAATTCTAAAACTGAAAAAGAATTAAGAGACGGTGTTGAATTAATATATTCTAAAATTAAAGATGTTTTAACTAAAGAAGGTTTAGAAGAAATCCCTGCAAAAGGGGAAAAATTCGATCCATTTAAACATGAAGCACTTATGGTTGCAAATGATGAAAATGTGGAAAATGGATATATTATTGATGAACTGATGAAAGGATATACCTTAAAAGGTAAAGTTATCAAATACTCTAAAGTTAGAGTCTGTAAAAAATAATGTTTATTAAATTATTATACAATCAAAAAATAAAGGTGATTAATTATGTCTGATACTAAAAAAGAAAAAATTATAGGTATTGATTTAGGAACAAGTAACTCTGCAGCATCTGTACTTGTTGGAGGTAAACCAACTGTAGTACCATCTGCAGAAGGTGCAAGCCAATACGGTAAAGCATTCCCAAGTTATGTTGCATTTACTGATGACGGTCAAATGTTAGTAGGAGAACCTGCTAGAAGACAAGCTGTAACCAACCCGGAAAACACTATCAGTGCAATCAAAAGAAGTATGGGAACTGATTACAAAGTTACAATCCACGGCAAACAATATTCACCACAAGAAATCTCTGCATTCATCTTGCAAAAAATTAAAAAAGATGCAGAATCTTTCTTAGATGAAAAAGTTGAAAAAGCTGTTATTACCGTACCTGCTTACTTTGACGACAACCAAAGGACTGCAACAAAAGATGCTGGAACTATTGCAGGATTAGATGTTGTAAGACTTGTAAACGAACCTACCGCTGCAAGTTTAGCTTATGGTATCGATAAACAGGAAGATGATGATGTAAATATCATGGTATACGATTTAGGTGGAGGTACCTTAGATGTAACCATCATGGAATTCGGTGGAGGAATATTTGAAGTAAAATCCACTAGTGGGGACACCCAGTTAGGTGGTACCGATATGGATAATGTTCTTTTAAAATACTTATCTGATGAATTCGAAAAAGAAAACGGAATTAACCTTATGGATGATGATCAAGCTGTACAAAGGTTAAGAGAAGCTGCTGAAAAAGCAAAAATCGAATTATCCACTACCTTAACTACTGAAGTAAACTTACCATTCATTACAATGGGTAAAGACGGATCTCCTAAAAACTTAATCGTAAGTCTTACAAGAGCTAAATTAGAAGAATTAGTAGATGACATTGTTAAAAAATCCGGAAAACCAATGCAACAAGCATTAGATGATGCTAAAATGAGCAAATCCGACATTGATAAAATCATTCTTGTTGGTGGACCTACCAGAATGCCAATTGTACAAAAATATGTAGAAAAATTCATCGGCAAAACAATCGAACGTGGTATTGACCCTATGGAATGTGTATCAATGGGAGCAGCTATCCAAGGTGGAGTATTAGCTGGAGAAATTAAAGATTTAGTTCTTTTAGACGTAACTCCATTATCATTAGGTATTGAAACCTTAGGTGGAGTATCAACCACTTTAATTGAAAGGAACACAACAATCCCTACCAAAAAAAGCCAAATCTTCTCTACAGCTGCAGACAACCAACCATCTGTAGATATTAATGTTCTTCAAGGAGAAAGGAAAATGGCTGCAGACAACACCTCACTTGGAAGATTCCAACTTGTAGGTATCCCACCTGCACCAAGAGGAGTTCCTCAAATTGAAGTTACCTTTGATATTGATGCAAACGGTATAATCAATGTATCTGCAAAAGACAAAGGTACAGGTAAAGAACAAGCTATTACAATTACTTCTTCAACCAAATTATCTGACGAAGAAATCGAACAAAAAATTAAAGAAGCTGAAATGAATGCTGAAGCAGATAAACAAAAACAAGAAGAAATTGAAGTTAGAAACAATGCAGATTCCTTAATTTACACATCCGAAAAAGCTTTAGAAGAATTAAAAGACAAAGTAAGTGACGATGAAAAAGAAAAAGTTGAAAAACTTGTTGGTGAATTAAGAGATCTTGTAGCTGGCGATGACATTGCTGCTATTAAAGAAAAATCTGATGAATTATCTGAAGTAGTTCAAGGAATTAGTGCTAAAATCTATCAAGAAGCACAAGCTCAAGCTCAAGCACAACAACAAGCTGACCCAAATGCAGGTGCTCAATCTAATTCCTCAGATGATGATGACGGCACAATCGATGCAGATTACGAAGTAAAAGATGATTAGATTAAATAATAATTGTTTTATTATTTCCAAGTAGGTTAGATAAAAATCAGAATCAATAAAAAAACTAGCTATCAGGAAAAACATAAAACAAATTATTTATTCTATTTTCTTATTTTTTTTAAATAATACTTATAAGGTGACTAAATGGCAGAAAAGCGAGATTATTATGAAGTTCTTGGAGTTGACAAAAACGCTTCAGAAAAGGACATCAAAAAAGCTTATCGTAAACTAGCTATGAAATACCATCCAGACGTAAGTGAGGAAGAGGGAGCTGAAGAAAAATTTAAAGAAGTAAGTGAAGCTTATGCCGTCTTATCTGATGATGAAAAACGTCAAAGATATGATCAATTTGGTCATGCTGGTATGGATGGATTTAGTGCAGAAGATTTCTATCAAAATGTAAACTTCGAGGACATATTCCAGGGCTTCGACATAGGAAACATATTTGATATGTTCGGATTTGGAGGAGGTTCAAACAGAAGGGGCAGACAAGCAGGACCTCAAAGAGGATCAGACATATACACCGAAGTCAAAATAACCTTAGAAGAAGCTTTTAATGGTGTAGAAAAAGAAGTTAAAATACGAAGAAGTAAAATCTGTCCAACATGTAACGGAAATAAATCAAAACCTGGTGTTGAACCAAAAACCTGTCCAACATGTAACGGAACAGGACAAGTAAAACAGGTAAGTAACACAATACTTGGTCAAATGATGAATGTAAGACCTTGTAGGGACTGTGGCGGTACAGGTAAAATCATTACTGACCCATGTGAAGAATGTCATGGAAAAGGTAATGTTAGGGAAAGTAAAACTATTAAAATTGAAATTCCTGCAGGTGTTGATGAAGGTGACCGTTTAAGAGTATCTGGCGAAGGTAACTGTGGAGACCAACCTGGATACGAAGGAGATCTTATAGCTAGTGTTCACATTAGCAGAAATAAAGAATTCCAACGTGAAGGAGACCACCTTTACTACGAACAGCAAATAAGTTTCCCACAGGCAGCACTGGGAGATGTAATTCAAATCCCAACTATTGAAGGGAAAACTGTTGAATTTAAAGTAACTCCCGGAACTCAAAGTGGAACTGTATTTAAACTTAAAGATCAAGGAATGACTTCAGTAAGACATAAAGGTAGAGGAAATCTCTATGTTACTGTAAAAGTTGTTGTTCCTAAAAAATTAAACCACAAACAGAAAAAATTATTAAAAGAATTTGACGAAATAAGTGGAAATGAAATCCACCACGTTGAAAAAGGACTTTTTGACAAAGTCAAAGAAGTTATCAATAGTTAGTTAATTAATTTTAACTAATTATCACCTCTCTTTTTTCCTACAAAATTATTGAATTTGTAATCAATTAAATAATAATTTAAACTACTTTTTTAAAAATTTATAATGATGATTTGATTATAATACTAGCTATTATAAAAAACTAGATATTTAAATTAAATAATGTATATGTAAAAAAAGAAAAAAGTAAGAGAATTATGAATTCTCTTTAAGGACTGATTTTTATTGTGTTTCCAGTTTGGAAATCGTTCCAGTAGGAAGTTATAATGTATTCCCCGCTCATTAATCTGATTCCTAAGCTTGCAATACCGTCTTTATTAGTAACTTTGTGATAGAAGACACCGTTTACGTTAAATGATACGTTTTGGTTAGCTAATGGTTTACCTTGACCGTCTAAAGTTAAAGCAGTAAAGTTACTGCCGTCTAAATGTTTCATATTTAAATCCTTAGTTACTAAAGTTGGCAAGACACTGACTCTGTTTCCAATATCCAATCCGTCATACATTGTTGTAATAGTGTAATTTCCTGGTCTTAAAGCAATTCCTAAGCTTGCAACACCATTTTTATCAGTAGTTTTAGTATAGAATACTCCGTTGATGTTAAAGGTTACATTCTTGTTTACTGCTAAAGATCCGTCTTTGTTGTAGACAGTTGCTTCAAATCTGGAAGCATTTAAGTAGTATTTGGTTAAATCGTTTTGCATGATTAATGATTTTACAGTTATGTTAAATCCTTTTTCTTCACCGGTTAACGGGTTGTAAGCTGTTAAAATGTAATTTCCAGGTCTTAACATAATACCTAAATCAGCTACCCCGTCTTTATCAGTCTTTTTGGTGTAGAAAACACCATGAATGTTAAATTTAACTTCAATGTTAGCCAGTGCTTTTCCTGTACTGTCAGTAAACTTAGCATAGAATCTGGTAGCATTCTGATACATTTTAACTAAATCTTTACTTATAATAGTCGGATTAATAGTTACAGTAATATTCTTACTTATTTTATTATACATATCTGAGCCATTATATGAAACAGTAGCCTGATAAACATTAGATACTAAGTTAAGTCCCATTGAAGCAGTACCATTAGCATCAGTTGTTTTAGCATAAGTTTGACCATTAATAGTAAAGTACACAGTAGCATTAGCTATAGGATTGCCTAAATAATCAGTTAAAACAGCAACCATTCTGGTACCGTCTTTGTAAATCATCACAATGTCAGAAATGTTTAAATTAACTTTTTTATTAATATCTACAGTGAAATTAGTCCTGATTACCTGTTTATCATAATTACTGTCTCCAGGATAAGTAACAGTCACATTATAGTTTCCTGCAGTTAAATCTTTAATGGTTAATTTTGCAGATCCATTAACAAGAACTATATTATAAACATTTTTATCCACAGTTACAGTAATGTTTTCTTTAAGATCTTTAGGACCATTAACAGTAATTACAACATCTTCACCAGCTACACCCGCATCAATATCTACTTTTAAAGAGTCTTTAGCTTTATTAACAGTTAAAGTAGATGAATTTGTAGTTGGAACAATAACTTTTGAGTCATCGACAGAGTAAACTAAAGTGTATTTTCCAGCATTTAATTGTCCAATGACAAAACTAGCTACACCATTTTCATCAGTAACCATGTAATAAGTTTTACCATTAACTTTCAAGGTTACATTTATATTAGATAATAAATTGCCTTTAGTATCCCTTAAAGTAGCATTAGCTATTATAACTTCACCATAATCAAGAGAAATATCTTTAACATCAATAATTCCTTTTCCTAAAGAAGCACCACCATTATAAGTTACACTCTGACCGTCAACAGTAGCAGAAATAGTATAATTACCTTCTTTTGCTTCAAAACCATTAACAACATTATTAGCTATTGTACCCTTAGTCATGCTTAAAGTAGCATTTGCTGCAGACATGTTGAAGTTACGTACTGGTAAAGAACCATTATAATCAGTAAAATTGGTTCCATTAAATACTTTGAAAGCTAAAACAGCATCCTGCAATAAACCTGTTTTGTTGGTAACATCTAAAGTTAAAACCAAATAATTATCTGGAGTAGCAATCTCTTTACTTAATTCAGTTATTACACTATTATATCCAGATGAAAGACGTATAACTGCATTGTAATAAGTTGCATTATTGCTTCCCCACCAATTATTATCTAAATTAAGAGTTATATTAACACCATTAACTTTACCAACTTTTACATCACCATAAATAACAGAATTTTTAATTATAATAGCATCATTTATAGTTGAGGAAGTAACCTCCACTAAATATTCAACATTATCAAAAATACATCCGTCAAATATTCTTGTAGAGTTAATTTTTTCATAAAATATATTTACAGATAGCAAATTGGAAAATGTTGAATTATATACATAAATATCTTTAGGAGTTTGACTTCTACCTCCCCCAACAGTATTCCAACTGTTAAATCCGCCAAATACATAAGATCCCATAGTAGATGATCCATTTCCGTCAACAGTTACATTATTAAAGACTATTTTTTCAGAACTTCCAAAACCAAGACAGGTTACAGATCTATCTCCCTGATAGATATTACTTGAATTAACAAGTTCCAAAGGAGTTTTTCCAGTTACTGAAATTTTAGTGTTTTCAAGAGTTATATTACCAATTTGACCTACATTAAAAGAAGCAATAACCCTATAATCTATGTTCAAAGAAGAAGCAGATATACTGTCAATAATCTGAGAATTATTCATGTATAAATTACCCTGATTTGCAATTGTTGAAGCTCTAGTTGCATGATTTGCTACAAAAGTTGTATTATCAATTGTTAAATAACCATCATTGTAAATTGCTCCACCAGCATATGCATTTTGACGTTTTACTGGGTCTGCATGACCATTATTAAAGAAATATGAATTTTTAATAGTTAGAATACCTGCAGAGTTAATAGCTCCACCATAATTACCTTTTCCATTAATAAATTCCACTGTATCAATCAGTACATGAACATTTTTCTCAACATATAATGCAGATTGTGTATCTTTTCCAACTCTATTAATAGTCATATTAGCTATTTTAAGAGAACCTTTACCTTGTAAAGCTGTGATAAAGTATTTGGCATCAGGATTAAAAATTATTGTTTTGTTTTCTCCATCACCAACAATTGAAATATCCGTATTTACCTGAATATCCAAATCAGCATTAAGATTTCCAGTATAAGTACCTTCCAATACATGAACAGTAACTGTCCTAGATTTAGATTGAGCATATTCTAATGCATTTTTAATGGTTTTAAACGGTTTAGCTAAAGATCCATCTGCAGTACTGTCATTACCTTTAGCATCAGACACATAAACTGTGATATTATCTAAAATAGTATTAATTTTAACAGTTATAGTTCCATTTTTATATATGTAATTTTTACCATTTGCATCATAAGTTCCGCTTAAACTATATTTACCGTCTTCAAATCCGACATAATTATAAGTAGCTATGCCATTAACTACATCAGCAATTCCTGCATAATTTCCATCAATTAAAAATGTAACAGTGTTTCCACTAATAACTGCTCCACTAGGATGTGTTACTTGTGCAGTTAATTTACCTGCTAATTCTGCAACATTTAAATCATTGAAAGTAATTGTAAGTCCAGTTACATTTGCAACACCATTATTAGCAACAGGTGTGGAAATATAAATATCCTTACCTTCAGGAGCATTATTATTTTCAAATAAAGAATCATTAGAAATAGTTAAATCTGGAATATTGCTGGTTTTACCATTTGTTACAGAAAATAAATAAATAGCTCCACCCATAGTGTTAGCAGTGTTATCTTTAAAAGTAACATTGTTAAAGGTAGCTCCTGAAACAGTAGCTGCTCCACCATTAGCTCCGGAGTTATTTATAAATTTGACATTTTCAAAAGTTGCAACAGGAACAAAACTGCTACTACTTATGTAAGCATATACAGCACCACCATCACCAGCAGCACGGTTGTTTATAAAAGTATCATTTATAAATATTGTTTTTGCACCACCAGATACATAAACAGCTCCACCATTAGTTCCAGCATAATTTGAATCATAAATATTATTTATACTTATAATATTTTGGGCATAAACAGCTCCACCTTCAGCATTGCTATTTTTAGGATTAGTATTATTTATGAATTTAGAATTAGTAACAGTTAAATTGTTAGTTCCTCTTATAACTCCACCAAGAGTAGCACCTACATTATCTGCAAAATAGGAATTGTTTATTGTTGCATAACCTAACCACATATTTCCTTTATTGTTAATATAAGTTAAATTATTAAATACTAATTTTGAGTTTTGAGTATCTATATCATATAATAAATTACTATTAGATGTGGAATTTTTAATAATACAATCATTCATAGTTAATGAAGATCCGTAAATTATTCCCCAATTCCAATTAACATTAGTTGCTTTTCCATTAGTAAATGTTAAATTAGTAAGAGATACATCTAATCCTTTATCAAAATAGAAGAAATAATCTTTATCCTGACCATCAATAATTGTTTTACCATAATTTTCACCAATTAAATTTAAAACAGCTATTCTATTATATTTTAAATTAACATTGCCAGTACCTAAATAAGTACCATCCATAATATGAATAGTAATGTTGATTGATTTATCTAATCCTGCAGTTATTGCATGATTAATTGTGTTGAACGGATTATTTTTACTTCCGTCACCAGTTGTATCATTACCCTTTGTAGAAACCCAGAATTCCGCAGGGGTTCTGTCAATATTGACAGTTAATGTAGCTGGATTGAAAGTATTATTTTCTCCATTATAATTACCGTTTATTTCATGTTTACCATTGTCAAATAATTTGGAAACAGAAACTGATGCAAAACCATTATCTGAACCACTTTCACCTACTTTCATACCATCTATATTAAATTCAATATTTCTAAGAGAAGCAATAGTATTTCCTGCATCATCAGTTATAGTTGCACTTAAAGTAAAAGTAGTTTTATCAGTGAATACATTATTAAATGTAATAACAGCATTCATAAAACCATTATTATAAATTAATCCCATTTTAGAAGAAGAATTTACAAATTTATTTTGTTTTAATATATTATTCCCTTCTATATATATTACTCCATATTGAGCCCAATAACCAGTCTCTGTATTGGAATTAGTACAATTAATAAATACATTATTCATTATTTGACCATTACCGCTGGAAATTTGAAGAGCCGCATCATTGTAATTACCAACAATATCTTTAAAAGTATTTCCAGTTATTTTAGCATTTTTAGAATTGGATATGTATACAGATGCTCCGCAGGAATATCCTGTATTAGTAGCATTGTAAAAAGAAGAATTATCTATATAAACATTACCTTTATTGTTATTAAAACAAATGTCAGGACCCTGATTTGAAGCCTTGTTGTTTTTAAATACAGAATTAGTTACTTTTAAATCCATACCTTTAGAAACAATAGCTCCTTGGGAACCAGTTGCATAATTATTTTCAAATACACAATTATCAACAGTTAAGTTACCTCCACAATTAATCATACTTCCAGTAC
Source organism: Methanobrevibacter smithii ATCC 35061 (assembly GCF_000016525.1). Classification (NCBI taxonomy): domain Archaea; kingdom Methanobacteriati; phylum Methanobacteriota; class Methanobacteria; order Methanobacteriales; family Methanobacteriaceae; genus Methanobrevibacter; species Methanobrevibacter smithii. The sequence goes on from NC_009515.1 coordinate 1,069,158, forward strand.
TAGCTTTTCCATTAATGAAAGAAATGTTTATCAAAGTTAAAGCAGTATCTCCACTAACAGATTTAAGAAATGAACTTACACTTTCACCATCAATAAATGTTTTATCATTCCCCTGACCAATAATAGTTAAAGAACCGCCATATTTTTCATGAGCTAAACTAATACTTAAATCAGTATTATTATCTCCAGTGAATGTTCCTTTACTTAAATAAATAACAGCATTATCAGAAGCATTAACACTTGAAATACCTTTATTTATTGTAGCATAAGGACTATTTTGACTACCAGTATTTGAATCATCCCCAGTAGTATTCACATAAATCGTTTTATCATAACTTATCCCATCATCTAAAACATGGGATGAAGCACTATCAACTGCTAACACATCAGCAGATGAATCTTCTTGTGCACTAACTGCACCAAGAGTTAAAATAGCTAGTAATAACATACTAACCAACATCATTTTATTTAATTTCATAAAATTTCACCAAAAAAATTTAAAATTATACTTAAAAAATATCAAGCATAATTAAAATATAAGTATATTTAAAATAATATTTAAAATTTATTAAAATAAATTGCTTTTGAAATATGTTAAAAAAAGAAAAAAAAGTAAGAGAATTATGAATTCTCTTTAAGGACTTATTTTTATTGTGTTTCCTGTTTGGAAGTCATTCCAGTAGGAAGTTATGATGTATTCGCCACTCATTAATCTGATTCCTAAGCTTGCAATACCGTCTTTATTAGTAACTTTGTGATAGAAAACACCATTTACGTTAAATGATACATTTTGGTTAGCTAATGGCTTACCTTGACCATCTAAAGTTAAAGCAGTAAAATTGCTGCCGTCTAAGTGTTTCATGGAGAGATCTTTTGTTACTAAAGTTGGCATGACAGTGACTTTGTTTCCAATGTCTAATCCATCATACATTGTTGTAATGATATAGTTTCCTGGTCTTAAAGCTATTCCTAAGCTTGCAACACCGTTTTTATCAGTGGTTTTAGTGTAGAATACACCGTTGATGTTAAAGGTTACATTCTTGTTTACTGCTAAAGATCCGTCTTTATTGTAGACAGTTGCTTCAAATCTGGAAGCATTTAAGTAATATTTGGTTAAGTCATTTTGCATGATTAATGATTTTACGGTTATGTTAAATCCTTTTTCTTCACCGGTTAACGGGTTGTAAGCAGTTAAAATATAAGATCCCGGTCTTAACATAATACCCAAATCAGCTACACCGTCTTTATCAGTCTTTTTGGTGTAGAAAACACCATGAATGTTAAATTTAACTTCAGTGTTAGCTAATGCTTTTCCTGTGCTGTCAGTGAATTTAGCATAGAATCTGGTAGCATTCTGATACATTTTAACCAAATCTTTACTTATAATAGTCGGATTAATAGTTACAGTAATATTCTTACTTATTTTATTATACATATCTGAACCATTATATGAAACAGTAGCCTGATAAACATTAGATACTAAGTTAAGTCCCATTGAAGCAGTACCGTTAGCATCAGTTGTTTTAGCATAAGTTTGACCATTAATAGTAAAGTACACAGTTGCATTAGCTATAGGATTACCTAAATAATCAGTTAAAACAGCAACCATTCTGGTACCGTCTTTGTAAATCATCACAATGTCAGAAATGTTTAAATTAACTTTTTTATTAATATCTACAGTGAAATTAGTCCTGATTACTTGTTTTTCATAGTTTTTATCACCAGAATAAGTAACAGTCACATTATAGTTTCCTGCAACTAAATCTTTAATGGTTAATTTTGCAGATCCATTAACAAGAACTACATTATAAGATTTGCCATTTACCAATACAGTTACATTGCCTGTTGCATCTTTAGGACCAACAACATTAATTACACTATCCTCACCAGCAACACTAGCATTAACATCTACTTTCAAGGAATCTTTAGCTTTATTAACAGTTAAAGTTGAAGAATTAGTTACATCAGAAATAACTTTACTGCCACTTACAGAGTAAACTAAAGTGTATTTTCCGGCATTTAACTGTCCAATTACAAAACTGACAGTACCATTTTCATCAGTAACTAAAGTATAAGTTTTACCGTTGACTTTCAAGGTCACATTAACATTAGCTAATGGATTATCTTTAGCATCCATTAAAGTAGCATTAGCAATTACAACATCACCATAATCAGCAACAACATCATTAACTTCAATAATACCTTTACCAATACTTGCAACACCATTATAAGTTACACTCTGACCGTCAACAGTAGCAGAAATAGTATAATTACCTTCTTTAGCTTCAAAACCATTAACAACATTATTAGCTATTGTACCATTAGCAATACTCAAAGTACCATTAACCATAGACATATTGAAATTACGTAATGGTAAAGAACCATTATAATCAGTTAAATTAGTTCCATTAAAGACTTTAAATGCTAAAACAGCACCCTGCAACAAACCGGTGTTATTAGTAACATCTAAAGTTAAAACCAACCATGTATCAGGAGTCATATTAACAAGGGTTCTGTTTGCATCAACAACAGTAAATACTGGTTGAGTATTGTTACCCCACCAATTGTTATTTAAATCAATGATTCCAGTAGTTGGACTGCCTAAATTAGTCCATGAAACAGCATTTGGATTTACAATATAACAATTAGTAATGTTAAGTATGCCAAATGCATTAGTTGTTAAAACTTTACCTTTAATATCAATAATACAATTATTTAAAGATACATTACCAGATCTGTTTAAATTAGGTCTAAAACCAACATTGTTAATGTTATTGATGTTTATAAAAGTACAATTATCAAATTTAATAATATTTTGCCAGTTATACTCTGCAGAAGAACCATAATATGATCCAAATATATCTCCAGCAGCTATTGATTCATTGTATCTGAAAATACATCCATATGATTCAACTCTATTTAAACCAGCTAAATATATGTAACCTTTTTTATTTTGAATATCTGTTCTTCCAGCATCAGTTGAAGTTCTTCCAAGGTCTTGAATTGTAGTATTAATTAAAGTTATACCAGCATCAATTCCTACAATGTTTCCATAGTGAGATCCACTCCACCAGTAAGCTTCTTCAACTAATGAATTCTGTAAAGTCATGTCTTTAATTACAAAAATATTTGATCCCCTGTATGCATAATTTGCAAAGAAGTAAGAATTATTAACTATTAAAGTACCATTGTTAGTTAATCCTCCACCATATGATGAAAAACCATTTCTTACAAATGAACAGTTGTTAATAATCATATTTCCAGAGTTTAATACTGCTCCCCCAAGAGTTCCTTTATTATTTTCAAAGTAAATATTATTTAAATGAACATTTGAACCTGGCAAAGCAATAATAGGAGAATGAATATTTTTTACATTTTGATATGGATATACTGCACTAGCATCTGCTTTAGAACCATTAACCATACTCATATTTTCAATAGTAATTATATTACTGCCTTTAGCTATTGTAAAGAAATCATTAGTTTGATTACCGCATAAAATAGTTTTATTAACTCCAGCACCAGTAATTGTTACGCTTACAGTAGATGAAAGCTCAATATTTGTATTACCTTCACCTGAATAAATACCTTCCAAAACATGAATAAATAACACATAACTTTGAGAATATCCGTAGTTTAATGCTTTTTTAATTGTTTTAAATGGTTTAGCTAAGCTGCCATCACCATTTACATCATCACCTAATTTATCAGAAACATAAACAGTTACATTATTTTTTAATGGTTTTAAAGCTACTTTAACAGTTCCATTAATGATTTTATCACTTGCATCTGCAAATACATAATCACCAGACAAAGTATAAGTTCCATTTTTAAATCCAAGATAATCTAGTGATGCAATACCATTAACAACCTCAGAAGTTCCCATATAAGTACCATTCAAATAGAACTTAACAGAACCTCCACCAATTACAGCACCAGAAATATGAGATACAGACATAGACACAGTATCTGCTAAAAATTGAGTAGTTAAATTATTGAAAGTTATAGTAAGATTAGTTAACTTAGCATCAACATATTGCTTATTGTCAGAATGTTCTATGTAAATATCCTTACCATTAATTACAGCTGTGTTATCTTTGAAAATACAGCCAGTTAATGTAATATTAGAATCTACAGAATAATAATCAGAAGTATGATGAGGAGCTAAGTAAATTGCACCACCATAATTTGCAGAATTGTTTATAAAAGTACAATCAACAATAGAACCCATAACAGTTTGAATTGCTCCACCTTTATCACCAAAACAATCAATAAAAGTAGAATTAATCACATCACAAAGCATTTTATAATTATTATAAGTATTTGAAAATCCTATAAATGCAGTTCCATTATTTTTCTTGAAATAATCATTTTTAGATAAAATAAAAGAAAGTAATGAACCAGTGTTATTTATAAACTTATTATTAATAGAAATACCTTGCTGAGTAGCCCTAACTAAACCAAAATTATTTTCAAATACAGAATTAGTTATATTAATATAACCTCCTTCAAGGAAATAAAGATTATATGCATTATTTATTTTATTATTAGCTAAATAAGATTTATCAATAGATGAAACACCAGTAATCATACCTGTATTATTGCAAAATGTCAAATTATCAATAGTAGAACTTCCATCTATAATCTTACCACCATAAGTGTTAACATTGTCAGAAATTATACAATCTTCAATAACAGAAGGTGCATTAGTAGTTATTAATGAATATAATCCACTAATATATTTTGTTATTGAACCGTTTTTATAAGTTAAATTTTTTAATACGACATTTGTGTAACTACCAGTTTTTAAAAACCAATTTCTATTTTGACCATCAATTAATACTTTATTATATCCTTCACCTACCAAAGTTAAGTTACCAAGGTTAGAAAAAGTTAAATTAGTATTATTAACTCCACTATAAGTTCCACTATTTATATGGATAGTTGGATATAAAGATTTTCCAAAACCGTAGTTTATAGCATAACCAATGGTTTTAAACGGATTAAGTTTAGAACCGTCACCAGTTAAATCATCACCATTTACACCATCAACCCATAAATCAATAGGAGTTTGATCAATATTAACAGATAAAATACCCGGAGTCATAGAAACATTATTACTGCCCCAAGTACCATTAATAACTAAATCACCATTAGGAACTAACTTAGTTAGAGATAAAACAGCTAAACCATTAGTAACTGCTGCTTGACCTACCTGTTCACCATTAATATAAAAAGTAACACCATTATATGCCTGAGTTTGACCTGAAACATTGTTTCCATCTACATCAGTTACTCTACATGAAACTTTAAAAGTAGGAGAAGTTGTAGAATTATTTAAAAAAGTAATAATTACATTCATACTTCCACCATTAAATATTTGACCTTTACTTGCAGAAGTAGAATTAACAAAAGCATTACCTTTAACAAAATTCTTACCATTAATATTAATTACAGCACTACTTTGCCCTTTATTGTTACAGTTGATAAAAGTATTGTTTACAATAATACCATTTCCATTATATCCGGAATTAGCATATAATGCAGCATCATATGCATTACCTGAAGTGGATATATTAACAAACCTATTATTCTTAATTATAGTACTATTATATACATTAATATATGCACCTGCACCAGTACAATAAGTGCTTCTAGCAATAGAATTTTCAAATACACAATTCATAAGTTGTGCATTTTGCATACTACTTGCAAAAATTGATCCTCCATAACTATTAACACTATTATTCCTAAAAATAGAATTAGTTACTTTAAAATCATTAGATTGTTGATAAATTGCACCACCATTATAACCTGTTGCATAATTATCCTCAAACAAACAATTATCAATAGTTAAAACAGCATTACTTGTAATAGCACCACCAGTATTGGATTTACCATTAATAAATGCAATATTTTTAAAAACAATTATAGAATCCCCACTCATTGACTTAAAAATAGGAGCCATCTGTTCCCCATCAATAAATGTCTTATCATATCCTCGACCAATAAAAGTCAAAGATCCATTATAATTTTTATGAGCCAAATTAATACTTAAATCAGTATTATTATCCCCAGTGAATGTTCCTTCACTTAAATAAATAACTGCATTATCAGAAGCATTGACACTTGAAATACCCTTATTTATTGTAGCATAAGGACTAGTTTGACTACCAGAATTTGAATCATCACCAGTAGTATTCACATAAATCGTCTTATCATAACTTATCCCATCACCAACATGAGATGAAGCACTATCAACTGCCAAAACATCAGCAGAAGAACCCTCCTGAGCACTAACAGCACCAAGAGTCAAAATAGCCAGTAATAAAATACCAACTAACATCACTTTATTTAATCTCATTAAAATTTCACCAAAAAAATTTAAAATTATACTTAAAAAACATCAAGTATAATTAAAAAATAACTATATTTAATCTCATATTTAATAGTTATCTTGAAAATTAAAAAAATAATAAAATGTGAATAAATTATTATAATTTGTTCACTAAAATAGTATTAGAAGTAGCATAACTACCATAGACAGATGTAATAATGTATTTACCAGCCATCAAATTAATATTTAAGCTGGCAACACCATTAACATCAGTAATCTTGTTATAAAATACTCCATTAATGTTGAAAGTCACAGTCTCATTAGCTAATGCACGACCAGTACCGTCAACTAAACGAGCCTTAAACTGACTGCCATCCCTATAATTCATAGTCAGATCACTACCTTCCAAAGTAGGTAAAACAGTTACTTTTTTACCAACTTGAAGACCGTCAGGATGAATAGCTGTTAAAATATATTCCCCAGGATTTAAATTAATATTTAACTTAGCTACACCATCCCCACCAGTTTCACGAGTATATAAAACACCATTAATGTTAAACTTAACTTTAGCATTAGCTAATGGATTACCCTGACCGTCTAAAAATTTAGCATAGAACTGAGAGTCATTGCGATAATATTTGACCAAATCGTTAGCTTCTACTGTTGGCAGAACTGTAACATTAAATGACATTAATAAACCATCATAAGGATTATGTACTGTTAAAACATACTTTCCAGCCCATAATTTAATACCTAATGTAGCTATACCATCATCATTAGTTTTGCGAACATAGAATACACCATTAATATTCATTGACACGTTAGTATTAGCTATTGGATTACCTGCACCATCAATTACTTTAACATGGAACTGAGACTCATTAAGATAATATTTAACCAGATTGTCCCCCAATATTGTCGGTAAAACTTTCACAATAGCTTTTGCAAATGCATTGTCTGATTCAGTAGGACCATAATATGCACATAACACTTCATATTCGCCAGGTCTAAGGTTAATATTCATAGTTGCCCAACCATTTTCATCAGTTGTGCGATTATAAGTTTTTCCATTAATAGTTATAGCTATTGTACGATTTACCAATGGATTTGAATAGGAATCCAATAATTGTACATAAAATTGTGTTCCATTACGATAATTTTTAGTGCAGTTTAAGGCAAACAGATATGTTGAATTTCCTGAAACAACCAAAGTAGTTTTTACAGATGATTTTTTATAGGTATCGTCACCGCCAAAAGTTGCCTTAATATCATAGAATCCGGGAGATAAAACAGTATCCAAAAATGCCTTACCTTCAGAATCTGTAATAGCATAATAACTTTGATTACCAACTGCAAATTTAATTTCCTTGCCTTTGATATATGTTCCGTTTTCATCAATTAAAACAACATAGTAATTACTGCTACCACTTAATTCAGAATCTCCAGCAATTAAAACTGTTTTAGTAGTATTGCCTACAGACTCCACATTCACATAGTTAACTCCATAACTTCCAAGATAGGAATTACTGCCTAAATAATAAGTGGAAATAATATATCTGCCATAATCTAAATCAAAGCTAAATATTACCTTACCATCTTTTGCAGTTACTCCTTTGTAAGATCCGACAAAATCACCATCAATTGTAGAAATATTAGCTAAAATAGTAGCATAATTAATAGGATTACCTAAAACATCACTTAAAACAACAGTGAAATTCATAGACTCATTATCATAACCATTAACATCACCAGATTCAATGTTAGTAGAAGTCCTGTTAGAATCAACCACCAATATATAAGATGAACCGGATGATGGAATATAATTTGGATTATCTATATGATAACTAATCAGATACTTACCAACACCAAGACTTAAGAGTAAACGAGCTACACCATCATTATTTGTAGTGGCTGTGTAGTTTGTTCCATTTATATCAATCATGATTTGCATATTTTTAACAGCTGCATTCCTGCTATCAAGTAGTTTTATCACATAATACTTAGCTTCACCAACATTCATAATAACGTCAGATGCAAGAATTGTAGTCGGCATACGATAAACAGACACGGTACTTGAATTTTTAGCAAACAAACCATAATATGGGTTAGTGTATTGGTAAGTAATATTATAAATACCAGGATTTAAAGTAATCTGCAAACGGCCATACCCATAAATGTCAGTAACAACATTGTAAGTTTGCTGCCAATCACCGGAAGAAATTGTAACAGCAATATTCTTACCATACAAACTATATGCATTAGTATCATTGAAAGAAATTACAAAATACCTATTTTCACCATAATACTGAACAAAATCACTTGCATTAATAGAAACCTGACCAGGTGCAGTTTGACTATCAACAACAATAGTAGCAGCACCAGTTGAATCAATATACCATATATCACCATCAAAATCAAAAGTAGCTAAATAAGTACCTTCACCTTGAGCAATACGGAAAGTTACTTCTCCATTACCATCAGTTACACCAGTATAAGTTTTTAATAAAACTCCTTTGTACAGATTTAACTTTATAGTTGCATTAGTTACTCTGTGACCAAACATATCAGTTAAAACAACAGTATAAACACCATTTAATGGAATTTTACTATAGTGGAAACCTGAAATAACTGTTAAAACCTTATTAACAGTAATAGTTCCACTGCCTTTTGCAGAACCGTAAACATCATCACCTGCATAGCTGGCAGTTATCTGATAAGTACCCGGAAGATAATTAATAGTTAATCTGGCTACTCCATCATCACCAGTTTGCAAAGTAAAAGTATCAGACAAATTGCCCTGAGTTATAACAACCTTAATATACTCTCCTCTAATTAATGTACCGTGTTCATCCCTTAAAGTGATATTATACTCATTTCCAACACCATAGAAAACAACATCAGGCACTTCAATTGTTGAATTAACAGGACGGATTTCAACATAAGATACAGAAGAGCTTGGCAGATACCAGCCGTCACCTTTATACTCACATTTAATAGTATATTTTCCAACATCCAAACTTAATAGTGCATCAGCACGCCCAGTAGAATCAGTAGTAATAACAGCAGCCCTTGTTCCTCCTTTAGAATCAATAATAGTGATTGTTATACTTTGATTAACAATTCCTACCTGTCCATTTGTTAAAACTGCATAAAAATTAACATTTTTACCATAAAAAGTGTAATTATAACTAATCAAATAAGTAACAGATGGACTAATAGTAATCTGAGCAGATTTATTACACCCTTCAAAATAACCATTACCATCATAATAAACAGATATGTTATATACCCCTACAGGATAAGTCAACTCAAACTTGGCATAGCCTTTTTCATCAGTTACTAAAGTGAAGTACTCTTTTTCACCATTTGGAGTTGTAATAACAACAGTTAAAGCCTGATTGAAAATTCTATGACCGTTTACATTAATTAAAGTAATTTCATAATTATTATTGTTTCCATAAACTACTACATCATCCATTATTAACTGAGTGTTATTATTTCTAAGTGTTAAGTCTAAAAGTTGATTATCAATCCTTGCATAAACATTAAAGTCAGCAGTAGTTTCATTTTGAACAACATATGCATCAGCTTTATTATTTACAAGAGAAGTGTTAAGTGGAGATATTATTCCATAATCTGATGAGAAATAAACATCTCTAGTTGGAAGAACCTTATCCAAACTACTAATATTTCCATTATTATCAATTAATTTATTTAAAGCAGCAATAATATGAGTGTTTGTAACAGCATCTAAAGACATGATTACCCAATTATCAAGAGTTAAAGATCCGATATGTACAAAAATCCTATTACCATCAGGTTTTTGATTAGAACCCCACCAGTTACTTGAATAATCAACTTCACCGTCATAAACAAAAATATCATTACCTCCGTAAGTAGCAGAATTATTCAAAAATACAGAATAATGAACAATCTTAGTACCTGCAAGAGCACCACCATAAGCAGCTTTATTTTCAATAAAAACAGAATAATAAACTTCATTAGCAGTAGCTATTCCCCTATATGAATAGGTAGAATCCAGATTACCTATACCGGAATTGTCATTTTTATAGAAATAAGAATTATTGATTAAATCAGCACTTACATAACAAACAGTATTGGAATCAAAGAAAGAATTATTTACAACAGCCCCTTCAATTAACCTACCATTATTTTTAATAAAAGAACAATTGTTTACTTCTCCATGACAGGTTCCATAAACACTGCGTCCTAATCCAAGTCCTATGCGATTACTTGCATAATAATCACCAGGTATGAAATTATTCTCTACAAAAGAACAATTAGTAATGTATGCAAATACAGTACTTTTAGATAAATCCCCAACTATATTTTTACCTAATGAAGATGAAGAAGAATAAATAGTAGGATTTAAATTAACAATACCTACAGTATTGCTTCTAAATACTGAATTGGAAATAGAAATATAATTCCAGACAGGGAAACAAACATTGTATGCTTCCATACCCCTATAAGTGTAAATATTGCTGCATTTTTCAGCAGATATATTATTAATAGTAATATTGGCTCCGCCTCTAATTAATGGACCTACAATGTTTTTAAAAGTGATGTTGTCCACATATACATTACCGTTATTTTGAACACCATTACTTGTTGAAACAATACCAACAGAACGGATATCATAGAAATTGGAATTTAAAACTGTTAAATTTCCTCCTTTAACAATAATCAATTCATTAGAATACTGTTTTAAATTAACTGTAAAATTTAAATTTTTAAGAGTCAAACTACCCCATTCTTTAACTATGAATATATTACGGTCATTTTCCCTACTTAAAATTACATTACCAACACCAACAACAGATAAATTTTTAACAATTTCCAAATTTGAATTCCAATTATTTGTATAAGTGCCGTTTAACAAATAAATAGTATTTCCATTTAATGCTTTAGCTATTGTATGATCCAAAGTTTTATAGGGATTATCATGACTTCCATCACCAAACCCGTTGTGTCCTGTTGGTGAAACATACCAATCATAATCAGTTAATCCTGTACCGACAATAAGTCTTAATCTTTGAGAATTAATTACAGCATAAACAATTGAACTTTCATTATTGTTTCTTAAATAATTAGAAAATGTACCATTAACTAAAGTTCCACTACTATAATCAAATTTACCATTTTGAGACTCGAATTTAACACTCATTTGAGGAAGTAAAGAAGGATTATCCAAATATTTCATGGAATCCCCATCAGTATATTTATTTAAAGTTGCCCTAAACTCCGCATTAGTACCTACTTTAATCGGAGACTCATCACATTCAAAAGTCATTACAACCCAATATTTAGTGTCTGATTTAACATACTTAAGAGAAGGTCCTTTATTTACCCCCCACCAATTATAATTTGCTGAAACATTATTTGCATAAGCACCATTACCATAAATTTCGCCTAATACCACAGAATAAGTTATATTAAGATTAGAATTAGCAATATTAATACTGCTATCAAAATATGATGATTTAATAGTTGCATCAGAATTAAATAGAGAAGACAAACCTGAATAACCGGAAGTTCTAAAGTACACATCACTTATATTAACTACAGAGTTTTCTGCTCTAAAACCCGCATCAGCAGTTGTATTTTTAACTACCAATGTACCATTATTACATGCTAATTGCCCTACTTTTGAGTTAATAACAGTCATGGTAATGCTTTTAAAAATATCAACATCAAAATTAGGGTTTGAAGAAATTCCAAAAGTTTGAGAATTATTCACAAATAAATTATGAAAATTATAAATTGCAGGATTCTTATTTGAATAGCTTATAATCAATTTACTATTAACAACACTACAGTCTCCCAAATTAAAAATCATATCCGCATAATTAGAACCAACACAATTAGAAAATTTAGAATCATAAACTTTTAAGTCGCCTTCATTGTAAATAACTCCCATAAAAGAATTAATATTCTTAAATTCCACATTTGACAATGTTAAAAATCCTTTATTGTAAATAACACCATAATAACTAGAATATTCAGTTGTTTTTCCATTGACAAAGTTAATATTTTCCAAAATTAATGATTTGGACTCGAAAATATTAAAAAATGTACTTTGTCCATTACCATTAACTGTTACATTGCCCGTTAATGATTTAATTACCAAATTTTTATTTATTTCAATGTTTAAATCACCTGGACTGCTATAAATTCCATCCATAAGAATAACAGTAGAATTATCACTAGCCATATTAACTGCTTCACCAATTGAAGAATATGGTTTATCCTGACTACCATCAGGTACTATAGATAAATTTGCAGAAGGATTTACATAAACATTGTTATCCCCATTATCTCCAATAATAGAGTCTGTATCATAGTTATTTTCAACAATTACATTATCATCAACATTAGTACTGTTAAAATCATCACTAGCACTAGCTAAACTTATTGAAGACAATATAATCAAAAATAACATGAATATAAATGCATTCTTTTTAACAAAAATAATTAACACCTCTTAATTAAATTATACTTGGTTATAAATCAACCATAATATTATTATTTTTAATAAAAAGAAGTATAAAAAACTTTCTAAAATATTAGAAAAAAGAAAAAAAGAAGGTTTAATTATTCATTTTCCCTATCTTTTCTGCGTTTATAACCTATAAACAGACAGATTATAAGAATAATGATTAAACCAATAAATGTAAATATTGTGTTTGGATTGTCTAATTGCTTAGTTACATCCTCTTCATCAATCTCATATGCTTTAACATCATCACTGCTGGAACTGGATGAACTAGACTCTCCAGCATCAGATGAACTAGATCCGCCAGCACTAGCTGAAGAAGCTGCATTTGCAGTCAAACCTACAGTAAGTAAGTTTTCATTAGCATTACCACCATCTATTTGGCTTAAACTATTAGCATTAGAACTGCCATTAACTCCCTGATTTGAAGTAGGATTTCCACCTTGAGCAGGTCCACCATTAGGACCATATTGGCCACCACCGCCAGGACCTAAATTACTTCCAGGACCAGGAATTCCACCACCAGGACCGGAAGGACCAGGACCGGTATTTCCACCAGGTTTACCTTGGCCTCCAATTTGAGGACCAGTATGCCAAATAGGATTTGTCTTAGTAATCACTGTAGGGCCGGAAGCAGGCTTATCATTACCTCCCGGAGTAACAGTTCCATTTCCATTTGGCTTGTCTGGTACTACAGTAGGAGCCCAATTAATAATTGACCTGACTAATGGCTTAAATACAATTTTATCACCTAAATTAAAAGGAGAATCATCTGGGACTCCTTTTTTACCATTAGATTCCCAGTAATTATACCTTGCATCAACATATAAATGTGAACTGTCATATACACTGAAACTTTCAGCTTTAGGTGCTTTGTTATTTACAATATTAGAATTATGTATAACCATATTAGCAGATCCTAAATAAAATGCCCCACCTGATTCCAAACCAAGATTATTAGAGATAGTTGAATTAAAGATATTCAAATTATTCTGAGTGTGGCCATAGTAAACATATGAACCGTAACTGATAGCTCCACCATAACTTGCAGAATTATTGCTTATAATTGTATTAGTAATTAGGAAGTTATTAGATATGTCTAAAGCACCGCCTTTACTTCCTGCACGATTATCAGTAATTATACAACCATCAATACGTCCATCATTTGCCTGAACAGATAATGCTCCACCATTAACTACTGCCTTATTATAACGGACAATAGAATCTTTAAGAGTGAATTTATCAAATGTTCCATAAATTGCTCCACCATCACCATAATTCCTATAAACATAAGAATTCAAGTTAGAATTATTACCTTCAATAGTGGAATTAGCCACATTATTTGTAAAAGAACAATTAGTTAAGTTCAATGAAGCTTTTGGTTTATATGTTGAATATTCACCATAATTTGAAATAGTTCCAATAGCTCCTCCTTTATAAGCATTATTATGATCAAATATTGAATTAGCAACTTCTAAAACAGTATTTTTGTTAAATATTGCTCCACCAGTACCTAAAGGAACTTCACATACTGATCTGTGTTCATAACGAACACCTTCATCAATAGACCATCCGGTAGAATACCTTTCAAGCATACAATGATCCAAATTAAGAACTGCAACATTCATGTAAAATACAGTATTATTAATTGTAAAAGATTTAGATGAATCTGTGTAAATAGCCCCACCATGAACACCTTTATTATCACGAATTACTGATGAAAGAATAGTAGTTTTACCAAAGTCCGCTATAGCTCCACCTCTATGAGCATAATTTCCAGATAATTCAGTTAAATTAATAACTAAATTACCGTAATTTAATATAGCTCCACCTAATCCAGTATTTTTACAGTCAACAGTATACCAGTACTCCTTGCCTCTGTCATCTACAGTTTTATTTATGAAATCAGGATTACTATTATCAAAATAAGCAGAAGAGTTGCAAATTATTGAATTATTAATGTATAAAGTACCATTATTAACAAATAATGAACCTCCATTAACATTATGTCCATTAGATACAATTAATCCATTTATTGTTAAAGTACCATTAGTTAAAATAGTAAATAACTGACTATTATTTGCATCAATAAATACTTTACCCGGATTAATAGCTAAAATAGTAATATTTTTATCAATAACAAGATTAGAATCATTAAATGTTCCATCAAGCAAGTAAATTACACAATGATTTAAAGATTTACCTAAAGCAAAAGCCAGAGAAGCATAAGGACGCTCTTTACTACCATCACCTGCAGTATCACTACCGCCAATTGCAACATAAAGTGCAAATGGAGTATTATCTATAACCAAATCATGCAATGCATAAACAGCTGCATTTGCACGTTTAGATCCATTACCACTAATAAGATAATTGTTTATAACTTTATTAAACAAATTCTCATTAGTTATAATCATAACTGCATAATCATCTCCTTTCAATGAATAAGAAAATATGTTATTATGAGCTACAGTATTACTTACTGATTTGCCAGTAAAGAAGACAGCTGATTGATTAGTAACGCTTGAATTTCCAGTAATGATTATATCATTGTATTTTATTGAATCATATGCAGAATTATAAGCATAATATCCAAATATGGAAAAGCCACTAATAGTTAAATTATTATGATTAAAGTTAGTATATCCAGAATCAACAGAATAAACAACCTTATCAGCTATTCCTGACATATTATTATAAGCAATTTCATTATCTTTAGAATTTTTAATAATTACAACATTTTCAAGATTGCTGAAAGTCATATTATTAGAAATTATATGATTTGAAGAAGTATCAAGTAATTTAATCATTACATTACTTTTTCCACCAGATAAACTATTATTAATTACATAATTACCCATACCGCCAACAACAATTACACTAGAGTTTGTTAAATTATTATTTTTAATATAAACTTTAGAAACATTGTTTAATGTTAATGTAGAGTTAATTAAAGTTAAATTAGTAATATTAACTGATGAAGCACCACTATTAAGAATCAGGTTAACAATTGAACTTACATTTTCTTTATAATATGTGATATTAACTGGAATATCAATACTTAAAGTTTGACCTTTAGTTAAATTATTAAGTAGCAACACATCATTGTTTTTAATAATTTTAGAGTTTATAGTATCATTAAAGTATATTCCGCAATTATTATCATCAATAACATAATAAGTAACACCTAACTCAACAATAGAAGTATTATTCTCAACAAATATTGGATTTGTTACATTAGCATAAATTAAATTACCAGTAATATTTGTATTATTTGTAAATTTAATTAATCCAATAGCCCCTTGTCCAATACCTAATATATCATGAATTTCAGTAATTTTAGATAAATTACCACCAAAGATATTGAAAGTGTTGTTTATAATAGAAATGTTGTCTGACATATATGTGCCAATACCATAAACACCGTTAGAATTACCATAAAGATAATTATTCACAAAAGTGACATTATAATTTTTATGCAACTCGATGAGATATGCCATATCCTTAGAATGAATAACAATATTATTATTAGAAATATTCAAATCATGGGGACTGCCAATAACATTACAGCTTGCTATACCGTAAGCTGCACCATCAGAAATAATGTTAATATTATTTCCCATAATTTCACTTTCAGTTAAAACATCAGCATAAATAGCTTCAGTTACACCAGTACCAATCATGATAATAGTATTTCCGGAAATTCTAAATCCTGAAGACATTACTTTATTATAAGTTAATCTTATAGGATTATAAGCAGGCATACTAATACCATAAGCATAAGCAGCTTTTGAATTAATATAAATATTATTATTTTTTAGAATTATGCCATTGCATACATCAACAACTGAAATAGCTGAATTAGCAGGACTTTTATCCTTCAACATTAATGTAATATTATTGTTAGATAACGAAACATCATCTACACCATTTAAGACTATAGCTTCTTTATTCATATTATAGAAATTAAAATCACGAATTAATGATCCGCTAGCATCTCCACTTAATGAAATAGTAACATTAAATAAAAGATTGCTTTGTTTATTACTAATAATATTGATTTTTTCTGTTATGAATACATCCTTGTTAGATAAGAATGTAAAGAAGATTACTTTAGTCTTATTTGCTTCAAAAGTATAATTCAAATAACCTCTTTCATCAAAGTATTTGTAGAAATTGTCATCATTAATAACTAAAGCTGTTGCATCATAAATAACCCCATTAATCATGTTGTCAGAGTTATTGTCTGCAAGTTCATCAGTAATCTCTTTGTAGATACCAACACTAGCATTAGTTTCAATTACATTACCTGATATGGTAGTTTTATAGATTAAACCTTTAATAGAAATACCATAACTTTCACTGCGAATAACATTGTTTAAAATATTATTATAATAATATCTCATGACATTTGATGTGGAAGTTACAGATATACCTACAGCATGAGTATCAACCATATTATTTGAAATAGTATTGTTACATCCAATAAATGTAATAGCATTATCATGATTAACTTTAATTTTATTATCATGAACATAAGAACAATTATCAGTGATACTAATACCTACACCATAATTCTTAATATTAACAGTATTGTTAAAAGCTTCAGTATAATTACTTAAACCGATAGCACAATAAATATCTGTAAATGTTACATTATTATGTGCAACAATAGCAGAATATCCTTTTTCACCATTAACTAAAATACCATTACCCTGACTAGTTCCAGTTACGTTATTATAGGTAACAGATATATTCTTACCCATTGCAGAAACTGAAATACTGCTTTCTATAATAGTATTATTATATACTGTAGCATTATCTGAATATAAGCTAATACCATAACTGCCACGAATAATAGTATTATTAGCAATAGTTGTGTTGATATGGTTTTCATAAACCAACTGTAACACAATAGACATTGCTCCATTACAAAATGCTTTAAGGTAATTATCTGAAATAACGTTACCTAAACATAACGGTGATCCACCATAATCTGCATGTCCAAAGGGATTAAAGTAAATCAGATTACTAACTATCAAATCATTATAATCCAGAGTTTCCAATTTATTTTTAGAAATTATATTATAATGACATTGACCCATAACCATTACACAGGTAATGTAAGTACTCATATCATTACCAATAATTCTATTATAGCTAGACCATCCCATAGGCATTGCATAAACACCTGCAGCATTAGCTATTCTAATTGTATTGTTAACAATTGTATTATTGTTAGATTTAGTTATCCAAATACCATGTAACTGACCTACATATATTCCATTAATAGATAATGCACCTTTAGTATTGTTAATTGTAAGTCCTGAAACTGTAGATCCATCACTACCTTTAACTAAATGAATAAATCCATTTGAAATTTTAGAAGTATTATCTAAAGGCATTAAAGTTAACTGACGATCAATAACAAAACCTCTATCAGATATATTGCCTATTTTTAAAGTATCTCCAGCTACAATTCCTGATTCATTTTTGATTTGACCATTGAATTTGTAGAAATAATTATCATAATTATTTTGAGTAATTTCAATAGTTTTGCCGCCAATAATTGGGCTTAAAACAATATCCTGATTACCAATATCCAAATTATTAGATTCATGGTTAATAATTACGTTGTCATTCTGTTCCAAAACAATTGTAGAATTATCAGTATCATCTATTGCACTAACTGCACTTAATGATAAAATAAAACAACAAATCATTACCAAAATCAACATACCCTGTTTTTTAATATTTTCACCTCCCTTTAAATTAATTAAATAAAATTATAGTCCAACAAAATAGAATAAAAATATTATTAAATTGACTATGTTATAAATATCTGACATGATATATATTTAAATTTTTATACAATTTTTAAAAAGCATATCTGAATAAAAACAAATAATATAAAAATTTGATGAAAAGTTAATTAAACGTCACTTTCAAAAACTTGTGTGATTTGAATTTTCACTAGTTTTTGAGTCACGAATTTTTTTCGTTCTATTTTTTCTTTATTTTTAATTTAAAAGCAGTAAAATTAATATATTAAGTGGAGCTAATATATTAATATGTCTAGTATCAAAATAAAAGCTCCATATGAATTTATGGAGTCAAAACAATTTAAACTTTTCGATTTTGTTCCTGAGTTTTCTGAATTCCGTCAATTTGATGATCTTTATCGATTTGGTTGCGAAAATATTGAGAATAATCTTATCAGATTGGAAAAAAGAGGTAAAATACATTTTGAGAATAGAGTTGCAATTTGTCCATCTTGTAAATCACATAATGCTGTTAAAAATGGTACTTATGAACGTAAACTTATTTTTTTAAGAATTGGAGAACAAATTTGCACTATTCAAAAATATAAGTGCATAAAATGCGGTAAAGTCTTTTATACTGATTTATTATCTCTTGTTTATTCTAATTCAAATATTACATTGCCTGTTATTGAATGTATTGAGAATTTATATCAAATTTATGGAGCAGGGCTCCATAAAATACGATTTGATTTAAAACAACAACATAACATTGAAATCTCACATCAAAGCATTGAAAACATCTTATTGAACTCTAATTATCAATTTAACTATGATAATTGGACTTATTCTAGATATTACTTATTTGATAGTCTTTGGGTTAAAATTAATGGTGAATGGAACTATATTTTAGCCTTATTCGACGTTAAATTGAATACTCTCGTTTCCGTTAAATTGGTCGAATCAGAAGATTCTAAGACCATTTATCAATTTTTAAACGAATCTCTAAGAAATCAGAAAAAAATATCAATAGGCACAGACTTAAAACACGAATATCGTGAAGCCATCGATAAATTAAAAGTAAAACACCATTTCTGCAAATTTCACGTGAAACAAGCAGTAAACAAAAGATTTAAAGATTACTTTGACAAAAATCCATTATCTGAAGACGAAAAAGACATATTAAATTGTTTAAAACAGGACATTTATAAAATATTGGATGCAAAAGACTTAAATACTGCTAAAGAACTTAGAAACGAATTAATAAACAAAAAATATACAAAAAACAAGTTCACAAACAAAATTCTTTGGAAATTCATCATTCCTTACTTCAAAAAATTAACGACACACCTGGAAAACACGAACATCCCATCAACAAACAATAAAATCGAAAATATCTTCCAAAAAGTATTCCCAAAACACATAAAAAGAACAATGAAAATAGAACAAGGACTTCTAGCCAGATTCATGCTAAAACTAAATTATTGGAATTTAAACAATGAAAAAGAAAAAAATCACACAAGTTTTTGAAAGAGCCAATTAAACAATTAAAAAATATTAATAATATTCAAAAAAAGAAAAAAGTAAGTAAATAAAAGTTATTTACTTATTGTCTAATAGTAATAGTGTTTCCAATTTGTAAATTCTCCCAGATAGAAGTAATAATATATTTACCGGACAATAATCTGATACCTAAAGAAGCAATACCATTACTGTCAGTTACTTTATTATAGAATACACCATTAACATTAAATGTTATATTTTGATTTGCATAAGGTTTACCTTGACCGTCAATTAATGTAGCTGTGAATTTGCTGCCGTCATTATATTTCATGTCTAAATTATCAGTAAACATTACATTTTTAACTGTAATTTTATTGGAAACCATACAGTCTTTGTATATTGCAGTAACAATATAGTCTCCCGGAAGTAAACCAATTCCTAAAGTAGCTACACCATTTGCATCAGTTGTTTTAGTGTAGAATACACCGTTGATATTAAATGTTACTTTTTCACCAGCTCCTGCAACACTACCATCCTGTTTAATTACTTTAACTGAATATGCAGATGCATTTTTAAAGTATTTTACAAGATCATGGTTCTCAGTAAGTAAAGATAAAACTGTAACTGTGTTACCTTTCTGTTCTCCATTAGGACCAACAGCTGTAATAATGTATTTGCCAGGATATAACTGAATATTTAAACCAGCAGTACCGACTGCATTGGTTTTTTTAGTATACCATACACCATTAATATTAAATTTAACTTCAGTATTTTTTAATAAATTACCATGCCCATCATAGAATACAGCATAATATTGAGTGTCGTTTCTAAACATTTTAGTAACATCCCTACTTGAAATAGTAGATTTTATTAAAACATTTACTTCAGCATCACTGCCCCACTGTTTAGCATTGGAATCAAATTTGATGTAAACTGAATATTCACCAGCTACTAAATTAAGACCCATTGAGAATTTACCATCTTTATCAGTGGTTTTAGTGTAAGTTACACCATTAATAGTTATTTTTACATCAGCTCCAGCAATTGCATTACCGTTTAAATCTTTAAGAGTTCCTTCTAAACGGGTTCCGTTTTTATAATACATTACAACATCTTTAGCTGAAATTACAGTATAAACCATATCTCCGATAGTTAATTTTGAAGTAGCAGAACTGCCTAAGTAGTAATTATTTTCACTAGCATTGGCAGATATTGGATGTGATCCTGTGAAAGATTTAGGTATTTCATAAACAAATTTAGCTATTCCGTTTTCATCACTTACAGCTTTTCCAGCATATCTTCCATCAGTGAAGAATTCAACAGTAATTCCACTTACGCCATTGCCTAAAACATTTTTAACAGTAGCTGTGAAATAAACTTTATTACCTGCTTTTCCAATTACTTCATCTACTTTAATGTTTAATTTTCCTTTAGTTACAATTAAATTAGCAGTTGCATTAACTGATTTATAATTAACTTTAGATAAAACAGCAGTAATTGAGTAATATCCAGGAACATAGGACTCATTTAATTGATATTTTAAAGTAGCGACACCATCATTGAAAACAGCACTTCCAATTTTTACACCGTTTATGTAGAATGCTGCTTGAGCTGCAAGACCACCGGTGTATGGAAGTTTAGCAGTTATTTTAATGGTTGCATTGTCTAAATAAGATACAGTTACATCTGCAAATACAACATTTTCAAAGATATATTTGTAATTATTGTTGACAATATTGTTTTTACTATTATTTACACCGTCATTTCCACTGCCTTCTTTTCCAACCAAGTAATTGTTAGTAATAGTATTGTTAACAGATTTAGTATCTAAATCTACAGGATAACCTACATTAGATACAATTTCATTATTATCTATTATATTACCAGTTGAAATAGCTACAAAACGAATTCCTGCATTTCCTTCTTTAATTGAATCATAATTTTTAAATGAAATTGCTTTACCATTACCATTGGAAGTTATTTTATTATTGGAAATAACATTATTACTTGATGCATAACCTGCAAATCCATAAACCATATTTCCAGTTCCAGAAATAATATTTCCGGAAATTTTATTGTTGTTGGAAGAATAAGCTTCCATTCCATAAATAACTTCTGCAGCTGCATTAACTTTATTGTTTACAATAGTGGAAGATTGAGATAATTCTAAAGTAATACCATAATTTACATTATCTGCTGAAATTTTTACATCATTATCTTTAATTAAATTATTTTTTGAATTATAACCTGCTATAATACCTGTTGCAAAATAATTTCCGATAACTTCCACATTATTGTCAACGAATTTATTATTTGAAGAATATTTAGAAGATCCTGAACCGGTTTCAGATCCAATTACGCCCATACCATATAAATAATTGTCTTTTCCTTCAACATGAATATTGTTTCCAGAAATAATATTGTTACTTGAATCAAAGTAGAAATCAATACCTACTAATGAATTAGTGGAAAAATTACCATTAACAGTAGCTCTAGGTTGATTTACTAAAGATTTAACAGTTACATTATTGTTTAATACTTCATTGTCAGAAGAATAAATCATTAAAATACCATAGGTTCTGAAAATTTCTTTAACATCATTTTTACCGTCAATACATTTTGAAGCTTCATATAAATGTAATTCACCAGTTCCTAAAGTATTAATTACGTTTCCAGAAATAGCACAATTTTCTGCACCATATCCGAGAACTGTGTAAGTTAAATAATTACCGTGAGAGTAAAGAGTGTTATTTACCACTTCAACATTACCTGATCTGTAAATATAAATAGCATATGCTGCATTCGGATCAACAACACTAATATTATTGTTTAATATCATTACCTGATTAGTATCAACTACATTAACTCCCCATCTATTTAAAGAAGAAGAGTTTTTATTAATGATAGTTACATTTTCAATCCATACATGATTTGTAGTTACTTTAAACATTGAATCAGTAAAAACAGCATTTTTACCAAGGATTTTAATACCTTCAGTAATAAGCATTATTTTATTGTTAAAGTTTCCAACAAAGTTTAAAGTATCTCTCATTTTAATAGCTGAATTTAAATTACCGTTTTCATCAAAGAAACTAGAATAATTACTTTCCGTAACTGTGTAAATTGTACCATTAAAAACATACACCGGTTTTGATGGATCTACAGCTCCTTCAGGAGTTAATATTAAAGAACCATGACATTTGTTGTTTGAAATTGTGTAAGTATCTTTATCTGCTTCAGCAGCATCAATTGCATATTTATTAGTGGTAGTTATGTCATTACCTGTAATAACAATATTTGCAGGGAATTTAGTGCTGGACACTTTTTTAAGTAAAACACCAACACCAGTATTGGAAACTATATTATTATTTGTAACAGTTAAATAATCATATTTACCCATTTGAAAAATACCTGCAGAAGTATTGGTAGTTACATTATTATTTTTAATTGAAATATAATTACCTTCTGCCTGAATTCCATAACCGTTACCATGAATGTCAACAACATTATCAGTTACATTGGAATAATCTCCTGCAAGAATTCCAGCACCCATAAGTAATGCATTTTGAATTATATTATTGGAAACTAAAGAGGAATTACCTACAGCAATTGCATAGTCCCCACCTACAGTTTCATTAGTGTTGAAATCTTTACCTGTAGCATTGATAATTTTATTATCAGTTACAATAGTACCTACACCAGTAGAAGAAATGGATCTGTAATTACCGATGATAGTATTGGAACTTGCATTGTTATAATTTCCCATAAGCTGGATAGCATAATTCCAGGAAGTTGGAAGAACAGTTGCTTTTATAGTATTGTTGAAAATAACATTATAATTAGATATAGCTCCAACAAAAGCTCCCCCACCATAACTGGACAAATAAATTCCATTTGCATCATCAGTGTATAAATAATTATCAGCTATGTAATTGTAATGAGCACCACCAAGTACAATTAAAGAAGTAGACCTGGAACCATGCCCATAAGTTGCTCCATAAGTAGCTAATACATTGTTTGTAATATTATTATAACTAGAACCCGGATTTAAAGCAATAGGGAAAGAACTTGGACCGGAATTGTTTATTTTATTATTGAAAATATTACATTTGGTAGCCTCATTAAGGAATATTCCCTGAATATCAGTACCTTTATTTGCAATATTTAAGTTAGATACGCTACTTCCAGAGGATTCTTTTAAAAGAACCACAGTACAATCCTGCATTTTATTAGTTGATGTACCTACAACATTTAAAGGTTTATTTAAAATAAATTTTTTATCACTGAAAGTTCCATCCAAACTCATAGTATCTCCAGAATTAACAGAAGATGATTTGAGAGTACCATTCTCGTCAAAATAAGTACCATAATTAGATGAACTTACTGTATGAGACGCAGGTGCAGCTATAACACCACTATCAGAATAGTAATTATAACTAACTGGCTCATAAGATACCATACTATCTGAAATTATATTATCATCAACTGTTGCATTAACATCTTCAGCAGCACTAACTGCTCCGAGAGATACAAAAATCAATAATAATAAAATTAAAGAAAATTTAATATTTTTTACCATTTTATATCACATCATTAATTATATTAAATATAATTTAAGCAAAGTTCAATAAAGTATACCTTGCAAAAAATACATTATAATTAAAGTTATGGTAAGGGAAAATATTTAAAAATTACTATAAAAAAAGAAATTAAATGAAGAATGATTTAATAATCATCTTCATCGTTTTCGTGTTTGTTTCTAGCATACCCGACGACAAATATTGCAATCAAACAGATTACTGCAATAATAAGTACAACAGGAGTACTTGATTGACCAGCTGCAGATTTAGATGCAGAACTTTTAGAAATTTCATGAGCAGTAGCTCCAGATTGACCTTTAGATGAATCTGATTGTGAAGAAGCATCTTTAGATTGAGGTGATGCAATTTTTGCATCAGCCGGATCAACAGAAGTATCTAATCCCGCCGCAGTTGCCCCACCAGCTTCACCACTGCCACTTTGATCATTATTAGTAGTTCCATTTACCAAGACTTGGTCATTATTATTATCATCAGTATCTGAAGTATCTCCATTTGAATCATCAGGATTAGAACTATCAGAGCTACTGTCATCTTTGTAAAGAGGATCAGTTAATGTAGCTTGAGCCAATATTTGAGAATACTTAGCTTTATCAGCAGAAGATAATGAACTAGACTGTATAAGTTTCATGTTGAAATCCAAATTCTTACATGTGTGGTGACAACAAGCAACACCATACTGAATAGCCATTTGAATCATATTATCTGCTAATTTAGTCACCATGTCTGGACTAGCATCCCATTTACCTTGATAATTTAAATACATCATCCATGCAGCCATAGATTGCCAAGCAGCTGCTTGAGCAACATTACCTACACCACTTGCAAGACCCAAATAAGTATTAGCTATTTCATTACCTAATTGAGTGTTTAAATTCTTATTAGCTACAATCAAACCACCATATAAATTTTGCATTTGAGCAGCATAGGATAATGAACCTGCACGTGTACTGAATAATGCATTATAATATAATGGATTTAATATTTTACTACGAATTTCAAATTCAAGCTCTTCATCGTAAGTTCTACTAATATAGTCATTTTTATTCCTTATATCTACAAATGCAGTGTCAGGTTTAGCACCTAACTGTTTAGCTGCATTGTATAAACCACCAAACCAATCATAGTAATCATCAGAATCGAAGAATCTCCAAGTACTATCAAAGTTTTGAGTAATCAAATCAACTTTACCAAGCAAGTATTCATAGTTTTTCCTTTCGTTGTTAATTACGATATTACCATGTTCATCAAGAGTCCAGGAATAAGATACTCTGCTAAGATAAATATCCGCTAAATCCGAATTAATTGTAGTGATATTCCAGTTTGCAGTATTTGGTATAAGAGAATTCATACCAGTACCTTCCAAAACAGCACCAGGAAGACCAAATAACCTATCAGTCATCGGATTTTCAGCATAATGCTTTTTCAGGAAGTTGTTTGAAACATCATCATCAGTGGAATTTAAAGCTAAACTAACAGCTGTTAACATTAATTTAATCCAATTAGTATTACTTGTAACCATACTTGCAAATACATCAACTCTAGGTCTGTTTACCACTGAACCATTACTTAATTTTACAGTTAAATTATTAATTGGAATTAACTCAACACCAGTAATGTCTCCAGATCTGGACCATGTCGGTTTACAGCCGAGGAAATACATAAATTCTGCAACACCAATACCTTCAGTCCTTAATATTTCAGTACCCCACAATATTAAAGCAGTAAGTTCAGGCCAGCTTCCATGTTCTTCATAATAATTTGCAAGAAGCAAATCTACAACATTTACTGCAGACTCATAAGCTGCTTTAGAAGGCATTTTTGAAGCATCAGAACTGTGACCAATATGTCCGGTAGGTATTGAATCACTATAAGCAGGATCTGCAAACAAACCTGCAGTAGTATAACTACCAGATAATGCTGCTAACAATGCATTCCATTCATTATTGTTTTGTATTTGAGAAATTACTTTTGAAGCAAATACTAATGATTCATATAAGCCAGAAGATTTGTTATAAACTTTAAACTCATCCATTTCAGCTAATTTATCAACACTAGCTGTACCATTTACAAGATTTTCAACAAATGACCTGAACCAGTTAATTACAACTAATTTTTGACCTTCATACTGACGGTCACCTTTAATATCATCATAGTAATCCTTATTTTTTAATTCTGGATAAATATGATGCAATATTTGAGTATATACATCAGTTCTTGAAGTTGTTATTGTAATAACTTCTTCAACAAGTTCAGTTCCATTTAAAACTTTACCAAGAGTATGTAAACCGAAAGTATTGAAATCTTCTGCCATACTATCCAAGTAATTATGTAATCCTTCAAGCCAATCATCAAATTTTTGACCATCAGCAGGTTTGTCAAAACCTAAAGTAGGAGCTAATTCTAAAATTAACTTTTTATAAGCCTCTGCATTAGCTGAAACATTATTTTTTACTTGTTCATTATAGTGGTCGATGTAATTGGATAATGTAGTATAATTACCATATAACTCTGAAATTACCATTGCAGGAGTCATATGAGTGATCATCATAGAACCTATCCTATCTCTAGCTACCATAGCTTCCCCAGGGTTTGATACAATATATGGATATATAGTAGGAGTTAATGTTAACTCAAATGTCCAGTCACCTTCATGAACACCAATATTTCTACCAGGTAACCACTCTACAGTACCGTGAGTACCTAAATTAATAATTGCATCACAACCAATAGTCTTATCTAACCATTTATAAAAGGTAACATATTGCTGATGAGGCGGCAATGTCAAATCGTGATAATTTTGAATCTCCTCCCAACCTCTACTTGGTTGGAAAGTGATGAATACCTTACCAAACCACATTCCTGGAATTACAATATATGTCTTATTATATACCATTATTTCTCCAAGACCTGCACCCCAACGGTCAACCATTTGCTTATACAATGTTTGATTCATATCTTTAGTCAAGTTATAAAACTCATCTAATGTAATCAACTGATGATGTTCCATTAACTGATTCCAATATTTTTCAACATACTGATTTAACAAACCTTGAGCCCAGGTACCTTTGTTACCCATTTCAATTATTAAATCAGACAAATCATCAACAGACGGAATGTCGGACTTATCCATTCCAATATCATATCCCGCATCAGCTAAATGCTCAAGTATATCATGAGCACTTTGGAAAACATCTAAATAAGATGCACCAATTTCTGCTTTACCCGGCGGATAATTGTACAAAACAACTGACACAACTTTGGAAGAATTATCCATATCTTTTAAATCTGCCCATCCAGTAGTCATTTTGACCATTTTTTCTATACCTGACTGCACAACATGTACTTTACCCATATTATCTTTATATGATAAAATAACAGGACCAAAGACTCCTTCAAAGCTAGGAATAGAAACTGAAAATGTCCACTCCATTTGAGCACCAAGCTCACTGTCAAAACTGGTTTGAGAAATATCCACCAAACCTTTAACAACAGTTAAATTAATTTTAACCAAATCATCTTCAGCAGATCCTTTACCATAATCTAGAGACCAGCTGTATAATGAAGCTATAGCTGATATACCAATTTGAGAAGTTTGAGTAAGAGTTAATAAAATTGAAGACATTGATGGAGTAATACCTGTTTTAAATATATTAAAAGCAGATCTACCATTTGCTTCATAAGTTCTAATCAAAGCATCCACAACACTTCCACCACAGTAGTAAGAAGCAATAGCTATGAATTTGGTTTCAGGATTTTTCATATTCATATATTTGTTTTCAAATTGTCTGAACAATTCTGCAGGATTCAATTCAGTTTTCATCCACTGCTCATATTCTCCAGTCATCCAATTTAAACTTCCCTTTTTATCATCATTATATCCAGGATGTGATAGAATCCACTGATTAATTTCACTGGCTTTTGGAACTACAGAAAACATTCCAAAATCCGGATGGTAAATACCGCATTCAGGACTTAATTGGGGAGCCCCACCTTCCTGAAGTGTAGGATTTGTGTATTTTTGAGGATTAATTAAATAATAAACATATTTCAAGTAATTTTCCATGTTTGATTTTAAAACATCAGAATTATTAATATCCTGAGCCTGGAAATAAGAACCTATATATGTATTTTCAACAGTATTGTAAGAATTATCTGCTGCACTTGCTCCTACAAAATGAATACCTATATTCTTAATTATTTCATCATTATAAACACCAAAAGTATAAGCAACATTATATTTTGCATTAGCTGGTGAAGAGCTTAACAAATTCTTTAACACCTGAGAAGTAAAAAGACTATATGAACCTTCAGCAAACATATCAACATGCACGAAGTTAGCATACTCTAATAACCATTCTCTAGTCTTGTCATAGTCAGTTGTACTTATATATGCAACCCTTTTAGATAAACTCATTAAATAGTCTACTTTTTCTGAGTGTGATTCATAAGATACTAAAAGCATAATATCTGGAACAAACATGTAATTAACTAAAACAGAAGAATGACTTCCAAGATTTACATTTTCTGTGTGAGTCTCATAAGTAGAATAGCTAAGTTGAACTTTATAATTGCCAGCAGCTAAATTACCAATTGAATAAGCACCCCCAGCACCAGTTTTACCAGCAAATACTAGATTATTTGATGAATCCAAAACTGTAATATTAACACCTGCCAAATCCACTCCGTCTTCAACCCAGGTTTTTGTAGTTGGATTATAAGAATCCTTAGTATGAATATCAATACTACTGTCTCCAGCATTAGCAGAAATTACATCAGTATAATAAATATTGCTAACTTCATCTACACTAACACCTATAACATCCCCTAGAACATCATTACTAACTATTGTTTCGTTGTTAGAAACATCCTGCGCAGATACTATGCCCATTGTCATAATAAACATTAATAATAGACAAAAAATAATAAATGCACTTTTATTTAACCTTTTAATCTTTTCACCCCCTGTTCCAATTAATTATTTTAAAAGTATAGCAATATTATTATAAATTACTATAATTGTAAATAATACTTTACAATATATAAAACTTGCTAAAGTTTTGAATAACTAAAAAACAATAAAATGAAAATTAATTTATAAATTATCTTAAAGATTATTAAAAAATGTTAATAATTCATACATAAAATAAAAAATAGCTAAAAAAAGATTAAATCAAATTTCATCCAAATAAAAAAAACTAAAAATAAATATTAATGGCATGTTAAGAGTAACCCACCTTCTGTTTAACAGCATTCATCTTAGCGAACTACTTTTGCCTCTTACAGTAGTCATCAGCATTTTTTGTTCTTGCATCCTATGGAATGGCCGTTTCACCGATTCTTTCAATGTCCTCAATTAAATATCATAGTCAACCATTAAAAGACGTGTCGTTTCTGCTCCAGAGTCATACCTCTCAGTATACGTTTTTCAACGCCATAGTCTGTAACGATGGGCGGAGTTTCCTTAGTTAAAAAACCAACAGCTGTCTTTAACTTGCCATATTTATAAAAAGTAGCAGGGCCTAGATTTGAACTAGGGATCTCGGGGTTATGAGCCCCGCGGGATCACCAGACTACCCCACCCTGCTATACGAATAAAAAGATAGTAATTTAAAACTACAATATATAATATATGAAACACACTATATAAATGTTTCTATAAAAATAAAATGAAGATAATTATTAATTATCCTCTAAACTTTTAATTCTTTTATCAATTTCTTCTAATTTTTCCTCAGTCTCTTTTTGGAAAGCTTTAGAAGATTTTTTGAATTTTTTAAAGCTTTTTTCTAAATCATCAACAGATTGAGTGGTTTTATCAAATCTGTCTTCAAGGTCTTTTAAATCATTAGTAGTAGCTAAAGACCAGCTTTGAATTAATTCTTCGCTTTTTTCATCTAAAAAAGCATCGATTTTATTAGAAAAAGCATCAGTATTTAATCCAGACATATCAATATCACTTAATTTAATTTTAATTCTTTTACTCATTGATTCTTCTTTAGACTCTTCAACTGTGTCTTTTTCTCTAGACAAATCATCATAGTCAGAATCATTTTGCAAT
Organism: Methanobrevibacter smithii ATCC 35061; assembly: GCF_000016525.1. Lineage (NCBI taxonomy): Archaea > Methanobacteriati > Methanobacteriota > Methanobacteria > Methanobacteriales > Methanobacteriaceae > Methanobrevibacter > Methanobrevibacter smithii. Next base: position 1,099,933 of record NC_009515.1, read on the forward strand.
ATTTCACCCATATGCGGATCTGCAGTAGCTGGAACATAATTACGTAATTTCTGAACAGATGCGGGATTATTTTGTAAATAGTAATAAACTAAAACTAAAATAGCTACTATTAAAATTACAATTGCAACAACATCAATAGGACCCATAATATCACCTTATTGTTTTTTGAGTTTAGCTTCTTTAGCTTCGATTTCTTTAAGCATTTTTTCTAATTTTTTCTGTTCAGTCTGTGCTTCTAGGCGAGCTAAACGTTCATTAATTTCACTGTGCAAGTAACCAACTTCACTTCTTACTTGTGTTGTTGATTGTCTTATAGCTGAAAGGCTGTCTTGTTGCTCTTGAGGTAATGGAATTGGATTATCCATTAAACGTTTAGATTCAATATCTTTTTCAATCATTGACATCTTCTTAAGTTCTATTTCTTTTTCAAGAAGTACTATAGAAGTTTTAGATTTAGCAACACTCTTCCATTGAACAGCAACAATAATCACAACAAAAGCTATTATAACCAATATAATCAAAATAAAAAGTTGGTCAGGTATTGTTGGAATATCCATAATTGCCTCCATATTAATTTAGTATATTAATAATTAATATAAAATAAAGTATATAAATATTATTATAATTAAAAAAAGGTTTGTTAAGATGATTGATTCTTATTTAAAAGCAGGTAAAATTCTTTCCCAAATAAGAAAAGAAGCCTCAAAAATGATTAAAGAAGGAACATTAGTACTCGATTTAGTTGAATTTGTAGAAAATGAAACCATTAAACAGGGAGCAGGAATTTCATTTCCATGCAATGTATCAATAAATGAAGTAGCTGCACATTATACTTCTCCATTAAACGATGAAACAATGATTTATGCTGGAGATTTAGTTAAATTAGACTTAGGTACAGAAATTGACGGTTATATTGCAGATTCAGCTATTACAGTAATGGCACCTGGGAAAAATTTAGATGAACGTTTTACCCAGGACGAAATAAATTTAAGGCAGGATATTATTGAAGCATCTGCAGCAGGACTGGATGCAGCCATAAGTACTGTTAGAGCAGGAGTAACTGTAGGAGAAATTGGTGCTGCTGTTGAAGAAGCCATAAACGAATATAAATTAAATCCAATAGCTAATCTTACAGGACACAGCCTAGAACAATACAATCTGCATGCAGGGATTTCAGTTCCGAATATAGACAACCATGATGAAACTGTCCTTGAAGAGGGTCAGGCAGTAGCTATTGAACCATTTGCAACTGACGGAATTGGATTCGTAAATGATGCTCCTGGAACATACATTTATTCTTTTTTAGCTAACAAACCATTTAGATTAAAACACACTAAAAACGTATTAACTAATATTAAACATAACTACCCTTATTTACCATTTTCCGGAAGATGGTTAACAAAAGAATTTAAAGAAAACAGACTGAACGTGTCTTTAAAACAATTATCAGAAGCAATGGCAATTTATCCATACCATCCACTTAAAGAAAAAACAGGATGTCTTGTAAGTCAAAAAGAACACACAGTAATTGTTGAAAAAGAAGGCTGTACAGTTACAACCTTATAAAAAAAATAAAAAATAAAAAGAAGATTTAGTAATAAGTAGGAGTCATAACTCCCATTTTTGCTCTTCTTTCTATTTCTTTTTTACCTTTGTCTTTTTTACCTTTAGCTAATTTTTCAAGTAAACCAAGACCAGGTTTTACATCATCCATAGGTTTTGTTTCAATTAAACCAGCATCCACTGCAGCTGAGAAAATATCTGCTCCAGCATCAGTTCTGGTTAATACAGTAGACCATCCGTCAGGAGCACCAACAGATCCGGTTGAAATATCTGCAAATTCACAGACATAATCATTACAGATATTACATCCTGCTTGTTCATATCCGTGAGTAGCTTTAATCGGAATACCTTGAGGTTCATCACTGCCTTCAGTGTATATCCAGAATTTTCCTTTTCCAATATCCATTTTTGTTACTTTATCCAAATCAACATCCATTAAACCTTTAGTAAAAGTATCTAATGAAGCCATTGGGAAGTTTTCCATACAAAAGATACCGACTAATAATTTAATTTTATCAGCGATGAATCTTGTAGAGAATGGATATGCCTGCATTTTTCTAATACCTTGCATTTGACAAGGAGTAACAACAGTTCCGATTGATTCAATACCATGTTGACGTGCTGCTTCTTTTATTCCCCATACATTAGGAGACATTGAATATTTAGTTCCAGCAGCTGAAAGAATTTCATCAGCGGTAGTAGCTATTTCTGGAATAGGAACCCAGTCATCACCTGGGTCTCCAGCTACAACAGCACCTTCAATAATATTATTTTCTAATGCATAAATAAGTAATGCAGAAGCAATACCACCGTCTTGAGCTACTTCCTGAATTCTTTTATCAGTGGATCTAGCTGCTACAGCTTCTTTGTAAGTACCTAATACCATAATCAACTCCTCCTAAAGTCCTGTATCCTTTTTAATTTGTGTTAAAGGTAACCATGATCTTGGACACATTGTGTAACAAGAACCACATTTAATACATCTGTCAGTATTAATAGTTGGTCTGCCTTCAACCATATCTATAGCTCTAGTTTGACATGCAAGAGCACAACTTCCACAACCACTACATAATCCTTGACGGATAATGTTGTTTAATAAATCACAACCGCATGCATTAGAACAAGCTGCTAAATCAAGTGCAGGTTGTAAGTATTCCATATCTCCATTACATAATGCTACAACAGTTTTTGCAATCATTTCAGGAGCTACTGGACAACCTGGAAGTGCTACATCCACTTTTACTAATGAGCTGATTGGTAAGAAAGATTCATGTTTAGGTTGAGCTTGTTGTCCACCACGAGCATAAGTTGTGAAACAACCGTTTAAAGCACAAGAACCAAATGCACAAATTAATGCAGATTTTTCTCTAGCTTCTAAAAGTTCGTGTACACTGTGTTCATCTTGTAAACATACAGAACCTTCAATTAAACATAAGTCCATTTCTGGCATTTCCCATAAGTCAACTAAAGTTTGACCATATACAATATCTACCATCTCTGTAAGTACAACATCTAAAATGTCATAGTTTTCAGTTAAGGACATACCATCTCCAGTACAACCACTTAAGTGAATGTAACCTATACGTGGTTTGTTGGTTGCTGTTTCTTGTTTGGTTTCTGCTACAGGAGCTGCTGTTTCTTCAACTTCAGGAGCAGATTCTATTTTTTGTTTGGTTTCTGCTTTAGGTTTTTCAGAACCACCAAAAGCTTTTCTAATTTTATCAAACATTATTTTACCCCGATTTCTTTTAAAATAATATCCATAGCTTCAGGAATTGCCTTTTCAACAGGTTCAGTTAAACCCATTTCAACATCAGGAGAGGAAATCTCTTGAGGTTTGCATCCAACAATAATCACCTCACAATCTTTAGCAAGCTCGTGAAGAGGCTCTTCAACAGGCCAGGAATGAACATTTTCATATTTTCCTCTAGGCATGTCATAAGGGCTAAATATTTTAACAGTCCCTGGTTCTGCATCAAACTCAACAACATCAATTACAATAACTTTTTTCCAATATTCATCAGGAAGAGAAAAAATAAAGTGTGTTGCTCCGGTTCCAGCATCAATAAACATAACTTCGTCAGGCATCTCTTTGTCTTCGAAATATTCTTCTAATTTATGAATAACAAATGGTCCAAAACCATCATCTTTAAATAAAATATTTCCGCATCCCACTACGATTGTCTCTGCATGATAAGGCATATAATTTCCTCCTAGCTCCTTATATTCTCACCATATCGTTTTTAAGTATACTTTTATCCTCATCATCAACTACCATTACGTGAGTTGCACATGATAAACATGGGTCGTAAGCTCTGATAACATCTGCACCATATTTATGATGGAAACCTTCAGTAGCTGGTCCCATTGTTGGAATATTCCAAGTAGTTGGTACAATAGCTGAATAGAATTGGATTTTACTATCTTTAACATTAGCCATGTGTACATTAGTACCCCTAGGTCCTTCAATTACACCAATACCTAATTTACCAGTTCCTCTGTCATCATAATCTGCTCTAGCTGGAGCGGAAGTATCAATTTGTTCAAGAAGATCAATAGTTAAATTATAATTATTTAACATTTCTTCAGCTCTAGCTACATGTTGAGCAACTACACCTTTATCTTTAAATCCGTTGAATTTATCCATTCTTGCCCTAGGACCTGTTTCAACGTTTTTACCATTGATTAAAGGAATGGTGGTACATGCTTTTTTACCTATTTCCGGATCATCATACCAAGCTTCAGGTAAAACTTCTGAGAAATTATCATAATCAAATTCATCGAGATTACCGTATGATGCACTAGATGCTAAAAGTGGTGCATCTACAACTCCTAAACCTTCAGGAAGTTCTCTTGCAGCAATGAAAGATTTCATTAATTCCACATGTTTTTCCATATCCGGTTTAAAAGCTTTTAACCTATCAATCAATTTATCTTTTGTAGCTGAAGTAATGTTTCTAGCCATACCACCTACTCTAATATCAGATGGGTGAATACCTTCACCAGCAAGCATATCAACTACATACTGTACATTTTTCCTAACAGCAGATACACTTTTAACTGCAGTAGTGAAATCTTCTTCAGGTACAAAGTCAGGTGCAATTAAAAAATGGTGAATTGCAGCACTGTTAACACCATGTGCAGCTAAAGTAGCCTGTCTTAATAATTTTCCTGCTTTAGGAACTTCGATATCTAATGAATGGTCGATAGCTTCTACAGAAGCTAAAGTATGTGGTATTGGGCAGACACCACAAATCCTTTGACATAAAACAGGAGCTGTTTCAGGATTTTTACCTGCAACCATTTTTTCTAAACCCCTAACTGGAGTGATACTTAAATATCTACCTTTTGTAACAATCCCTTCATCATCGACTTCCATGACAAGTTCGGCATGGCCCTCTTGACGAGATGTTGGGGATATAACTATTCTGTCTTTCAAATGTGTCACCTCTCTTTTCAAAAAAAATTAGAAACTAACATTTAATATTTATAACCAATATTCTATATATAATATAGTTTAAATTACAAATAGAAAACTATAAATAATATAATATTAATTTTATTAACTAATCTACGATAATTAATACATGGATTAAATTTATAAGTTAAATTAACCTAATATAATATTATTGTAAAAAAATAGTACATACAATGTACTATTAATCAAAATTTAATTACAATTTTATTAATTAAAATGGAGGTAATACCTTGGATAAATCAAATATAATAATTTCTATCATAATTGTTATATGTATTGCTGCTGGAGTTGCCGCTTATGGAATAACCAATAGTGAAAATCCAATTTTCAGTAATTTAAATAGTTTAGACTCTGGTAGTGGTGATTCTGGCAACGGTATTGGAAACAACACAACACACCATGATTCCCCAAGTACCAGCAGTCATGGAAGTGGAGGAACTGGAGCAGGAAGTGGAAGTGGAGTTAGTTCAGGTTCCGGCTCAGGCTCAGGTTCTGGATCAGGTTCCGGCTCAGGTTCTGGATCAGGTTCCGGCTCAGGTTCTGGATCAGGTTCCGGCTCAGGCTCAGGTTCTGGATCCGGAGGTGGTAACCCTCATACCCCAACTACAAAAATAACTCAAAGTGAAGCAAGAGACATAGCTAATCAGCATATTGAGCAATCTGGATGGTATGCAGGAACCCCAGTATTATCTGCAGACAGAACTCTTTGGTATGTTCCGATTTATGATCAAAACGGTAACACTGTAGATAGTATGGCAGTGAATGCCAATACTGCTGAGGTTACTAAAAATTAAATTATTCTTTTTATTTTATTTTTTAAAAATTTTCAAATTTAAAATAATAATTTCCAATATAGTTAACTATAAATACTAAAACATACAAAATTTAGTATTGTTGTATATAAGGGCCCGTAGCCTAGCTGGATAGGGCGTCGGACTTCTAATCCGAAGACCCCGGGTTCAAATCCCGGCGGGTCCGTATTTCTTATAAAATCTTTTTTTAAAAATACAAAATTTATTAACAAATATTATTTTAACATGGGCTTGTAGCCTAGTCTGGAAGGGCGTAAGACTCCTAATCTTAAGATCGAGGGTTCAAATCCCTCCAAGTCCGTATTTTTTTACTAATTTTACTAAACCTTAGCGATAGCTTTCTTTAAAAAAAATAACTTTGAGACAAAGAAAAACTTTATATATGTTCATATGAATATATGTTCATATGAGTTCAAATGATGTATGTGAAATCAAAAGTATCAGAACAGATATTGTTGATGATATTGCTCACAAGATGAAAGATGATGACATTATTCAGAAAACATGTAATCTCTTTAAAATATTAGGAGATGCAAACAGAGTAAAAATTATTTTAGCTCTCCAATATGGGGAATTATGTGTTTGTGAACTATCATTACTTCTTGATATGAGCCAATCCAGTATATCACATCAATTAAGACATTTAAGAAATAGTAACATTGTTAAATTTAGAAAAGAAAACAAACAAATATTCTATTCTTTAATTGATGAAGAGATACTCAATATCCTTGAAGAAGGCGAAGAATATGCAAACCAATCATAGTGCACATAAGCATGACAATTTAGAAGAACATCATCATCACCATGATGAAGATGATTGCTGCGGACACAACCACCACGAGGAACACCACCATGAACATCACCATCACGATGATGATGACTGCTGTGGACATGATCATGGTTCTGGATGTGCTTGTGAAGCAGATTTATTAGAAAATATTGATAAAGAAGTAGATGTAGAACAGTCTAAAAAGCCATTGGGAATATTCGCAGTAGGAATAATCCTTTTAGCATTTGGATATGGTCTAGAAATATTTAATGTTGTTAATCCTGTTGTAAGTCAAGTAATCTTCTTAATAGCTGTAATCTACGTAGGAAGACATATAATAACAGACGGAATTGTACATTTATTTGAAGGTAAAGTTAAAATTGAATTATTAATTACAATAGCTACTTTTGGAGCATTCCTTCTCCAGTCTGGAGAAGAAGGTGCAATGTTAATGATTCTTTTCTATTTAGGAGAATATTTGGAACATTACTCATTAAACAAATCTAAAAGCTCATTAATAGAACTTGTTAAATTAACACCCGATACAGCCATGGTAAAACATGGTGACCACGAACACGAAAAAGCAGTATCTGATATTATAATCGGAGACATTGTTGTTGTAAGACCTGGAGATAAAATACCTGTTGATGGAATTATTGTTGAAGGGACAACCTCTGTTAATCAGGCTTCAATTACCGGTGAGAGTTTGGCTGTAAGTAAAAGTATTGGGGATGAAGTATATGCATCTACAATAAATGAAGAAGGATATATCGAAATTGAAGTAAACAAGGACAACAACGATACAATATTTGCTAAAATTATTGAATTGATTAAAAATTCCGAACAAAACAAGGCACATATCGATGTATTTATTGACAGATTTGCTGAATACTACACTCCAATTGTTGTAGTACTGGCTATTTTAGTAGCTATATTGCCTCCAATATTATATGGAGCTTCAATAACTGACTGGACTTACAGAGCATTGACACTTTTAGTTATCTCCTGTCCATGTGCTTTAGTAATATCCACCCCAGTATCCATAGTATCAGCTATTACCAAAGGTACTAAAAACGGTATTATTATTAAAGGTGGAGAATATATTGAAGAATTAGCCAGAATTAAAGAAGTTTTATTTGATAAAACAGGTACTTTAACTGAAGGTAAACTTGAAATAAATGAAGTTCAGGCATGCGACGGATATGATAAAGCAGAAATACTTAAAATAGCCTGCTCCATCGAATCCAAATCCAAACATCCTATTGCACATACATTTGTCCAATATAAAAAAGACCACAGCCTAGAATTGGAAGAAGTGGAAAACTTTGAATCAATAGCTGGAAAAGGTTTAAAAGGAGACATCAACGGACAAACTTACTTTATAGGTAACAAAACTTTATTCAGTCAGGATATAAATCTTGAAAACAATAAAATGAGCACCACAGCAATCATCGGAACTGAAAATGAAATTTATGGTTTGATTACCCTAAAAGATAAAATCAGAGACGAAACTCCATCTACAATAGCCAGTCTCAATGCTAAAGGAATCAAAACAACCATGATTACAGGAGACAATGAGGCAACTGCCAAATTAGTGGCCGATGAAATCGGATTAAGTAATTACTATGCAGATTTACTTCCTCAGGATAAAGTCAATATAGTATCCAATGCCGTTTCCAAACATCATGATGTAGCTATGGTCGGTGATGGAGTAAATGATACTCCTTCTCTTGCCCGTGCAAATGTAGGAATAGCTATGGGTCTTGAAGGTGCAGATGTAGCTATTGAAACAGCAGACATTGTGTTGCTTGAAGACAAGTTATCCAAAATTAATTTACTTGTTGATTTAGCCAAAAAAACAATGGGTAAAATCAAATTCAATGTTGCTTTCTGTTTAAGTGTAAAAGTAATATTAATGATACTCGGTATCGCAGGATACATCAGCTTATGGGAAGCAGTTCTTATTGGAGATATGGGAATTACTTTACTTGTAGTAGGTAATTCATTGTTACTTGCAAAATAGATTGGTCAAATTATCTATTTTTTCTTATTTTTTTATTGATTTCATTTTAAAATATTGTTTTAAGAATTAAAAATTGTTTTTATAAAAAACTATCTATTTTAAATAATTTACAAAGTAAACTAAACTTGCAAATTAATTATTTAAAAAGTGATAAATTTATGAAAATAGAAATCCTAATGCTGCTGGAATCTGAAATGAAAGGCAATAATCCAACAATCTTAAATGAAAATGAATATGAAATCGAAGAAATTGAATTATTTGATGAAGATGATGATTTTTCATCTGAATCATCTGCTAATAAATTCAAAATTGTTGAAATGGATGATTGCTACATTATGTGCAAAACACCAAATTCTCCATTAACATATAATGAAAAAAGAGAATTTATGGCCGGATTGATTCTTTACGACAACACTAAAGAGAAAAAATCCAAAACAACACATTTTTGCGTTCTGACAGAAGCTGAAAAATCAAAATTAGTTACATACAAAGCTAATGAAAATGCAGTATATTATGTTGAAATTGTTGGACTAAAAGGCCTGAAGTGTAAAAAAGAGTTAAAAAGTATTAAAAAATACTTAAATGAACTTTAGCTATTTTTTAAAAGTTATCTAAAGTAGTTAAAGTTTCAGCTTCTCTTTTTTCTAATTTTTTATCAAAAGAAATTTCACCGTATTTTCCTCCGCCTCCTGGAGTAATGTGTATGGTTTTATTCCTAAAAGCCTCAATAGCCGGAGAAATTGACGGATCTGTTTTAGCTATCTCTTCTATAGATGCATTAACCAATATATCAATTTCAGTTCCAAAGTTATCTATCAGATTTTGCCATTTTCTCTGAACTGTTTTTGTTGTAACTCCCTTGTCATAAACTGTTGATATTAATTCAGCCAGAGGCATTAAATGAACATATTTAGGTCTGAAATCAGGATGTTTCGGTTCATCATAATCAGCTATTTCACTTATTCTGAAATCAACCCCTTTTTTAATTGTTCCCCCACAGCTGCATTTCATCTTATTTTCCTTAGCTATTAACGGATCAACTAATTTGTAGCATTTGGTACATGCAGTCATATGATATTTACCAAGATTTGGCACCAACCCATAATTTGCTTTAATATCTTTGTTTTTTATTGCTTTTTTTATTGATGAGTATGACATATCTTCAAGCTCAATTTGATTAAACTCCCTACCTAATCTGTGTGGCCACGGAGAGTGTGCATCAGAATTTGTAAGAAACGGGAAATCCTTAAGTTCAGCTACAGTATCTGCCATAAATGTATCTGCAGACAATCCAAGCTCTACAAAATCAGGAGCCTTGCCATAGCAATCATAAATACTGTCAAAAGATTTATACATTCCTGTCCATGGAGTAAAAGCATGAGCCGGTCCAATTAAACAATCATACTCTTTAACCATTTCTAAAAGTTCTGCTCCAGAATACTTTGTCCTAGGTCTCCCGTCACTTTCCTTATTTTTAGAAACCAGTTTTTCAGACAGTTCCCTTGCAGTACCAATATCCGGAATTATTATCAAATGATGAATCCTGTTTTTTCCTTCAACTTCTGTTGTTAGAACAAAATCCATATCATCTGCAGTGTAAATTCCATCTCCCTTACAAGTTGTACTTTCCTCAATAATGTTTAACCAGCCCGGATGAAATGCATCTCCAGTTCCCAAAAGTTGCAATCCCTTAAGTTTTGATTTAGGAGCCATATTTTTTATTAGCATGTCTTTAGATGAAGCCATTGAAAAACAGCTGTGAACATGAAAATCAGCATTAACTAACATGGATAATAATTAGCTATTAATAATATATTAAATCATCTAATATTTTCTTAAACTCTTTGTAATCCAGACTTCCTTCATGTTTTTTTAAATCAGCATCCAGATTATCTTCATTAACTATTCCATTAATTGAAGTTAAATTTTTTAAAAAATCATTAGCTCTATCAATTACATTAATCAAATCATTTCTGGTTGTTGGATAAGCCAATTCCAAAATAGGTACTTTTTTATCTTTAATCAAAGCCATTACCAATTTACGTTCATTAGAACATCCAGAACCTCCAAATAAAATCAATTCATTTAATACATCATACATTTTTTTATAATGATCAGGTCTTTTTCCAATGACAATAAACGCATCTGCCAATTCCAAAACCCTGGAAAATAATGTTAAACGACCTTTGATTCCTGAAGGCAATTCATTTGAAAAATAAGAACTGCCCAGTAAAATATTATCCCTATTTAAAGTATATGGAGCCTGAGTATCATCACATTTTCCACCGGAAACATCCATATTATTATACTTTGAGAAATTTGTTGGTGATATATATTCATGACCGTTCTTTTCAATTAATGGAACTACAATCATAGCAGCATCTGGAATAACAGCTACTTTCATGATTAATACCCCCTCATTTTATTAAAACAGCCAAATCTTAAAAAAAAGTAAAAAAAATGATATATTTATCCAATATATCTTAAATCATCACTACTGCTAGCATTAGCTTTGTTAATGATGTCTTGTTCCATTTGTTGAGCTTTAGCCAACATTTCTTTAGTTTCTTCAGCTCTTTCTTCCAATTTATCAGTATCAATTTCAAAATTAAGTAAAACAGCCAATTTATTTAAAATAGCTTCAGCTGACTGCGCATCAATGAAATATCCTGGAGTCTGACCCATTAAGCAGATACCATTCATTTCCTGACGAAGACCTAAACCTAAAAACAAACCGGAAGCTCCAACAATTCCACCGTCATTAGATCTTATTTCAACTTCCGCTTCTTTTAAAAGTTCTATGTTTTCTTCATCAGTAGCTGCTCCAAAAATCTTAGATTCTTCAACAGGTTGACCAGTAGCCATTCCACCTAATGTAAATATTTTACTAGCTCCTTTACCCTTAACAAAGTTTAATATATCCTGACATACACCATATTGACCTTCAGGAGATAAAGCTTGAGTGTTTCCAACAAGAATAATGATATCCAAATTGTCTTCTCCAACATTTTTAACATAATATAATTCATTAATCATGTTTTCAATTAATCCTTCTTCCCCAACAAAAACTTGAGGAGGAAAACTTGGAGAATAAATTTCTGCAAATTTAGTAGCATTAAATTCATCAATCATGTGATCTGCAGCTAATTTACCTACATGACCAATACCTGGCAATGCTTCTATAAAAACAGGATTGTTTAATTCAACATCCTCTAAAACAGTAATTTGTGTGATTTCCATCTAATCATCCTTTTTATTCATAGCTTCTTTTTTTAATATTCGGCGATATTTTCCGTATTTATCCTCAATAGAAAATTTGGGAGGATAAATAACTTTAAGCTCACCGCCACATTGAGGGCAAGCATCCTCCATTGTATAAATTTTACAATCAGGACATTTGTTCATTTTCATATTCATAAAAATCTAGCTATCCAACTCTCTTAAGAAAGAACCATTTCCTTCAGAAGCTTCAACTATTTCAATACATCTGTCAGCTGCTGCTTTAAGAGCTTTTTCAGCCAAAATGTAATCAGTGGATTTTACAGTTATCCTATATCTTGGTGCACCAACACATTGAACCTTGATTTCTTCCTCTTCGTCACCATTATCTTCAGCTGCTTTAAGAGCTTCAATAATGACATCAACACCATCCGGGACGAAAGTTTCAATATCAACATACCCGCTGATATGAACTTCAGGAGGAGTAATATTTTTATTAGCTATTTCAGTTATAGCATCAGCCCACTCTTGAGATATACCTTCATCAGTAAGAGATTTTGCACCATCATCAGCTGCTGTTTCAAAAGCACCGTAAACATCACCGAAAATATCCATTAGCTCATAACCTACTTCATCGTAAGCATCATTTAAAGATTTGCCTAATGATTTAGCAGATAATTCCAGGAATTTTTCAGCTTTTTGTTCAATTTTCCAATGCTGGATTTTTTTAGTTCTTTGATCTTCCCTAATTCTTTTTAAAGAAGCATCTACATGTCCTTTTTTAGGATTTACTCTAAGAACACGGCAAACTATTTTTTGATTTTCTCTTACATGGTCTCTGATATTTTTTACCCAACCAGAAGATACCTCAGAAATGTGAATAAAAGCTTCTTTACCATGGTATTCTTCTAATTTTGCGAAAGCCCCATAGTTAAGAACTTTATAAACAGTACCAATAATAAGTTCTCCTTCGTCAGGCCATTCTTGATTTTTCCTTACCATATAATCACCAAAAATAAAATAAAAATTTAAAAAAAAATAGAAAAAATAATAAGCTAGATTAAAAAATTTCGATTGAATCTAGTTTAAAACTTTATCAATATGTGCCATAATTTTAGCTTTAGCACCACGAGATTTGACAAGTGTTTTACCACAAATGATACATTTTACATCTGATGCAGCACGATCAAAGATGATTTGTTCATTGTCACAATCTAAACATTTTACTTTTAAAAAGTTTCCTCTACCTTTACTAACCATGTTAACCACCTTATTTAGCTACAAATTCTGCTTTACCAGTTCTGAATGATTTTTTAATTTGAGATTTTCCACATTCTTTACATTTAAGTCTTAAATCTAATTTTTTAACTGGTTTGTTTCCGGCAGGTAAAGGCCTTGGGTAACCTCTATATCCAGCAGTTACACGTCTGAATTGTCTTTGTCCCCATTTTAACTCACTAGCTTTTCTTTTTTTCGCAGTATGTACTTCATGCATTGTGTGTTTTTTACAATGTGGACAGTAAGTTCTTTTTTCTTTTGGTATTTTCATATTTCCACCATTAAATTTTACACTAAAAAGTGTCCGATTAATTAAATTATTATAAATCTATATGAGAATTTTATCCAGTCTGAAAAATATCAAAGATCTAGAGGATTAAAACTTTATTGTAACATACTCCGTTTACACAAAGCAGAAATCCAAATTATATAAAAAATATAATTTCTTATTATCACAAATAGATACGGTTTGTATTTATATTCTTTACAATATTTAAAGGTTTAGATTTTAACAAAACGGGCTTTATGATTTTTAACAAAAATTTTAGCATTGATTTTAGGTAAAACTACCAGATCTTGTGGTCTGAAGGGACCATAAACTCTTTCATCAACTCCAACAATAGAATCAACATCATCAAATACAAGCATTGTAACTAGTTCTGAATCTTTAGCTATTTTTATAGATTCCAAGTCAACAAATTCATCATTATCTCTTGCTAACTCAGATATATCATCTTCAACTTTAGCAGGTTTAATATTTGACTTTTGAATTTGTTTTTCAATCGGCTCTGCCTTTTCATCAGTAATTACTTTCGCTTTGGAAATTTCATCGATTCTATTTAAAACCGCATCATCCTGAGAACTTTCAACTCCATTATCTAAAGTAGTGCTTTGAGGTTTAGGAGTTTCTTTAATAGGAGCTTTGGTTTCATTTGGAATATCTTCTTCAGAAGATAGTTTTTCAAGTGAAATGCTTTTTCTATGATTTGTTAAAGTATCAATTAAAGAAAAGTAAAATTTTTCTTCCTCGGGAGTTAAATTAAGAGGTGTTGTGTCAATTAAATCAAATTGCGGTTTGCCTGCAAATAAATGGTAAGACCTGTGAATATTAACAACCGCTGCATCAGTAATTTTGTGTTCACGTCTTTCACAAATTTCAGTAGCTATTCTTTGAGTATCTTTTAGCAGATACTGTTCTGCAGCAAATGGATCATTGCCTATATGGGTTCTTAACTCATCCAAATATTTATGAATATCCTTATAAAAAGAGTCTTCTACACGGGCCAATGTACCGTTACTACGCTCTTTTTTTTGAATTTTACGTAATTGTTGAAAGAATTGATCCACTTAATACCATCTCTGAGGAGTTTAATATAAAAATAAAAAAAAGTTTATAGATGAAATAATTATTCATCTGATTCTAATCTTGGAGCAAGTAAGAAACTAAGTTTACCATCACCAGTAACCATATTGAGAGTTAATTTTAATGGCATGTCAGTACCTAAACCGATTTCAGCTTCTTCAGAGAATTTGTCTGCTTTAAGCATTTCCCTAATTTTGTCCAGTGAGAATAAAGATTTTTCCTGAGTGTTGATATTTTCACCATGAAGGTATTTGACACTTGCATCACCAAATTCACCATCAGCAGATGCTCTAAAGTAATCTTCATCAACTTGAAGAGCTATTTTATCTGAGAAAATATCAATATCGTTAATTGCATCCTTTAAAATTCCAAAGTGAACTTTGAAAGATGCAGGATGTTCAAGTTCTGGAGGAGTAGGATTATCATATTCAATATCAATCAATCTTATTTTGAAAGTTCTTGTAGCATCCCCTTCAAAAGTAATTATGAAATTACCTTCATCTAAAGACATGATAACTCTATCTTGAGATTTTGCACGTTTAAGAACACTCATGAATTCCCCAGTATCGATATTAATCTTTTCAGGAACATCACAAACATACTCATCAAATAAACTTGCTTTTAATTCTAAATGTACGAATGTTATATGACTACGGTCTAAGGCATCTAACCTCATACCTTCACTATCAGTTTGGATTTGTACTTCATCAACAATAGATGAAATAGCATCAAAACTGGTTTTTAATATACTAGAATCACTTAATTCCGCTTTGAACATATATAATCCTCTAATAAGAATTTATTAATTATTAATTAGATAATTATATTTTTATCTTTATTACTTATAAAACATTAGGTCAGTATTTAAAAAACCACAGCAATTCTAAAAAAGAGGATTAAACAGATTATTTCAATCTGTTAACCATAACATCATGTGCTTTAAATTCAATTTCATCATCTAACTCTTCAATTGAATCTACATTATACTTATTCTTCATAGCATTCAATATTAAATAGTCCGCAATGTGAGGGTTTTTTGGTAGAAAAGGACCGTGCAAATATGTTCCAATAAAGTTTTTATAAATCATTCCTTCCTCACCGTCTTCATCATTATTGCCATGCCCTGCTATAACATTACCTAAGGTTTTATAATTATGAAATGTCCTTCCACCATGATTTTCAAATCCCACAACTTCTTTTGGGGCCAAACCTAAATTATTTTCTATTAAAATATTGCCGATTAACCTATTTTCCTGACTTACCGTTTTAATATCAAATATTTCAAGACAAGAGACATTATCCCCATTAAC
Organism: Methanobrevibacter smithii ATCC 35061; assembly: GCF_000016525.1. Lineage (NCBI taxonomy): Archaea > Methanobacteriati > Methanobacteriota > Methanobacteria > Methanobacteriales > Methanobacteriaceae > Methanobrevibacter > Methanobrevibacter smithii. Next base: position 1,115,748 of record NC_009515.1, read on the forward strand.
ATCATAATATTCATGCCCAAACATCTGATAGCTGCCACAGACAGTTAATATGACTCCGTCATTTTCCACATAATTTTCCAGGTCATTTCTTTGTTTTAAAAGGTCATTGGAAACAATACTTTGAGTTCTGTCAGAACCTCCTCCAATTAAAATTAAGTCAATATCCTCATAATCAAAATCCATATCATGATTTAGAGAGTAACTTTTTTGATTAACCTTGATTCCTCTCCATTCACATCTTTTTTTAATGCATTTTAAATTACCAATGTCCCCATAGATATTTAAAATATCGGAATACATATCAACAATGTTCAATTCAAAACTCATGCTTTTTCCCCTTTAAGTTTCATAAGTACTTTTCTAGCTTCAGGCATTGCCGTGAATGTTCCAATAATATATGCCTTATCATTTTCAGCTACAATTTCTTCTACACACCCAACAACATCGCTTTGATCTTTTGAATGGCAAATTTCGATTTTTGATGTTGGAAAATCTGCATATTTTAATCTTAAAGCTACTTCTTCAGCTCTTGTTCCAACACAGTAAAATTTATCAATGTTTGGAGTGGCAGCTATTTCCTTAAAGTATGCATCCCAAATCCATGAAATATCTTTACCGTCAGGAGCATAATCATTTAAAATAAACATGAATGATTTCTTATCTTCATCAAATTTTATAGTTGAGAAAACTTCACTTAAACCAACAGGATTCTTAGATAAAACCAAAACAACATCACAGCCGTTTACAGATATCCTTTCCATTCTTCCAAGTTTATATTCAAAATTTTCAATTTGCTGTTTTATTAAATCATAACTGAAACCGTTTTCCCTTGCAAGAGCAATAGCTGCAAGAGCATTGGAAACATTGTAGATTCCAAGTAAATTTAAGTTGATTTTAGCTGATTCCTTTTTATCTTTAACTGTAAACTCATATCCTCCGTTTTTGAAGGTAACCTCATCAATCACATAATCTGCTTCATGGTTTTTAGCCCCGCATTTGGAACATGAAAATTTACCATGATTTCCATAATTTATATATTCATAATCTAATTTATGTCCACATACCTGGCAGAAGACTGATTCTTCAACATTTGCACTATCTTTACTGAAAGGATTTTTCTTTAAGCTATAGTACACTTTTGGTTGGTCAGAGTCTTGAAAATAAAGAGAAATCGGACTGTCTGCATCTAAAATAAGTGTGGAATTATGTCTTTTGCTTGATTTTTGAACTAAATTAATTGTGTTTTCCACTTCACCGTATCTGTCTAACTGATCTCTAAAAAAATTAGTTATAATTATGTAATCACTTGGCAAATATCTGGTAACATTAGGCATGGAGCCTTCATCTACTTCAAATATTCCCCAGTTATAATGATCTCGATGGTTTTGAATAAAAGAGCTAGTAACTCCTGTAATCATATTAGAACCATTTAAATTAGATACAATATCATAATCTTTACCTTTAAAAATGTGATTTGCTAAATTGTTTGTAGTTGTTTTTCCGTTTGTTCCTGTAATAAGCGCTATTTTATCACATTTTTTTGCAAAATCATTTAAAATATCTGGTTTAACAGCAAGGGCTATTTTTCCAGTTAAAGATGTTCCTTTTCTGCCTGCCATTTGAACAACTTTATTTCCAATCATACCCGCCAATATTGCTATTTTTGACCTCATTTCTAATCACAACATATAGGTAAGTTGTTATTTAATATGCCTCATATAAGAGTATTAAATTATTCTCTAAATTTATACATTAAATAGGCATCATATTTATATTTTTGCTAAAAAAACACAGCAAATATGCATAAATAGTGATGAATATATAACTATTTTAAAAAATATTTGTTTAAATATTATTTTTATAGTGCCCTTTTACAATAATTAATCAATTCAAAATAACTGTTTTTTAATTAATTATACTTTGGTTTAGATAATTTCATCAACTAATTTTTAATTTTTTGAGCTGTATTAACTATTATCAACATTTATTTAATAAAATTTTATAAATTAGATTTTCATTATAAATCAATGATTTATTATTTACAAAACTGTGTAAAATTTTAATTTTATTAAACAATTAAACTATAAAATTAGCACCAGTTTTACTTTTCAAAGATTCAATGTTCACTTTCAAACAATTTACTCAATTAACATTCCATTTTATAATTTATTCAGAAATAATTATCATTGTTATTAAGTTAAACTGATTTTTTTATATTTTTAAATAAAAATAATATATTTCAAAGAGTTAAATGCAAATTAAAATGATTATATACTAAATTAAACATAATTACAAAATGAAAAAATATAATAGAGGAGCAAATTTTTCATGAAATTTAAAAATAGTTATATGGAAAATTTTCTAAAATTCTTCATTTGCATATTAGTATTTACTAAAAACTGCATCTAACAAAGTAGCAGATAATATTGGAGAGAAGAATAATGGTTAGATTTATAAAAACTTTCATATATCATCATTCTATTGATTTGTTAACTGATAAAGAAAGGAAAATAAATGTTATATTTCAAATTATTATTGTAACATTTTTTTACATTTTCCTTTCAACTATTATGACTTTTAAACAGAATTATGAATTTTTTATTCCCATATTTGTAATTGGAATCAGTTTTTGTATACCTGAATTTATATTTAAAATATTTCTAAAAAAAATAGACAAATATTACAATGTATACGATAAAATCAGACCCGACAAATTTTCATTTGATGGATATGCATTAGAAAACCTAATAAGAGGAATTAGTGTTTCTTCATCATTTTTAATCTTTTTTATAGCAATAAAAGCAACATTACCTGGATTTTGTGTAGCTTTTTCCATGATTTACACAGTAACATTCATATTCCTCCGAAGAAAAAAATACTGGGAGATGTTTGAACCCAGATTTGAAGAAGATCCAGACCCAGTGAAATTACGAAAATTTATCAATATATTGTCAGGTGAAGGAGGAGTAATCTGTGGATGTGCTTCAGTTGGAGCATGTTTTTATCTAATTGCTAATAGTTTTAATGGAACTGATCCCATACCAGTAACTACTTTGATAATTGTAACAATAATTGCATTTATTTTATTTTCAATGTCATTATGTATTGATTTATGGAATAAAATACTTCCCTGGGACTTAACAGAATTTGAAATTACTGTACTGTTGCAAATGGTATTTGTATTGGAGTTACATTACTATTGGAATGGTTAGTGACTGGTGTTTGGTTAGTTTAATGAATAATTGTTTTTATTGTATTAGTCATTATTAAGAAATAATTTATTAATAAGTTGAGTTTTCTTAATTAACTGTTATTTAGATTGATAAATGAATTATGAAATTATAGGATTTAAATTTAAAAAATATTGTTTAAGAAGTATTTTAGGGAGTTCTTTGATTATGAAATGAATCCAAATATAATATTTGGTTTTATAACTATCTTTTTTTCTTTATTTTTTGCTCTTTAAAAAATTGGTGTGATTTTATAAATAATGGAGTCTGTAAAATTTTATAGGCTTATTTGAGTTTAATGTGTTTTCAGTCAAAATATAAAATATTATTGTATACAACTATGAATTTAAACAGCACATATAATTGTAAAATTGATTCATATGTTTCCTACCTACAAAAAATTAATGATAATGAAAAAGATGTGATGGTGGTGTGTAACACCTGCTGTTGATACAATAAAATGTATACGATATTATTTTTGTAATTTCAGGTTTATCCTTTTTATTCATTGCAGGCTGTTTTCATAGCTGACACATATTCTTTTAATGGTTCTGCTGCATTTTCACCATGCTCCTCAATGATTTTTACAATAGCACTTCCCACAATAACTCCATCAGCTATTTTCCCAATGTTAGAAGCCTGTTCAGGTGTGTTAATACCAAATCCAACAGCTAATGGCAAGTCACTGACTGCACGAATATCATCTAAAATAGATTTCAGGTCCGTTTTTATTTCACTGCGCATTCCAGTAACTCCCAAAGAAGAAACAACATAAATAAAACCTGTTGCATCACTGGCTATTTTTTGAATCCTTTCCTTTGAAGTTGGAGCAATCAGAGAAATGACATCAACATCATTAGATAATGCAATGTCTTTGATTTCACCTTTTTCTTCATAAGGCAGGTCAGGTGATATAATTCCATCGATTCCAAGTTCACCGCATTTTTTAAAGAATTTTTCATAACCATAAAAGAAAACAGGGTTAATGTAAGTTAAAAATACTAATGGAACATCTGTTTTTTGGCGAACTTTCCTGACTATTTCAAATACATCGTCAGTTGTTGTATTATGGCCTAATGCCCTTATATTTGCATCCTGAATTACAACTCCTTCAGCCATAGGATCTGAAAACGGAATTCCAATTTCTATTAAATCGCAACCTGCTTCTTCCATTGCCAAAATATATTCTACTGTTTTTTCAATTGTCGGATCTCCTGCAGTTAAAAATCCGATAAATGCCTTACCGTCCTTAAATGCATTTGCTATTTTACTCATTTAACTCAACTCCCCTATATTTTGCAATTGATGCTACATCTTTGTCTCCCCTTCCAGAAAGACAAACCATGATAATTTCGTCTTTATCCATTTTTGGAGCTATTTTCATTGCATGTGCTACTGCATGAGCACTTTCAATAGCCGGAATGATTCCTTCCATTTTTGACAAGTATTCAAAAGCATTGACTGCTTCTTCATCTGTAACAGGAACATACTCTGCTCTTTTAATATCTCTTAAATATGCATGTTCAGGTCCTACTCCAGGATAATCCAGACCTGCTGAGACAGAATAGACTTCAGATATCTGCCCATATTCTCCCTGATTAAATATTGATTTCATTCCGTGAAATATTCCGATTTGCCCATTAGTTAAAGCTGCTGCATTATAAGGAGTATCTACTCCTTTTCCTCCTGCTTCACATCCAATTAATTTAACATCCGCATCATCTATGAAATTGTAAAATGCTCCCATTGCATTACTTCCACCACCAACACATGCTAAAACTGCATCCGGAAGTTTTCCTTCTTTTTCCAAAAATTGTTCACGAGCTTCAGCACTTATTACTGCTTGGAAGTCTCTAACCATCATTGGAAAAGGATGCGGCCCCATTGTTGAACCTATTACATAATTTGTATCATGAACTCTCCCAATCCAATCTCTAAATGCATCATTAACTGCATCCTTTAGTGTTTTTGTTCCTGATTTTACCGGATGAACTTTTGCTCCAAGCAATTCCATCCTATAAACATTTAAAGCCTGACGTTTGGTATCTAACTCACCCATGTACACTTCACATTCCATATCCAGAAGTGCTGCTGCTGTTGCTGTAGCTACCCCATGTTGGCCTGCTCCAGTTTCAGCTATTACTCTTGTTTTTCCCATTTTTTTAGCCAGTAAAACCTGACCAAGCACATTGTTGATTTTATGAGCTCCAGTGTGATTTAAATCTTCACGCTTTAAATAAATCTTAGCTCCTCCCAAATCTTCAGTCATTCTTTTTGCATAGTATAATAAAGAAGGTCTGCCAGCATATTCTTTTAAAAGTGTATTTAATTCTTCTACAAATTCAGAATCATTCATATAGTGATAATACTGTTCTTCCAAGTAAATCAATTCATTCATTAAAGTTTCAGAGATATATTGTCCTCCATATTCCCCGTATCTTCCATTATTCATGTTTTTAGCCTCCATGACTTTTTTTATTTTATTTTCATCTTTAAATCCGTCACTTTCAACACCGCTGCTTAAATCAATTGCATATGGCTTAAATTCTCCAATAGCCTGAGTGATGTTTTTGCTATTTAATCCTCCTGCCAAAAAGAATTCTTTTTTCAAGTCTTTTCTAATCAAATGCCAGTCAAAGGTTTTCCCCGATCCTTTTCCACTGTCAAGCAACAAATAATCAGCTAATGAATCATCATATTTAGACAAATCCGTATTTTCAGATACTTCAATAGCTTTAATAATCTTTAACTTATAATCTGTTTTTTCTTTCAAAGTTTTAATATAATCTTCGCTTTCCATTCCATGAAGCTGTGCCACATCAATTATACCATCATTGTATAATTTTAGGATTTCATCAGTGCCTGCATCTACAAAAACACCAACACTTTGAATATCTTCGCAGAGTTTTTCCTTCATTTGTTTTGCAAGATCATAATTTACTTTTCTTTTGCTCTCAGCAAATACAAAACCTGCATAATCTATTTTATACCTGTTTGCAAGTTCAATATCCTCCAGTCTTTTAAGTCCGCAGATTTTAATTTTAACCATTCTTCAACTCCCGAATCATCACCTTTTTGTCTGGTGATTTCATTAAAGTTTCACCTATTAAAACTGCATCAACATTATTTTCTTTTAATCTGGCAATATCTTCTTTTGTTTTAATACCACTTTCAGAAATAAATATAATATCTTCATCTACACATCTACGTAGACGAATACTATTTTCAATATCTACACTGAAATCTTTTAAATTTCTATTGTTTACACCGACAATATCTGCACCTGCATCAATTGCCCTTTTAATTTCATTTTCATCATGAGCTTCAACAATAGCAGACATTCCCAAAACACGAGTTATAGTCAAATACTGTTCCAATTGTTCATCAGACAAAATAGCTGCAATCAGCAATACTGCAGATGCTCCAAGTAATTTAGCTTCATAAATCATGTACTCATCAACAACAAAATCCTTTCTGAGTACTGGAATTTTAACATTTTTAGCTATTTTCTTTAAATAATCATCAGAACCCTGAAAAAAGTAAGGTTCTGTTAAAACTGAAATAGCTGATGCGCCTGCAGCTTCATACTCTTTTGCAATGTTTACATAATCAAAATTTTCAGCTATTAAACCTTTAGAAGGTGATGCCTTTTTAACCTCTGCAATAATTGCAATATCATCACTGCTTAAAGCTTTTTTAAAAGGATAATTGAATTTGACATCAATATTGAGTATTTTATATTTGAGTCTGTCTAATGAATTAACCTTTTTATTTTCAGATACTCTTTCTTTTGTTTTTTCAACTATTTTATCTAACATGAAATCAACTGTTTGTATATTCGATGAATTTTTCAAGCTGTTTTTTAGCCCTGCCAGAATCAATAATTTCACTGGCTAATCTAACACCATCTTCTATAGAATCTGCTTTTCCTGCAACATATAAAGCAGCTGCAGAGTTTAAAACTACGGCATTTCTTTTAGGTCCTTTTTGGCCATTTAAAATAGATAATGTAATTTCTGCATTTTCCCTAGGATTTCCACCTACAAGGTCTTCTTTAGAACATCTCTCCATTCCAAAATCTTCAGGAGCTATTTCATAACATTTTAACCTGCCGTCCCTAAGTTCACAAACAGATGTTTTGTCACTAACTGAAATTTCATCCAATCCGTCCTGACCGTATACTGATAATGCAGACTTAACTCCTACGTTTTTAAGCACTTCACAAAGAGGTTTCACAAGTGATTCATCATAAACCCCCAAAACCTGCATTGTAGCACCTGCAGGATTTGTCAGAGGCCCCAGAATATTGAAAATTGTTCTTATAGATAATTCTTTTCTGACTCCAGCTACAAATTTCATGGCCAAATGATAATTTTGAGCAAATAAAAAGCACAGATTAATCTCTTTTAATATTTTCAAGCTTTTTTCCGGTTCAATATAAATATTTACACCTAAAGCTTCCAAAACATCTGCCGCCCCACATTTGCTTGATGCTGATCTGTTTCCATGTTTGGCTACCGGAACTCCTGCTGCAGAAATTACAATTGAAGATGTTGTTGATATGTTGAAAGTGTTGGATCCGTCTCCACCAGTTCCAACTATTTCCAAGACTTCTTCATCATTTAGTAATTTAACACAATGAGCCCTCATGGCTTTTGTAGAAGCTGTGATTTCTTCAATTGTTTCACCTTTCATTGACAGTGCAGTTAAATAAGCACTCATCTGAACCTCACTAGATTCTCCGGACATTATTTCATCCATTGCCCCATAAGCTTCCTTCGCATTTAAGTCATTTCCATTTACAACTTTTAAAATAGCTTCCTTAATCATTTAATTATCCTCCTTAATTTTGTTTATGAAATTTTCAATTATTGTAATTCCGTCAGGTGTTAATATTGATTCCGGATGAAATTGAAGACCGTAAACATTATATTTTTTATGTTTAATCGCCATTATTTCTCCGTTGTCTGCTGTTTTTGAAATTATTTTTAAATCTTTAGGCAAAGTATTTTCAACCAAACTTAAAGAATGATATCTTCCAACAGCAATCTCATCATTTAAACCTTTAAAAATAGGGTCTTTATTTAATTTAGCTGTTGATGATTTTCCATGCATTAATTTGCTGGCATAAGATATTTTACCTCCAAATGCATCACATATTGCCTGATGTCCAAGACAAACTCCCAAAATTGGTATTTTATCATAAAATTTCCTAACAACATCAACACAGATTCCCGCATCTTCAGGCCTTCCAGGACCTGGAGATAAAATAATAGCTTCAGGATTTAAATCTTTAATTTCATCAGCAGTGATTTTATCATTTCTATAAACTTCAATATCCCTATTTACCTGTCCGATTAATTGATATAAATTATATGAAAAGCTATCATAGTTATCTATTAATAAAATCATAAAATTCCCCCGTCAGCTATTTTTAAAGCATCAATAACTGCTGCTGCTTTATTTAAACACTCGTCAAATTCATTATCCGGAACACTGTCAGCTACAATTCCTGCACCTGACCTTATGAAAACTTTATTATTACGTGCAAAAGCAATCCTGATTGATATGCAGGTGTCTACATTGCCACTTAAATCAATATATCCAATAGCTCCACCATAAATCCCTCTTTTATTATTTTCAAGTTCATTAATAATTTCACATGCTCTTATTTTTGGAGCTCCGGACAGTGTTCCTGCAGGAAGTATGGAATCAATAGCCGCAAGTGAATCCAGATCTTTTCTTAAAGTTCCAGTTACTGTTGAACCAATATGCATTACATGAGAAAACCTCTCAATTGACAGGTATTTATCAACATTGACAGATCCTATTTCAGATATTTTTCCAATATCATTACGTCCCAGGTCTACAAGCATATTATGTTCAGCCAATTCTTTTTCATCACTTAAAAGCTCTTTTTCAAGGGCCAAATCTTCACTTTCCGTTTTTCCTCTAGGTCTTGTTCCCGCTAGTGGAAAAGTGTATAATTTTCTATTGTTTAATTTAACCAGGGTTTCAGGTGAAGCACCGGCTATTTCAATGTCATTACTTGAAAAATAAAACATATAGGGTGAAGGATTTGTAGTTCTCAAGACCCTGTATGTATCAAACAAGCTTCCTGAAATATCTGCTTCAATCCTGTTTGACAGTACAACCTGAAAAATATCCCCCTCTTTAATGTAATCTTTAGCCTTATTAACCATTTGACAATATTTTTCACGTGAAAATACTGGTTTGAAATCAGATTTTAATGTCAGAGGTTCTATTTTTGCTTTTTTTCCTGTTTTAATTAATCTGGCTATTTTTTCCAAATCATCACAGGCTTTCTTATAGTTTTCATCCAAATTGTCTGTTTTCATATTTGCAATCAAAACAATTTTTTGTCTGAAATTATCAAATGCAACAACCTTATCAAACAACATCAAATCAATGTCTTTAAATTGATCCTGATTTTCAGCATCGAGGTTTAGGGAAGGTTCTGCATATTTAATATAATCATAAGCAAAATATCCCACAAATCCTCCAGTAAATGGAGGCAAATTAGTTAATTTTGGAGATTTGTTTTGTCTGACCAAATCTTTAATAACTTCACCAGGATTGTTTGTTTCAATAATTACCTTATCATCATCTGTTAATTTGGAACTGTCTTCAAATTTGCTGTCTCCCTTAATTTGAACACATCCATTTTGACAGGTAAACTCTAAAAGCGGATCAAATCCTAAAAAGGTGTATCTTCCCCATTTTTGTGAATCTTCAACACTTTCCAGCATATAACAATGTTTACTGATTTCTTTTAAAATCCTTAATACTTCTATTGGAGTAGCCATATCTGAGTATAACTCATAAGCTACTGGAATTCTTTTATATTCTTTATTTTTTGCAATTTCTTTTACTTCTTCCAAACTTGGGGAAAACATTTTAATCACTATAATATAATTAGAATAATGTACTATTTAAATCCTTGTTGTACTTTTTTGTACATTTTAAAATATTTGAAAAAAAATTATAATTTGTCCTGTTCTTTACTGAAATCAATGACAATTTTTTTAATTTGCCTGCTTTCCAAATAAGGAAGATTTTCAGTAAGTTCCTTTTCCAAATTACGATTTATTTCCATCCTTTTTTGAATATATTCTTCACCGTCATACTGGCTAGAATACTGTTTATTTAAATTAGAATATTTGGTTATTAAAGGCTGAATAACCCTTTCAATGTCCTCATTTAACTTATCATTAATGAATTTTTGCTTTTTAACATCCGCCAAATATCCTATTAATGTTATAAGAAATCCTAAAATAACAACAGTCAGTGCAGAAACCAGATATTTGTAAGAATCAATAAACATTACACACAAAGATAATCCCACAACGATTATTGCAATTCCTATCTTTTTAGTATCCATATCAAAAACACCTAATTTATAATTAATTTTCAGCATATATAAAATATTATTTTTTATCTAAAAATTTCCACTCAATCTTTAAAGAGTTCAATATCAAATATAAAGATATAATAGCTAAAACTGTAATTGTAATCATTATTAAATCATTGTTAAAAAGTATTGCATCCTTGTCCAAATAAAATAAAGCTTCTGCAAAGAAATTGTTCATAATATGTGCAGCAACAGGAACCAGAATGTTGTCTGTTTTGATATACAAAATACACATACATAATCCGAAGACAAATGCTGAAACAATACTTCCATATCCGTGAAGAACACCGAAACACAATGAAGATATTAAAATAGCCACATTAACAGGGACAACCAATTTCAATCTGTTTAAAATAATTCCCCTGAAAATTATTTCTTCAGAAATTGGAGAAATTAAAACAGTTCCAATTAGGCCACCAATAAAAGCCAGATTTTTTAAACTTGGAATTAAGTTAAAACTTAAAAAACTTTCAATATTTATGCTGTTGGCCAAATACAACATTCCATATGAAAAAAAGACATTTACAATAACAATTAAAAACACATATCGAAATTCAATTTTAGAAAAGATATTCTGATTAGTTTCAGCCGAATATTTCCTTGATTTAATCAGAATATAAGCAATAATAACTGCATACATCCATTCCATATCTACATTAAATCCATAAAAACTAGCTACCATATATACTGAATAAAAACACAAAATTATAATTAACAGTTCAATTAAAGTAGTGCATTTAATTGCCTTATTAAATGATGGCATAATAACGAAATCCTAAAATAAAAAAAGAGGTGAAAAATCACCTAATATTATAAAGTAAACCTTGACAACGGCTTTGGAATATCTGCAAGTAAGGCATTACAATAAATGTTATTACAAAATTAATAATTAAAGTTGATACAACACCGGTTGCAGTAGCTACACCCATTATAGGAACTGCAGAAACAGTAGCAAATCCTAAAATCATTAAAACTGCTAAAACTATACTTACAACAACACAAATAATTACACTAACAAGTATTATCATTCCAATATATGTTGTAAAACATCTTGACCAACCGATAGACTTAGCAATATTTGTTATCTCTTTTACATCAAATGCAGCTTTCATTGATCCGTCATTTGTAGCCATATGAGAAATAGCTAAAAATGAATACAATGCAAATACCAATAAAATAACAATCCCTACTATAAATCCAACAATAGTTAAAGAAATATTATTGGCTTGGCCACAGCCCCATAGAATACCTAAAAATACAATAATTGGAATAATTAAATAACCCACATACACAACAAAACATTTAATTCCTTCAACCAGCATCAAAGTCCAGTCTTCAAACTCAGGAAGTTCATCATTACCATTAATCATTCCTTCAGTAGCTATTTTAATAATTCTATAATTATAACCTAAAATGAAGAACATAGGAATGATTAAAAAACCAAATAAGTAAAACACTCCTAAAATCAAGAGATTTTTTACATTTTTAGATGCATATTCAAAGGAATCTTTATAAATATCTAATATCATCTCTCACTCACCATCATCAATGATGAAAACATCCTCAATGTTTTCTTTATCTAAAATCTTAGTTATTCTAAAGGCTAAAAGTAAAGAAGGATTATACCTAGCATTTTCCAATGCATTGATTGTTTGTCTTGTGACACCAGTCAAATCTGCCAATTTTTGTTGGCTTAATCCCTTTTCATTACGAAATTCTTTAATTTTAGTTTCCAAAAAATCACCTAAGTTTTTTTATACTTAGTAAAAAATAATTTACTAATATATATTAGTATTCTATATTATAAATTTAACCACCAACCGGCATCAGAAAATGGTTAATTAAGAATAATATAAAATACTAAAAAAATCAATATATAATATTATTAAATAAACTGAGATGATATAAAATGGCTATACATCCAATCGAATACAGATATGGTACTCCCGAAATGAAATCCATTTGGGAAACTGAAAACAAATTACAAAGAAAACTAGATGTGGAATCTGCTCTAGCTCAGGCAGAAGGAAAACTTGGTATAATTCCTCAGGAAGTGGCAGATGAAATAGCAGCTAAAGCTAATACCAAATATGTTAAATTAGAAAGAGTAGATGAAATTGAAGCTCAAACCAAACATGACATTGCTGCATTAGTTAAAGCTATTGGAGAAGTTTGTGATAATGACGCCGGAGAATATGTCCACTTCGGAGCTACTTCCAATGATGTTGTAGACAGTTCAAATTCTTTACTTTTAAATGATTCAATTGAAGTTTTAAAAGAAAAAGTAGAAAGATTAACTAAAATAATGCTTGATTTAACTAAAGAAAATATCGATAAAGTTTGTATTGGTCGTACTCATGGTCAACATGCACTTCCTACTACATACGGTATGAAATTTGGTATTTGGGCTGATGAACTTCACAGACAATATGAAAGATTAGAAAATGCTCAAAAAAATGTTTGTGTAGCTATGATGGACGGTGCAGTTGGTACCACAGCAGCTCTTGGTGAAGACGGATGGAAAATCCACAAAGAAGTAGCTAATATATTGGGATTGCCTGCAGCTACAATTACTAACCAGGTTGTTCAAAGAGACAACCATGTGGAATTTATTTCAACATTAGCTAATATTGCAAGTACTTTAGATAAAATTGCTCTGGAAATCAGAAGCTTACAAAGAACTGAACTTATGGAACTTGGGGAATACTTTGATCCTGAAAAACAGGTGGGCAGCAGCACAATGCCTCATAAAATGAACCCAATTACAGCAGAACGTATTTGTGGTGTTGCAAGAATTGTAAAATCTTTTGTAAATGCTGCACTTGACAACAATCCGCTCTGGCATGAAAGAGACTTAACCAATTCCTCCTGTGAAAGAATAATGTTTCCGGAAAGCTGTATTTTAACTGATTACATCCTCAGTTTAACTATTAAATTAATGAGCAATTTAGTATTCTATGATGAAAATATTGAAAGAAATTTAAACTTAACTAATGGATTAATCATGGCTGAAAGATTAATGGCTGAACTTACAAGAAGCGGAATGGGAAAACAAACCGCATACGGAATTGTAAGGAGAAATGCTATTAAAGCTAATAAAGAAGGCGGTCTTTTAGGAGAACTTATCCTAGAAGAGGAAGATGTTCAAAAATACTTAACTCCTGAAGATGTTGAAAAAATTATGAATCCTCATACTTACATAGGTTCATCTAAAACCATTATTAATGAATTACTTGAACAATCTAAAGAATGGTTTAAATAGAACATATACATAATAAGTAATGAGGTGAAAAATATGAGTGATGTAAAAATCTTAAAATCTATTGATATAACATCCTACACCATTATGGGAACTGGAATTGGAGTATTATTCTCAGTTTTATTCTCCATAATTCTACTGATAGCTATAGGCATATTAAACGCTCAAAGTATTGGAGTAGTAGCTTATATTATCCCAACAATAATCGTTGGAACCATAATGTGTTCTATATATAATAGATTTGCAGAAGGATATCTTTACAATTGGTTAACAAAAAGAATGAATCCAATTACTTTTGAATTAAACGATGAAAAAGAGATTACTAAAATTTCAACTGTGCCAACCGCACTTATTGCATCAATTATAACAACAATTCTTGTTATTTTACTTTGTGCAATAACTATATTCATTGCTCCAATTATCATATCAGCAATAGTTCAAACTTTAATGTTTAGTGGACAAACTGTAATGGCATTTGCACTTTACCAAGTTGCAGCAATGATAATGCAGCCATCATTTATTGCAATGTCCATAATCGGATCATTCATCATAACTTTTGTATTTACCTTAATTGCTACATACATCTATAATTTACTTGGAAGTAAAGGCAAAGGAATTATCCTTGATTTATCCAAAGACGGTGCCATGACCTCTTTAAATTCTATTGACCCAGTAAGTTTAATTATTGTATTAACAGTAATCAGCCTAATATTCAACATTATTTTAGCTATCATTACTTTAATTAGTGGTGGAAATGCTTACCAAGCATTAGGTAATATTGTTGGTGGATTAATAAATGGAGTTATAGGTGGAGGTCTTTTAGCTATATTCTATAATTTTTTAGCTACAAAACTTGGAAAATTAAAAATAGAGTTAATTGACAATTAAATCAATTAACTTTTTGTTTCTTTTTTTATTGCAGGAACATATCCTTTAAGAGCAAGTGACAGGGATATGACTGTTACTGAACTTAATGCCATTGCAAGAGCAGACCATTCAGGCATGAACATTATTCCAAAACCGGCATAAAGCGCTCCTGCTGCAAGTGGAATCAGTATAACATTATATGCAAATGCCCAGAATAAATTTTCTTTAATTCTAGTCATTACCTTTTTAGAAAACTGCACAGCAGCAACTACATTTTCCAAATCACCTTCCATTACAACAATATCACCACTTTCCATAGCAATATCTGTTCCGTTACCCATAGCTACACCAATATTAGCCTGTGTAAGTGCAGGTGCATCATTAATACCGTCTCCAACAAATAAAACTGTCTTGTCTTCTTTTTGAAGATTTTTAACAATATCCAATTTGTTTTCAGGTAAAACTCCGGCACATACATTATCAATACCTACTGCACTGGCTACAGTTGATGCTGTTTTTTTGTTATCTCCTGTAAGCATATATGTTTCAATGCCCATTTTATGCAATTCTTCAATAGTTCTTTTAGAATTAGCTTTGATTTTATCAGATAAACTTAAAATACCTTTAATTTCCCTATCAACACCTATTAAAATTATAGTTTTACTAAGGTCCTCCAGTCTTCCATACTCTTCCAAAACACTTTGAGGAATTTCAATATCCTGAGATTCTAAAAGCTTTTTATTTCCTGCTAAAATATCTTTATCATTAACCTGAGCTTTTAAACCTTTACCCGTTATATTTTCAAATGATGAAGTTCGAATAAGTTCCAGATTCATATCACTGGCTTTTCTGACAATTGCCTTAGCTATTGGATGATTGGAATTTTTCTCTACACTGGCTGCAAGTTCAACCAATTCATTTTCACTAATTCCATAACATATAACATCATCCACTTCAGGCTGACCTTCAGTTATAGTTCCAGTTTTATCAAATGCTGCAACATCAATTTTACCTGCATTTTCTAAAGTATCTCCATTTTTAATAAGAATACCAAATTCTGCAGCCCTACCAACACCTACAGTTACTGCTGTCGGAGTAGCCAGACCTAATGCACATGGACAGGCCACAACTAAAATTGAAATTAAAGTTGTAAGTGCAAACAACAAAGTAGAGTCAAATACAAAGTACCACAGCAGGAATACAACAACAGCTATTGTTAAAATTGTGGGTATGAAATAGCTAACTGCAGTGTTAGCTAATTTTTGAACCGGAGGTCTGGAACTTTGAGCTTTTTCAACTAAACGGATAATATTTGACAATACAGTTTTGCTGCCAATTTTTTTAGCTTTAATGTGTAAAACACCATCCTGATTAATAGTGCCTGCAAATACTTCTTCACCATCTCTTTTAGCTTTGGGAATTGGTTCACCATTAATCATTGATTCGTCAACATAAGAATGTCCGCCGATTACTTCACCATCTACAGGTATTTTATCTCCCGGACGAACAAGTAAAATATCGCCAATTTGGATTTCTTTAATATTCACCTCTTTTTGAGACACTATATTCCCATTACTGTCAAGTTCTATTAAAGTAGCTGCTGTTGGCTGAAGACCAATAAGTTCTCGAATTGAATCAGAAGTTTTCTTTTTAGCTTTTGCTTCCAAATATCTGCCAATAAGTAAAAATGATGGAAGCATAATAGCTGTTTCATAAAACATAAATGAATGATCAAGAACTATGTTAAATGTTCCCAAAATACTTGATATGTATGCAACAGTTATACCCATCGAATACATCACATCCATGTTTAAATTCTTATGAACAAGACCGTTGAATCCTGCTTTAAGTGTAGGTAAAGATACATAAAGAAATGGAAGAATACTTATGATTAACGAAGTTATTCCCATAGACAATCCAAACGGATGCCAGTGAATATACATTAAAGCCATTAAAACAGCTGATGCTGCAAAACCAACTATAATCCTATTTCTTTTATCTTTTAAATCATTTTTATAAATTTCATCTTCATTTATTTCAAGTTGCCCATCAATTCCAAGTACTTCAAATCCCAAAGAATTAATAACTTCTTCCATGTCTTTGACAGTTACTTTTGTTTTATCATAATTGATACGTGCTGTTTGTGAAGTTAAATCTGCCTTAACATCAAAAATGCCGTCTAAACGTATTAAAAAGTTTTCAACATTCATGACACAGGAAGCACAATGCATTCCGTTAAGTTTAAGAGTAACCTCATCTGTGTGAAGTTCAAATCCCAAATTTTTAACTAATGTTTCAATTTCATCAAATGGGAGCTTTTTTGGATTGACAGTTAAATGTAATTTATTTGAAGCCAAATCTGCATCTACTGATTCCACTCCTTCAACCTTTTCAAAAGTTTTATTTAAACTTAAAACACAGGAAGCACAATGCATACCTTCAATAGGCAAATCCATTTCTTTAAGTTTTGCCATTATATCACAACCAAATTTTAATAGATTATTTTCAGATTAAAATTAATAATCACACATATATAAATTGTATACTTCTTAAATAAAAATTTATGTATACCTAAAAAAAGTTTAAAAAAAGAAAATTAAATGTTTTTAACAAGACATCCATTCTGAATAACCTTTAATATATTGTCATTGTCAGCTAAAATACTTACATCATCTAAAGGATTGCCATTGACTAAAATTAAATCAGCTATTTTATTTTCACTAACTGAACCTAATGAATCTTTTTTACCTATAAATTCAGCAGCATTTATTGTCCCGCTAGCTATAGCTTCATCATTACTCATTCCAGTATCTGTTAAATGAATCAACTCTTCCAGATTATGACCATGGGCAATTACTCCACTATCAGTTCCCATTAACAAATCCACCCCTTCTTCATAAGCAACAGATATGTTTTCCTTGTGAACTTTAACTATTTCTTTTAATTTGGCTGTTTTTTCAGCTGCATAATTATCCCATGCAGGAAATCCGCTATGATATAAAAAATCATGAACAAGCATTGTCGGAACTAATTTTACATTATTTTCAGCCATTTTATGAGATGTTTTTTTATCAATGAATGTTCCGTGTTCTATTGAATCAAAACCTGCATCAACACAGTTATTGATTCCTTTCAGACTGTGACAGTGAGCTGAAACCTTTAAATCATTAACATGAGCTTCCTCAACTATTGTTTTAAGTTCTTCAACATTGAACTGAGGATAATCTGGAGATGTGTTTGTTGTTAAGACTCCCCCACTAGCCATTACTTTAATAAAGTCTGCTCCTGCTCTTTTTATTTCACGGGTCTTTTTTAAAACTTCAAGAGGCCCGTCACACCTTCCTTTAGGAAATCCCGGATAAACTATTTCCATATCAAAACCAGAAGGTAAAAATAAATCAAAATGTCCTCCTGTTGATACTAAAGGAGTAACTGAAATTTCCATTTTAGGAGCTATAAATAAACCTTTTTTTTGAGCTATTTTAACTCCGATATCTGCAGGGCCACAGTCTTTAATTGTTGTAACACCTGCATCAACTGTCTGTTTTCCATGTTTAATTGCATTGTAAAAATGTAGTGCTAAAGGATTTGCCATGTTTTCTTCTTTGTGAAAGCCATTAGCCATAATATGTGCATGACAATCTATAAACCCAGGCATTAGATAATTATCCTGCCCATCAATGATTTTAACATTGTTTTTAGTAGAAACTTTCTTTCTAGATATTTGTTTAATGTGTTTATCTTCAATTAAAACATTGCATGAAGTTTGAATTTCTTCATTCGGATTTAAAATGTTTACATTTTTAATTAAAGTTTCCATAATAACCACATTATTTATAAAATAGCTATTTTACCATTATCCCCATCAACTTCAACTAAAACACCATTTTTCAGTTCATCAGTATCTTCCGGAGAGTCGACCATAGGTATATCAGACATTATAGCACCAGTAGCAATAATCGGTTCTGCATTTAAACATATAATAGCTTTAGGTGCAGTATTATTCTTTTTCATTTGAAATATAACATAAGAACCAACAGTTGAACCTTTTCCACCAGGAATGAATAAAACTTTGTCCTTAATGGATTGACCTTTAAGTTCATGATTTGGATCAATTACAATGCCTGTTTTAGGATCCACACCTCCCAAAAAACTAATTGGCTCACTGCTTACTATTAATTCTCCACTATCTTTTCCCTTAGCAATATTTCTACAATCAATCATAAAAATCAACTTAAATAATAATTCTTTGATATAATTTTATAAAAACTATTACTTAAAATTAAAGAGCATATTAAAATAAAATGAATTATATGAAAATTTCAAAACCAAAAAAAATCATGCATAAATGATTTTAATGAATTTATTAAAAATTTAAAAAATGAAAAAAGAGCCATAAATCTAAACAACATCTTTTTTCATGACTTCCCTTAAAACAGCTGTAGCATAAGAACCTTTATTTATTGAAAATTCAGT
The DNA here is from genome assembly GCF_000016525.1 of Methanobrevibacter smithii ATCC 35061. Lineage (NCBI taxonomy): Archaea > Methanobacteriati > Methanobacteriota > Methanobacteria > Methanobacteriales > Methanobacteriaceae > Methanobrevibacter > Methanobrevibacter smithii. Next base: position 1,135,012 of record NC_009515.1, read on the forward strand.
TAAAACACCTTCATCTGTTGGAATAGCTGAAGCATCCCAAACTTGAATTCTCATAGACCTTCTTAAACCATGACTTCCTAAACGAGGCATTTTAGGAACTTCAAAGTCTTCTTTAGTTAAATTATAGCTATTTAAAACTGATTTTTCCATTTCACCAACTTCACCACCGGCAAAAGGTACTTTAGTTCCATATAATGGAGAAGTAGGATTAGCTTCAAAATTATCAATTAAGTTTTGGAACTCTTCAGGAGTTTTATCACGAACTATTCTCTCTTCATTGTCAATGATAATGTCTCCTTCAACATATCTGTTAATTCCCATAGCTACCCTTCTGCTAACTGCATCATTAAATAAATAAGATTGATATGCATGGACAAACATCCTTTGGAGAGGTTTTGGAAGTGCATGCAAGGCATTTTTATAAGCTTTATCATCTAATGGTCCTTTTTTAGCATATTTAATCAGTTCACGAACCATCATTTTCTCATAACGCATTCCTTTACTCATCAATTCCAAAGATTCTTCCAAATTTCCATCATCATAAGCTTGTCTTGCTTTTTGGTTTTCTTCATGTTCTTCACTTGTAGGATTTCCAATGTATCTTCTAACAGCTTCTTTTAAATCATTTTGAACTAAAGCTTCACCTACCAAGTGAGTGTTTGTTCTTGGCTTACCAAATCTTTGCCAGCCAAAGTAATTAGGAACACCAGTAACTTCCAATTCCTTTAAAATGTTATTAGCTATTTCAGCACTTTTTTCAATATCATCAATATCCCGAATAAGAATTTGGAATTTATTTCCCTTTAGCTGTCCCATCCTAAGTTTTTTACGTCCACGAACAACCTTTAAAAAATCAGTTTTATAAATGGTTCCTTCCAAATCCTTAACTTGCCTGAACTGTTCTTCAGATTCCATATTAGATATGCAAATCCACTGACGGGTACGGGCTTTTTTATCTTTCATTCCTGCAAAGCCCATTCTTTTTCTACTAATATGTAAATCTCTTGCAATATCCAAAACAACATCTAAAGTAGTCCTACCTACTTTCTCAATCCAAATCCAAATATTAGGCCCTTCACCAGTTGGAGTCATTTCAGGGATTTCTTCAACATAAAAATCTTCATACTGATTTCTAATAGTTCCGCCAATCCCTTTCTCATTAGTTACATAAGTATTAGCATTTAACATTGTATCACGGAATTTAAAAAAATTATATAATGCCCCGACCGGGATTTGAACCCGGGGAATAGGATCCGCAGTCCTATGTGTTATCCAAACTACACCATCGGGGCGACATTAAAAATAGTTATCAGTTAATATTATGATTTTAATAGTATTTAAATAAAACTATTATATTCTATAAAAAATACTACCAGATATATAAAGTATAGGAATAATCTCCATAATTTCGGCTAGCTACACTAACATCCTCACCTAATGCTCCGGAACTGGCCAGTACTTTTCCGCCTAAAACATTGTTTTCCTTAAACTGATAATTCTTAAGACCTAATTTCTTGAACTTCTCACGACACAGCTTAGAAACTTTCCTTACAGAATATTTTGAATTATGATTTTCATCTAAAATACTGGAAATATCTTCTATGAAAACCCTGTCTGTAGAATTAATCCCTGAACTTAATAACTCCATTGTATCCTGAGCTGATTTGAAATTATGTGAATCACTGGAATAATTCGGATTAGACATAGAAACAATTGAATTAACCATTAAAATAACTATAAGTAAAATCAGAACTGCTAAAAATGCATCAATAATGTAGAAATATCCTTTTTCATCTTTCATAAATAAGGATTATAATAAAAAATAGATAAAATTTAAAGAAGTGTGAAAAAGTTAATTTTCACGGATGTGTTTTACCACTTTTTCTTTTTTAAGTATGGATTCGTCACATGCCTTTTGGACTTTTTCTTTCATAATTTCAAAGTCTTCAGGTGTTGTGTCTCCAACGAACTTTTTAACTTTAGTATAAGCAGCTTCCCTAAATAATGGAACCAGCTTTTCAACATTTCCGTCTTCTTTAATTAAATTCGGTTCACCAGAATTATCAACTTTACCTATTTCACGAATAGGGACATCATATTTTGCTACTGCCTTTTTAATATCTCCAACAATTTCAGGAGGTGCAATCAGCATTAATGAATCTGTTGAAACTCCTAACGGATCTATATTTAATGTTTCAAGCATGTTTAATACTTTTGGAGCAACACAGTCACGAATTTCTTTTTCATAGAACTCCAAACCTACTCCTGTTGTATTGGATATTTCATGGGCATCTCCACGCAATCCCCCATTTGTCACATCAGTCATTGCATGAATATCTTTAATTAAATCAGCTTCAAAAAGTGCATGTGATGCCTGAACAAAGTTTACATTTAATGTATCCCATATTACATCAAAAAATCCGTTATATAATGCAGTTGTTGTAATGGTTCCTCCACCAGAACCCTCTGTAAGTAAAATTACATCACCTTCAGTTGCTCCTTTCCTTGCAGTTGGCGGATAATCGGATACACCAACACTTCCTACAGCAGAAACAAATCTATCACCTAAAACCATGTCTCCACCTACACGCAATGTACTTCCAGCCACTATTGGAACATCAACAAGTTCAGACACTGCAGCTACACCTGCAGTAAAGTCAAATATCTTACCAACATCCCCATCATCTGCCAAGTGAACATCACTTAAAATAGCTACAGGATCTGCCCCCATTACACAAACATCCCTTAAAGTAGCCCTTGTAACATGAAATCCTCCTAAAAACGGATAGTCACTTAAACGTGAGTGTATTCCATCTACTGCAGTTGTTACATAAACATCATCGTTTTTAACTGGTGCTTTAACTACTCCTCCATCGTCCTGTTCAGAAGGATTTACTAATGAAGCAGTATTTGTACTTGAAACAATTTCTGCAATTTTTCTGTGAACGAAGAAATCACCTGCTCCCCTGGAACCTACTCCCATTTTTCCCATAGCCACATCTGCTTTCGGAATATCTACAATTTCTTTTAAAAAATCATCATCAAGAGAATTCAATTCCAAAGTAGTTTTTACTTCATCAATAACAGCTTCAGCCATTTTACAGGAGTTTTCTTCAGACAAATCTTTGTATTCTCTAATTCTACTTGCCAAAAGAGCAGTCAAATCTTCATATGTGTAATCATCAATTCTTTTTCTTACAAAACCTTCAATATCCATAAATATAATCTCCAATTATAACTCTAAATTAACAAAATTCTTTAATATCTTTAAACCTGCAACTCCACTTTTTTCCGGGTGAAATTGTGTTGAAAATAAATTATTCCTACTTAATGCTGCAACAACATCAATTCCATAATCACAGGTCCCTGCAATTATTTCATCATTATCCGGAACAACATGATAAGAATGAACAAAATAAAAGTACTCTTTATCAACACCTTCCAAAATTGGACATTTTTTAACAACATCTAATTTATTCCACCCCATATGAGGTATTTTAAGTCCTTCTGGAAGATAGCATGCATGACCTTCAAATAATTTTAAACCGTCAACATCAGGACTTTCTTCACTTGAGTCCATAAGAACCTGCTGACCTAAACAAACTCCCAAAAATGGTTTATCATCATCTACATGTTCATGAATTACTTTTTTAAATTCTTCAAGATTTTCCATTGCACTGCCAAAAGCTCCAACTCCCGGAAGAACCAAATAATCACTATCAGCTATTTTTTCAATGCTGCTTGTAATTTCAACATCACAGCCGATTTTTTTAAATCCATTGGAAATGCTTTTTAAATTTCCGCTTTTATAATCAATAATTGTTATCATAATTCTACTTCCAGTCAATAGCTGACCTAATCATTCCTCCAAAGTCAGAAAAAACAATTTTATCAGTTCCTAAAGTTTTTGAGTGAGCATCAAGTTCTGCAACTACATTATCATATCCCAAATCTCTTAATGGTTCAACTAAACGAGGACCATCAGTTACAGCTATTGATTCCCCTTCAATTTCTTCAACAGGAAATGCATGAGGAACACCGCATACAACATACAAATCAACAGGGTTTTCCTTTAAGTAGTCTGCAGCAACTTTTCCGGTTACAGGATATTCGTCCAATCCTCCAGTAATATAATCAATATCCGTTTTCAGTCCCTGTTTAATATTAACTGCATGATTCCTAATTCTTGAAAGACCAATATTTTCATCTAAATTAGCTACAATTATTGGTTTATTTTCAGGATTGATTTCACGATAATCAAAGTTTAAAATATCTGCAAATAAATAAGAAGTTTCTTTTTTAGCATTCAATACAAAAGCAACTTTTTTATTGTCTCTTAGTGCCTTTATGATTTTTTTAGCCACTTCTTCCTTATTATCACCAAAATTAGGTTGAATATATTTTCCCTGAGCCATTCCCCTGGTTTTTTCTATTTCAGTAGCTTTTTTAAGCATTTCAATTTGACGGTCTGCCTCTTCACGAGGAATTATACCATATTCAACAGCAGAATCTAAAACCATTATTGCTCCTTCAGTATTATCTCCTTCACCAAATCCCCCGTGAGATTCAACAGGAATAACTGTACAATCTAAATTAGCATTAGCTATTGCTTCTTTTAAGTCTTCACCAATAATCATACTAGCACAAGTACCTACAACACCTATAAACTCCGGTTTAAACATATCATAAGCTTCTTTTAATGTATTTTCTAGTTTTTCACTAGCTCCTAAAATAAAATCATTTTCAGCCATTGCCGTAGTTAAAACACGTACACCGTCACTTTCTAAAAGCCTGCCAGTTCTAAAACAACAACCATGAGGTCCATGCATTATAATAACATCAACATTCATGTCTCTTAAAGTATAAAGAGATGCAGCTATGGGACTTGGTCTTGGATGCATTTTTTCACCTATTCACTAAATTTTTTATATATAATATTAAATTTTCTTAATTTATAAAATTAAGTTTTAATAGTATAAATAACATATATCTAATGTATACAAATTATGTCAAATAAAAAAAGGAGATAAAATGAATAAAAATGTAGCGATTATTCTTTCAATAGCCGCCATATTCATTACAGCAACCTGTGTTGGAGCAACTGTGATTAATAGTGACGTAGATATGAAACAAAATACATTTGACGGAATAAAGATAAATGTTCCCCATGATACCGAATTTATACAAATACCCGACGGATTTAAAGAAAATACATACGGAATAACAATTCACACATTTAAAGACAATCAGTCAATGGTTAATTTCTTAAATAGTTTGCAAGATGCAAAAATTGTATCTTTAGCAGATCAACCACCACAATCTGTTGCATTTACCCAAGGCGATACTACAAACATATTAGTAACTAATGGAAAAGAAGGAATATGTGTTGGTGCTAGTGACCAAAATTTAGTGCTTAAAATGGCAAACAGTGTAATTTTCAGCAACGGACATCCATCTGAAAGAAATCACGGAGTTATGGGAGTAGGTCAAAAACATCTTGATAAAGATAAAGATTTCAACCTTATGGTTGGGCTTATGATTATAGTAGACAATTCTGAATTTAACATTAATTTATATAATACAGCAATAGCTGCTACAGTAACTGAAACTAATACTATTATAGACAATAATAATTTCAACTTTGAGGAAAACATAACTTCAGATCCGTCATCTGAAAATATGACTGCTCCGGAAGAGAATAACCTTACACAGGAAGAATGTGAAGAAATGGTAAATGATTACTTGGAAGACACAAACTGTTCCATAAGCAGTGTAGATGAAAATGATGGAGTATACACATTCCATATAGAAACACAGGACGGTCAAAGTGCCGGAGTAATAACTGTTGATTCACAAACAGGAGAAATGAATACAGAAGAATTTGAAATTCCTGAAGAATCAGATGAAGACATGTATTCAGATTTAAATGCATATGATATGGAAAGCTTTGATTATGATATGGAAAGCTTTGATTATGATATGGAAAGCTTTGATTTCTAGACATATGTGAAATGCGGGAAGTAACTTTCCCCAATTATTTTTTTTATAGATGATAGTATGGACTTGAATTCAAAATCAGTAGAAGAAAAAATCAGACAATACCGTGTTTTTAAAAGCTGTTCCCAATCAACCCTTATAGGACTTTGTGAAGTAGCCAACCATCCAATGAGTCAGGCAAGATTATGTGCATTAGCTAGCGGGTTTTCAGGAGGAATCGGCGGCACATTTGATGAAGGAACCTGCGGTGCACTCACAGGAGCATTAATAGCATTGGGATTTTTGGAAGATGATGAAATTAAAATAAAAATGGATGCTAAAAAACTCTATGATGCTTTTAAAAAAGAATATGGTTCAGTTCAGTGCAGCATAATTTCAAAAAATGGAGAAGACAAATCTCCATGTGTTGACTGCTGTGTTTATGCAGCTAATGAAGCAATAAAATTATTAAAAGAATAACTTCTTATTTTTACTTTTTTCATAAATACTTTTCAAACACTCTTAGAAAAAGAAAATACTATTTATTAAACTAAAATAAAATTATGAAAAGCACAGACATTAATGAAAAAGTTCTTGATGTTTATGGGCAATTGCCTCTTGATTGGCTTACACCAGAAGACATATGGTGGAATACTTTAAGAAAAATTTTAAATGAATTAGATGAACCTGAAAGTGTTAAAAAAGAGATTTATGCACAAATTCAAAAAGATATTACATAAAGAGGCAGTTAACCTCTTGTAACAATACTTATAACATCCTTATCCTGCAATTCATAATCTGCAGCAATTCTCATATTTTTACGAGCATCTACTGCATGCATAAAGTTATCACCAATATCCGAATGAACAAGATAAGCCAATTCTTTAGGAACCGCACCTTTAGGCACTAAAATTCCATCAGGTAAAACATTTCCCTTTTGGTCTGTGTATTTGTGTTCATCCTGAACCGGATAAACTACAATCATATTAAGCAAACCAAATATAGCTTCATTTAATGCTGTTTGAATACCTGTTCCCCCGTATTTTTCTAAAATATTAACTTTAATATACTCTAAAGCTTTAAGCTGATTATCTGACAATTTATCTTTTTCTAAAATTTCAAAGTCAGAATCTCCAGGAGTATAACTAATCAGTCCTGCTTCAGCTGCTTTGACTAAAGCTATTTCAGATTCTGCAGATGCAGGTATAACATAAGGATATTTTTCCTGCATTCTTTTAATGTTTTCCTCAGCAGTTGGCAAATCAGCCTTATTAGCCACAATAAGCATTGGTTTAGCTATATGCAATATATTACGAATAAGTTCCATGAAATCTTCTTTTTCCCATTTGGTATAATCCGGATTAACTTTCCTTTTAGCTTCAATAATATCTTCCAGAGTTATTCCAGTACCAGACAACTGGTCAAAAATCACTTTAGCTATGTCTAATTTTTCAGCTTCAATTTTACGTACAAGTCTGACCCAGTTTCTGTTAAGAATTCCATACATCCACATTACGATTTCATCTTCTAAAAATTCAATATCATCTAAAGGGTCATGAGATCCGGCTTCTACACTTTGTCCTTCAGCATCGGTGGATCCAGAAGCATCAATAACATGTATTAAAACTTTAGCCTGCATCAAATCATCTAAAAATTGATTACCCAATCCCTTACCTTCATGAGCTCCAGGAACAAGTCCTGCAACATCTATTAATTCAACAGGCAACAATCTTTTTCCATCAATACATATGGAATTTCTAGGATTACAAGTAACATTCAATTCTTTACAAGGACATTCACTAATAACATGAGCAACTGCTTTATTAGCATCAATAGTAGTAAATGGATAATTAGCCATTTCCACGCTTGAAGAAGTTGCAGAGTTAAAGAATGAAGATTTTCCAACATTTGGTTTTCCAGTAACTGCAATTTGAAGCATAATATCACAATAAAAATAAATAATTAATTATATATTTAAGATTTAAATTATATAAATCTAATACAAAAATATAAGTGAAATAACATGGATGGCAATAAACCCTCTGCTCTAAAAGTTCGTCAAGGATTACAGGAATTCATGACCCAGTCAAGAGAAATGAGCTTTGGAACAGAATTTAGCAAAGAATTCTTTGATGTTGTTAATGTTGATGTTGAATTAGACAACTTAGGCCTTGCATTTAACAATTATAAAATAATCAATTTAACAGACATACACATTGGCCAATGGTTAAATCCCGAGTATTTGGACGGAGTTGTTGAGTATGTAAACACCTTAAAACCAGATATGATAACACTGACCGGAGATTATGTTTCATATATTTTAGAAGGCTATGAAACAGATTTAAAAAAATCTTTTAAAAAATTAAAGGCTAAAGATGGAAAATTGGCTGTCTTAGGTAATCATGACCATTGGCTTGGAGCTAGTGAAATGAGAGACATCCTAAAAAAAGCTGATGTTAAAGATTTAAGCAATGATGTCTACACGCTTAAAAAAACTGGAAAAAACGACAACCATGAAAAACTGCTCAATATTGCAGGAGTAGACAGCTATACTGTTGGTGCTGATGATTTGAATAGTGTTTTAAACAAATTACCTGATCAAGGAGCTGCCATTTTACTTGCTCATGAACCGGATTTTGCTAAAATATCCTGTGAAAGTGGAAGATTCGGACTTCAGATATCAGGACACTCCCATGGCGGACAATTTATTATTCCCGGAACCAATATAGCACCATTCAGAGGTCCAAAATCAACAAGGTACCCTGTTGGAAAGTATAAAGTTAAAAATATGATTCAATATACAAGCAGAGGCCTTGGAACAAATATGTTTTGGATGAGAATAAACTGCAAACCTGAAATAACATTATTCCACTTAAAAAGCAATGAAAAACAAAAAATAGAAATTAATTAGATTAATATGGAAAATACCAACTATTCAAATGTTAATAAAGCTAAAATAATCCTAACTTCAATCATAACCGGAATAATTAACATATTAATAGTCATAGCTATGCCAATGCTTAGTGCTGATTTTGTTTTAGGTCCCTGGACAAATGCAATAATCATAATTGTTTTATTAACCGTTGCAAACACGATTTTATGGCCCATTTTTACCAAAATCCTGATGAGGTTTTTTATCATAACCTTTGGAATAGGAGCTCTTCTTTTAAACGGACTTATGTTTTATGGAGTTGCATATTACCTTCCGGAAGTTAAAATAGGAATAGGAGGAGCTTTAATTGCAACATTATTCATAAACATAGCTACAACACTTATATTCAATATAGCAAATATTGACTTCTACAATAGCTACATCATCAAAAAGCTTTCTAAAAAAGTTAAAAATAAAAAAAGAGCTGCCAACAAACATCCTGGATTAATAATGCTTGAAATTGACGGATTAGCTAAGGAAATCCTAGATGAAGCCATTAAGAAAGGATATATGCCTACACTTAAAAGGTGGATTGAAAATAAAACACATACCCTAAAAGAATGGGAAACCGACCTGTCAAGTCAAACAGGCGCAAGCCAGGCAGGAATTTTACATGGAAATAACAAAGACATTATAGCTTACAGATGGGTTGAAAAAGAAAACAACAATAAGATTATAGTTTCATCTAATTTTTCCCATGCCCCACTAATTGAACAGAAAATATCTGATGGTAACGGACTTTTAAGTGATAAAGGAGCCAGCAGAGCAAACATGTTTAGTGGAGACAGTGATGATTTCATATTTACATCATCTAAAATCATAGAACTTAATAAATTATATAACAAAACATGGTACTCAGTATTTACCACATCCAATAGCTTTCAGAGAATATTTGTATTATTCTTATGGGACATTCTTAAGGAATTAAAATCCCAGATAGTCCACAAAATTAAGAATATACAGCCCAGAATGAAAAGGGGAATTGTATATGCAACTTTAAGAGCTGGAGGAAATGTGTTTTTAAGAGAAGTTGTAACAGAAACCTTGGCCGGAGATATTCTTAATGGAGAAATAAATTCAGCCTATGCAACTTATGTAGGCTATGATGAAGTGGCTCATCACTCCGGAATACGGGATAATGATGTTTGGAGTGTTTTAAAAGAAATTGATTTGGAAATTAATCGCCTGGAAAATGCCGAAAGTATTTCCAAAAGACCTTATGAATTTGTAATTCTTTCAGACCATGGACAGGGAAACGGAGCTACATTTAAACAAAGATATGGAATAACTTTAGGAAACTTTGTAAGAAGATTTTTACCTGAAGATATGAAATCATTAAGGACAGATGAAGAATCAGACCACTTCAGAAATTCATATATTCCTAAAAATGAATCTATTGAAAATATAAGGGAAAAAATGGACAATATAAAAAATCATGACATTTTTGAGGAGTATGAATCCCTACAAAACATAAAAGAAAAAAGTATTGATTTTTTAAAAATCGACGAATTATACAAAAGTGAACAAATCCAGACACTCAGAAAAAAATATAGTGATAGTCTAGATTACATTAGAGGATACGAAGCTTCACAACATACTACTAAAAAAGCATCTGACTCTGAATTGATTGTTTTAGGATCTGGAAACTTAGGTTTAATTTACTTAACACAATGGAAACATAGATTAACCTACGAAGAAATAATATCATTATTCCCTGATTTAATTCCCGGACTTGTAAAACATCCTGGAATTGGATTTATACTAGTTAATTCACTAGCTAATGGAGGAATGGTTATTGGAAAAAATGGTATTTACTATTTGGAAAGTGATGAAATAATCGGAGAAAATCCATTAGCTGATTTTGGAAAAAATGCTTCCAAACATCTTAAAAGACACAATACTTTTAAAAATATGCCAGATATTCTTGTAAATAGTTTCTATGACCCTGAAAGTGGAGATATCTGTGCATTTGAAGAACTGATAGGCAGCCACGGAGGACTTGGTGGAACTCAAACTAAACCGTTTATATTATATCCTTCTGATTGGGATTGTCCTGACGAGCTTGTTGGAGCTAAATCAATATATGACTTATTAAAAAATGGAATGAAAAAACTAAAAGAGGAATAAAATGGAAAATAAAATTTATATAATAGGAATCGGCCCAGGATCAAGTGAATATTTAACTAAAAAAGCTGTAGATACAGTAAAAACCAGCGATTATACTGTTGGAAGTATAAGAGCAATAGATTTATTTGATGATGTTAACAATAAAATTGCATTTAATGTAAAGGATTTATTAGATAAACTTGAAAAAGGAGTGGATTTAGCTATTGAAGGCAATACCGTGTCAATATTATCTACTGGAGATCCCGGATTTTCAGGTGTTTTAAATACTGTTTTAAGAATAGCTAATGAAAAAAATTTTCCTGAAGAAAAAATAGAAGTTATTCCTGGAATCAGCTCTCTTCAGCTAGCTGCTGCCCGTAACCACATTCAGTGGGACAATGCAAATGTTATGACTTTTCACGGTAGAGAAAACATAGAAGACATTTTAAAAGTCATAAATAACGGCAAAACAACAATAGCCCTCCCGTCTAAAAAAGTCAGAGACATGGCTCAGTTTTTATTGGATAACGGTGTGGACGAACACCGTGAAGTAGTTGTCTGTGAACGTTTAAGTTATGATGATGAAAAAATTGTCCGGTCTACATTAAAAGACATTGCAAACAGTGAATTTACTTACATGTGTATTATGGTAATATATTAGAAATATTTACCCTTTAAATTCATTTTAAAAACCATTTACCATTTAATTTTAAAATTAAAACTTTTATAATTAGTTAATCATAGTTTATGTGTTAATTTTTTAAAAAAAGTTAACAGTTGGTAGATACTATGATTAGAAAAATAAACTTAATAAGTTTCATTTTCCTATTTATTTTTTTGATAGGCACTGTTTCTGCCACAACAATTGAAAATGAAACTCAAACAATAAACAATGATTTAGAAATCAGTGACGACGAGAACATTCAAGCAATAGATAATATAGAAACATCAAATGAAATACTTTCGACACCAAAAGCTAAAACACTAACCATAATTAATTCACCACCCGTTGAAATGTATTATAAAGACGGCAGCAAACTTATAGCAACATTGACCGACAATAATAACTATATGCACCATCCAATAAGTAATGCCAAAGTTATAATTAATATTAATGGAGTTAACTACACCAAAATTACAGATTCAAGGGGTCAGGTTATGTTATCCCTAAATTTGGAATCTGGAGAGTATATGGCAAAAATAATATTTGAAGGCTGTGATTTTTATCATCCCTCAAGTTCAAATTCCAAAGTAACAATCAAACCTACAATAAATGGTAATGACATTGTCAAATACCATAAAAATGATACACAGTACTATGTTGAATTTAGCGACAAAAAAGGAAACCCCATAATCAATTGCGAAATAACACTTAACATAAACGGAGTATTTTACAAAAAAATTACAAATATGGCAGGAATAGCTAAACTAAATATAAATTTGGATCCCGGAAACTACATAATAACTTCGTACAATCCAAAAACTAACGAACAGCGTTCCAATAACATAACTGTATTGGCGACAATTAGCTGCAACTATGACCTGGTCAAATACTACAAAAATAAAAAAACATATTCAGTTTACCTACACAATTTAGACGGCAGCTATGCCAAATATTCAAAAGTAACCTTCAACATAAATGGAGTATTCTATACCAAAACTTCAGACAATACAGGTTATGCATTCTTAAATATTAATTTAAACCCAGGCCATTATATAATAACAGCAATGTACAACAGCTGTTTTGTTTCAAATAAAATACTTGTTAAACCTACAATTCAGACAAATGATTTAGAAATGAATTTTAAAGACGGGAGCGCTTTTAAAACATTTGTAACAACTAATGAAGGAAAACCTGTAGGAGCTGGAGAAAATGTTACATTTAATATAAATGGAGTATTTTACACCAAAACTACAAATTCAAACAGTATTGCATCTCTAAACATTAATTTAAACCCTGGAGAATACATAATAACCAGCCATTACAAGAATATTCAAATTGGAAATAAAATAATTATTCACCCTGCAAATTCAACAGTCATATCTGAAAACTTAAACAGAGACTTTACCTATGAAATAGCTATTCCGAATTATGTAAATGTAACTCTTCCTAAAGTAGAAGCCAAAAATAATTATACAGTTAAACTTGGAGAAAAGGGAATTGTAAAACTGCCAAAAAAACAGATATTTGAAATCAATAACGGATTGAAAAATTATATTCTTTCAAATTATGAAACAAACGATAAAACAAGTATATTGATTAATGACAAATATGTTTTCATACCTCTTGGTGAAAATAAAATCAAAACTGGCAAAACCGCAAGAATCCAAAAAGGCAACGGCATTTTAATTTATTCCAGCGAAAATTACACCTATATTCAATATTATAATAGTGCTGAGAGAGACATCAGTCAATTCGGAGTCACTATAGATAAAGAAGGCAAAATGGGTGAAAGAATCAATTACATTGAAAATGGTGAAATAAGAGCAAGTGTCCTATTTAACACTATTGGATTTGATGAATATGGAATCAGATATAATTTAGCACTAGCTAATGGCTTAGATCCTGAAACTGAATTAAATTCCAATTATATAATACTTACAAATAATAAAATAAGCCCAATAAAGTTCACATCAACTAATAAAACAATAACATTAAATACAGCTAGAGAAAAAATCATCGGATACATAACCAATGAAAAAATCAACACTATATTTAAAACAAACAACAATTTAGTTGAAAAAACAGAAACCATAACTTACGGAACCCATCCTAAGTATAATGCAAACAATAACTTTGAAATAGTTCAGTCCTATGCCATTATCAACTCCAAAATTACCCCAACAGACATAGAAAACTTAGCTTTTGGACTTGATTATTTAACTAGCTATAAATTAAAATATGTGCAGGGAATGTTTTTATCCGGACTAAATACTGCTTATTTAAGTGATTTGAATGCTGACAAATATGCTGAAAAGTTATCCCTTAACTGGCAGCGGACAAAAACAGCAGTTGTTTTAGGCGGAATTGATAATGACAAACTTTATATCCACATAGCCAATCCAAATATGGGGATGTCTGTAATTGGAAAAAATGCAACTAAAATAACTGAATTCAACTTCATAACATCTCTACTTCTATCAAAAATAGAACAGCAGGTAATGAACCCTATTGGAATTATTTACAGCAATGACATGACCAGTTCATTTGATGAAATGATGGATGCCCTTCTAAAATCAGAAGTTAACCTCGTCAATCATGGAGATTCAATATATGTATTTTGCAAAAATGGAAACAAATCAGTACTTATCCTAAACACAACAACAGGAATCTGCAAAACTGTTCTGGTTGATGATGATTTTGCATATAAAGGAGCTACTCAAAAAACAGACAAAGGTGAATGTACAGTCTGCATAATTCCCAAATTGTTTGAAGAAAGCTTAACTAATCAACTAAAAAACATCAGAAAATTTGTAGACAACGGAATAATCCAAATAAATAAAAATATTGATAATTTTATGAAAAATATCCACCCATCAACTATAATAGGATACAATATTGGTGTTTTATCTCTAAAAATTCTTGGAGGAGCTGTTTCAGGAATTTCAACAATTGTATTTTTCCCAGCTACCTTTGCAATAGCATTTCAATCAGTGGCCAACAAATACAGAGTGACATTTGTTGATGAAGACGACACCCATTATTGGTACAGTCATTTTACACCAAGCAGACCAGGTTATTTTCAGGATACCAAGTTGTTTTTAATTCCTAAAGGAAACCAGGAAGTGGACTATGTCGAAGTACATATCAATTCGGACAATTCTTTAAACCGTAGCCAAGCGAAATATATAAGCAGTGGTAATGTAAGAAACTTAACCAAAGAAGAAACATACCAGTATTTTGATGAAGAATATTGGGATCCACTTAACACTCCTAGAAAATTAGGAAAATATTAAATGGTGGTGCTATGGGAGATAATTGGAAAAAAATAAAAGAAAATTTTCAAAATAAACCTGCAATATCAAAAGTGCTTTATTTTTTAACACTTGTTGTATTGGTTTTGATTATTCTTGTAGAACTTTGCGGATTACAGTTCCCAATAGATATTGGAACCCTAAACATGGTCTTTTGGGTGTTAATAGCTATATTTATCCTGGTAGAAATAGTGTATAAATTAAAAAAATAAAAAATTTAAGTTAAAATGTTATATTTTAACTTTTTATTTCTTTTTTTAAAGCTGAATAGCTTCTTGTTTAACTTCAGTATTATCTTGGTCTTCGTATAATATTTTAGCTAAGTTCAATAATTTTTCCTGACCTTTAATTTCATCTTTAAATAAAGGAACTTGAGCTATAATTTGTTCTGGGAATTTTTGATCAATTAAAGCTAAACGTTTTTGTTGTAGTCTGTGTCTTGAATGGCAGAAATCACAATCTGTAATATCCGGCATTACCTGATTTACAATTACACTATCTACAGTAATGTTATAGTTTTCTAAGGCGCCTAATGCTCTTTCAGATTCATAGATAGACATTTCTTCAGGAATTACAACCATTTTAAATGTGGTTCTGTCCGGATCAGATAAAACTTTTTTAGCTTCATCAATTTGCTCTTTAGTTCTTTTTAGCTCTTCACTAGTTTGTGGATTATCGGCAGCATCCATAAACGGAATAAGATTTTTTAAAGAATTAGCTGCAGAACCTAATTTGGCTTTAATCATCATCATTTTACCTACCCAAGAGTCCATTACATCAGGGAATGATAATAATCTTAAGGTATGTCCTGTCGGTGCGGTATCAAATACTACAACATCATATTCATTTGAAGTCATGACAGATAAAAATACTTCAAATGCAGCTGCTTCGTCAGCACCAGGAGAAGATGATGCAATATCCATTTGGTCAGACAAGAAGTCTAATCCCATTAAACTTTCTGAAGTGGAATTAGCTTTTTGAGCATCAAGAACTGCTTGTTTTTGAGCCATAGCTTCATCAGGATCTATTTCAACTGCAAATAAGTTTGTTTTAATTTCCCTAGGATAATGGCCAATAGGCACTTCCAAAGAGTCAGACAATGAATGTGCCGGATCAGTTGATACAATTAATGTTTTTTTACCTTGTTCTGCTAACCATAATGCTGTTGCTGAAGAAATTGAAGTTTTTCCAACCCCACCTTTTCCCCCAATAAACATAAAAGTTGTTTTATCTTTGTTAAATTTAAAATAATCTTTAAATGCCAAGAAAATTACCTCCATATTAAAAAATTAATTTTAGTAACTAAAAGTAATTTTATAATTTTTTCCTATATAAACGTTTACTATCTAATATATAAGTTAAAAAAATCATAATAATTATCATTAAAAATTTTCCAAGGAGTGTAAAAGCATGAACGAGCTTCCGAAATTAGATACTAAAACAACAAAAGAAAGCATAATTAAATTCATTCAAGACAAAGTATCTGAAGCTAATGCAAAAGGACTTGTTGTTGGATTAAGTGGCGGAATAGATTCAACATTAACTGCATATTTAGCTACAGAAGCTGTTGGTAAAGAAAACGTATTTGGAATTGTTATGCCATCTACAACCACCCCAACAGAAGATAAAATTCATGGAACAGACATTGCTAAAATATTAGATATTGATTATAAAGAAATGGCTATTGACAGTGTTTTAAACGAATTTCTATATATTACACAATATAAAACAGAAAACGAACAATTAGCTATTGGAAACCTTAAAGCTAGAATTAGAATGTCCATCATATATTATTACGCAAATTCAAAAGGTTACCTTGTAAGTGGAACCGGCAATAAAAGTGAAATACTAATCGGATACTTTACAAAACACGGAGACGGAGCCTGTGATATTGAACCGATTGGAGATTTATACAAAACTGACGTGTTTGAATTAGCCAAATATATGGGAGTTCCTGAAGAAATAATCAATAAACCGCCTCGTGCTGGTTTATGGAATAATCAAACTGATGAAGATGAAATAGGAATGACCTATGAAAACTTAGATAAAATTCTCTACCAGTATAACGATAAAGAAACTTCAAAAGATGAAATAGCTAAAAACTTAGATATTTCAATTGATGAAATTGATATGATTATAAATAAAGTAAAAAGGAATGCTCATAAAAGCAAAGTTCCTGAAAGCCCTGAAAAGACTGTAATGGTGATTTAGTGACAGAAAATATAGAAAAAAAATGGCAGAAAAAATGGGAAAATGATAAACTTTTTGAATCTGACCCTAATGATAAAGAAAAATTATTCCTTACTGTAGCATTTCCATACCCTAGTGGAGCTATGCACATTGGACACGGACGTACATATACTGTTCCAGATGTTTATGCAAGATTTAAAAGAATGGAAGGTTATAATGTATTGTTCCCAATGGCATGGCATGTAACCGGAGCTCCGGTTATTGGAATAGCTGAAAGAGTTAGAAGAAAAGACCCATGGACCTTGGATTTATACGAAAATGTTCATAAAGTTCCTAAAGAAGAACTTCCTAATTTAGCAGACCCTGAATACATTGTAAGGTACTTCAGTAGTGAATATAATGAAGTAATGCATGATATGGGATATTCCATTGACTGGAGAAGGGAATTTAGAACAATTGATCCAACTTACAAAAAATTTGTAGAATGGCAAATTAGCAAATTAAAAGATAAAGGACTGATTATAAAAGGAGAACATCCGGTAAAATACTGTCCAAGAGATAAAAATCCTGTTGGAGATCATGATTTACTTGAAGGTGAAGGAGTAGGAGTTAATGAATTAACCTTACTTAAATTCAAAATGGATGATAAAATTCTTGTTACAGCTACATTAAGACCGGAAACCATTATCGGAGCTACCAACATTTGGTTAAATCCTGATATTGAATATATTGAAGTAGATGCTGAAGGCGAACACTGGATTATTACAAAAGAAGCTCACCACAATTTAAAACATCAAATTAAAGATTTAAACATTATCCGGGAAGTGGACCCTAATGATTTAATTGGAGGATTTGTTGAAAATCCATTTACAGGTGACAAATTACCAATATTCCCGGCTAGCTTTGTAAGCGGTTCATATGGTAGTGGAGTAGTATTTTCAGAACCTGCAGATGCACCTGCAGACTACATTGCTCTTCAAGACTTAAAAAACAATAAAGAATTAATAGCCAAATATCATTTGGAAGACATTATTGATGATGTAAATCCGATTAATGTATGTAGTGTAAAAGGATATGGGGAAATTCCGGCTGCAGAAATAATTGAAAAATTAGGCATCAAAGACCAAAATGACCCTAAACTTCATGATGCAACTAACGAATTATACAAAGTAGAGCACAGAAAAGGTATTATCAGCGAACATATTCCTGAATATGGTGGTAAAAAAGTAGCAATAGCTAGAGAAGAATTTAAAGCTGATATGATTGATAAAAACATGGCTACCACTATGTATGACTTTGCTGAAAGACCTGTTATTTGCAGATGTGGTGAAGACTGTGTTGTTAAAATAATGGACAACCAATGGTTCCTTAAATATTCAGATGAAGAATGGACTGCAAAAACACATGAAGTTCTTAATGGTGAAACAATCATTCCTAAAGAAGTTAAAAACAACTTTGAATATTATATTGACTGGTTAGATGATTGGGCCTGTTCCAGGAATGTCGGACTTGGAACCAGACTTCCTTGGGATAACCAATGGTTAATCGAACCTCTTACAGATTCAACTATCTACATGTCCTATTATACAATAGCCAAATATTTAAGAAACATGAATGCTGATGATTTAAACCCTGCATTCTTTGACAAAGTTCTTTTAGATATTGACAGCGATGATGTAAAAGTCGACGACGAAACTGTAAAAGAAATTCAGGACGAATTCAATTACTGGTACCCTCTTGACTGGAGATTATCTGCAAAAGATTTGGTTGGAAACCACTTAAGCTTTTTAATGTTCCACCACAGTGCGATTTATCCTAAAGAAAAATGGCCTAGAGGAACTGTAGTCTTTGGTATGGGTCTTTTAGAAGGAAATAAAATGTCCTCATCAAAAGGAAATGTTATTTTATTAAAAGATGCTATTGAACAGTACAGTGCAGATGTTGTAAGACTTTTCCTAATGGCATCAGCTGAACCATGGCAAGACTTTGACTGGAGAGAAAAAGAAGTTCTTGGAACCAAAAGAAGATTGGAATGGTTTAGGGAATTTGCCGCCAAAGTAGAAGAAGTTAAAAACTCCCCATTGGATTTAACCAATATCGAAAAAGTTGAATTAAACCGTACAATCGATATTTGGATGTTAAGCCAATTAAATCAACATATTAAAGAAGCTACTGAAGCTTTAGATGGATTCCAAACAAGAAAAGCACTTCAGGAATCTTTATTCTTGCTTAAAAAAGATGTTGACCATTACTTATACAGGGTAAAACACTTGCTTGACTCTCAAGACCCTGCTATAATCTATGTACTTTCAACAGTTCTTGAAGCATGGATCAGACTGCTTGCACCATTTACTCCGCATACCTGTGAAGAATTATGGGAAACTTATGGTGGAGAAGGTTATGTAAGCCAGGCTAGCTGGCCGGAAGCTGACGAAAGCCTAGTAAGTCCAAAAATTGAAAAATCAGAAGAATTAGTTCAAAACATTATTAAAGACATTAACCAGATTAAGAAAATGGTTAAAGGAAATGTGGAAAAAATCCATGTTTACCTTGCTCCTGATTGGAAATGGGATTTATATGAAATAGCTGAAGAAATTGGAAAACCGGATATTGGTCAAATAATGGGAAGAGCTATTGGAGCAAATATTTATGATGATAAAAAAGAAATAGCTGCAGTAGCTAAAAAAATAGGTCGTGAAATGACTAAAACCAAATATGTAGGTAAAATTGATGAAAATCAAATCATTAGCGATGCGATAGACTACATTATGGAAGAAACTGGCGATAAAGTCATTGTACATACTGACGATAGCTATGACCCTGAAAACAAAGCTAGAAATGCAATGCCTTACAAACCAGCTATTTTTATGGAATAGGGTTAAAAACCTTATTTCATTTACTTATTTTTTAAATCCGCTAAACAAAATTATATATATACTTATATAATAATAATTATGAACTTCCAAAACTGCAATAAAATTGTTATTTTATTAATTGTTTTAAGTATCATCACAATGATTTTACATATAGACTGGATGACATTTCCTATTTCACACTTTATAGAGATAATTTTAATGTTTTTAGTAGCTATTTATCTTATTTTGTGCATTAAACACCATGAAAACTCAGGAATAATCCTTAGCATAATATGTTTAGTACTACTTTGTGTGCTGCTTTATGAAAACGGACCGTATATGATTCTTCACATAGAACCTTTCAATATACCTTTAACATTTCCTCTTTAATTAAATAACTTTTTGATAAATTTAAATACAACCATCACCATAACTCCTATTAAAAAATAGTTATTATTTTAAAATTTTTAATAGGAGAGATGAAAATTGAATAAAAAATATAAACTAGCTATATCAGTTTACTAATTTTTCTTTTTGCTCTAACAATCAATTCAGATAGTGCAAAGAAATCATATTATTAATCATTCAAACTGTTATTAACCTAAAATAAATGATACCATATGACGGTTTTAGAAAAAGATTAATTAAAGAGTTCAATTACCCTTTAATATTTTTATAATTTACGGGCAAAGACTAAATACCCAGTATGACCAACCATACGGGTTTTTGGTCTGACTCCCTGAGGTCTAACTTCCAGACCTCTTTCCAATGTTTCCAATATTTCGATATTGTAAAAATTAAGTTTTTTAGCTACCCTATAAGCTATTTCTGCCTGATCAATATATGGTGCATAAACTGCTAACCATCCGCCTACTTTTAAAGACTCATAAACATCTTCAAAAATTTCAAAAGGCTTTGGCAAATCTAAAAAGACCAGATCAATGTTTTGTTCATCGATTCCTTCCTTAATATCTTTGTTTTTAACTTCAATATTATTGATTCCAAAAGTTTCAATGTTTTTTTGAGCTACTTTAGCAAAATCTTCCCTTATTTCATAGGTATAAACCTTACCGGTGCCGCCCACCACATTTCCGAAATTCAGTGCAATAGCTCCAGCACCAGTTCCAGAATCAACAACTCTGTCTCCTGAACCTAAACCCGTGTAAGCCAGCACAGTTCCAATATCTTTTTTAACTAATATTGAACAACGTCTATCCATTAAATCAATGAAATCATTAACAGTAGGTTTAACAATTTTAAATGTGTGGTCCAAGTGACTTTTAAGCTCATCACCTATTTCACAATTAGCTATCTGTTCTTTAGTAACAATACCTAAATCACTTTGAAATTCACAGTCTTCTTTAAGAAGATACTTCTTACCACGTTCATCTAAAATCATTTTCAAATTAATCACCTAATTTTCTAATTCAGAAAGTCTTTTTACTCTTTTTAATGAATCCGGATGTGTTGAGAACAATTCCATAATTTTATTAGATGTAGAAACATCAACATTTCTTTGACTAAGTTCCCTTAACTCTTCTTCGGAAATGGATCCGTCACCATCGAAATCTATTTGTCTGAAGTCATTTAAATCTCTTGTAGCATTATCTACATCATTAACAAAAAATGCACGAACAGTATTTACATCCTTAATTGTTTCATCGTCACATCTTGCAGCTCCGTAAGATAATTTATAAAGAGCTGAAACTAAATCTGCTGGACGATTTCCATATTCCACACTAGCTTCATCTGCATAATATTCTCTTGTTCTTGATATAAATAATACAAGCAATTGTCCTATAAGATAGAATACATAACCCAATATTCCGATAATAATACCTGCATTGTTTTCGTTGTTGCGTGAAAACATAAATGATAATGCAATATAATAACAAATCATTGGAACTAAGCTTACAATAGCTGTAACAATCATGTCATTATGTTTAATATGACCCATTTCATGACCTAAAACTGCTTTTAACTCATTTCTATCAAGCAAACCTAAAATTGGACGAGTAATAGCTATATGTCCACTTCTTTTAGACCTGCCATATGCAAATGCATTCGGAACATTTATTTCAGAAAGTTCGATCTGTGGTTTTGGAACACCTGCTTCACATGCAAGTTCTTCAACCATCTGATGAATATTTGGAGCTTCACTTTCAGACAACGGCCTTACATTCATAGAATGTTTAACTAATGTAGGGCCAAACCAGTACTGTGCAGCTACAATACAAAGACTTATAATTAAGTAAAATGATGGTCCACCAATTCCCAAATAGCTACCAGCCAATATAACAAGGAAATACACAATAGTGAACAATATAATCATAGTAAGTGCCATTCTTACTTTAAGTTTCCATGTACCTTTCATTTAATACGCCTCATAATTTTATAAATTTTTTATATATTTTATAACTACCTATTTATTAACCTATTCTTTCTTCAGAAATTGGTCCGCTTGAAGACCAATATGATTCATATATTCCAGGATTATACTGGCCTCCTGAAGTTGAAAATACACTTCTATAAATTGGATTTCCGTGTTCATCATACTCACCAGTTTCATAATCTTCCTGCCAGTCATCATATTCTTTTTGTGAGCCGTAAGATTTGTCAGAATTATCTGAAGAAGTTGAAATCTGATTATCTTCCTGAGAAACATTAGTAACATTATTAGTTATATTTGTTTCATTTACATGATTATTATCACCTGCAGTAGGCATTGAAACAAAATAAAGACAACCAACAGCAATCACAACTAACACAACAGCCAGAATTATAATTATCACATTTTTATTATCCATATTAACACATCTTAAAATAAATATATAAACTTTATAATTATTAAATTATACAGTACCACAATCTTAATTTAATAAAAAATACATAAATTATTAGCATATAACTTACGGTGATTGAATGAGCGGACCTTGGGTAGAAAAATATAGACCACAAAATTTAGATGACATTATCGGGCAAAAACAGATTGTAAACAGACTCCAAAAATATGTAGGTGAAGAAAGCATGCCTAATTTAATGTTTACAGGACCTGCAGGTGTTGGAAAAACAACTACTGCAATAGCTCTTGTAAAAGCTATTCTTGGGGAGTATTGGAGACAAAACTTTTTAGAATTAAATGCATCAGATGCAAGAGGAATCGATACTGTAAGAAATGACATTAAAAATTTCTGCAGATTAAAACCTGTCGGAGCCCCATTTAGAATAATATTCTTAGATGAAGTAGATAACATGACTAAAGATGCTCAGCATGCTCTTCGTCGTGAAATGGAAATGTATACTAAAACTGCTTCATTTATACTTTCTTGTAATTACTCCTCTAAAATTATTGACCCTATTCAATCAAGATGTGCAATATTCAGATTTGGACCTATTAAAGGAGAAGAAATTGCAAACAGATTAAAATACATTTGCACATCAGAAAGATTTGAATACACTGATGGAGGAATTGAAGCTATTGAATACTTTGCAGAAGGAGACATGCGTAAAGCAGTGAATGTACTTCAGGCAGCTGCTTCTGAAGGAAAACAAGTTGATGAAGATGCAGTTTACGAAGTTGTTTCAAAAGCAAAACCTCAGGATGTTCATAATCTCATAACAAAAGCATTGTCTGGAGATTTTATGGGTGCACGTAATCTTTTAAGAGAAACCATGGTTTTGCAAGGAACAAGCGGAGAAGACATGGTTAGTCAAATCTACCAGGATGTTTCCAAAAGAGTATTTGAAGGAAAAATGGAAGCAGACATTTATATTGATTTAATTGAAGCAATAGCAGATTGTGATTTTAGAATAAGAGAAGGAGCAAATCCAAGAATCCAACTAGAAGCTCTTTTAACCCAATTCTTATAAGGTATAGAAATGTTATGGACAGACAAATACCGACCAAAAACACTGGATGAAGTGGTTGGCAATAACAAAGAAAAAGCATTAATCCAAAAATGGGTGGATAACTGGAAAGCAGGAAATCCGCAAAAGCCATTACTCCTAGTTGGACCTCCAGGAATTGGAAAAACAACACTTGCTCAAGCAATAGCCCGAGAATTCTCAGAATACATAGAACTAAATGCAAGTGATAAACGTTCTCAGGATGTTATTAAAAGCACTATTGGAGAATCCTCTTCCAGCAAATCATTATTTGGAGATGACTACAAACTACTTATTCTTGATGAAGTAGACGGAATTCACGGAACTAATGACCGAGGAGGAGTAAGAGCTATTGGAGACATTATTAAAAAAGCAAAACATCCAATGATTCTAATAGCTAATGACTTTTATTCAAAACGTATTGCATCACTTAAAACAAAATGTGATGTTTTAAAAATGAGTAAAGTCAGAAGCCCGAGTATTAACAAATTACTTAAACAAATAGCCATTAATGAAGGAATTAAAGCAAATCCTGCAGCACTTAAAGAACTGGCTAAAAAATCTAATGGAGATATGCGTTCAGCAATAAACACATTCCAAGCACTGGCTAATCAAAATGAAGTTCTTGAACTAAGTGATATTGAAAACATAACTACAAAAGATGACAGGTCAACAATAATCAATGGAGTTACTGCTGTTTTAAAAAGTAAAAATCCTAACCATGTTAAAAAAGCATTGATGGTTGAAGAAGACCCGACACTTGTAATGGAATACATTGCAGAAAATATTCCCCGTGAATACACAAAGAAAAAGGAAATCAAAAAGGCATATGAAAATATTGCCAAAGCGGATTTGTACTTTGGAAGAGCTAGAAGCAGCAGATACTACGGCTATTGGAAATATGCAACTGATTTCATGGGAGTTGGAGTCAGTGATGCAAAAGACGAAACTTACAAAAAGTTTACAAGAATCACTTCCCCTACAGTATTTACATTAATGGGACGAAACAGAGGAAAAAGAAACCTCAGAGACAGAATAGCTGAAAAAATGTCTCAAAAACTACATATTTCACACAGCGTAGCTATTTCAATGTTCCCCTATCTTGAAATCATGTTTGAAAACAATGAACTTGCCTGGGAAATATCTGACTTTTTAGGTTTTGAAGAAGACGAAATAAAACGTTTCAGAACCAGAAAAATACCTAAAAAAGTTATTGAAAAAATGGAAAAACAGAAAGCTCAAAAAAGAGTTGAACAAAGAGATGCAAGAGCTCAGGAAATCCAGGACGGATTAATGGCTACAATCCCACCTCAAAAAGAAGTTAAAGAGGAACCTACTGAGGAAATACAAGAAGAAGTTGTTGATGAAATAAAAGAAGAAACTGTTGAGGAAATACAAGAAGAATCTCAAAAAGAAGTTGAAGAAAAACCTAAAAAGAAAACTGACAAACAAGTTTCCTTATTCAACTTCTAATTCTTTTTCAATATACTCATAAGCTTTTAAAACATTTTCACGATACTGAGGAGCTACATCTTCTAAAAATTCCATAAAAGATGTAGACAAATCATCATAATCCTTGGTTTCAATTATTTTTTTACCGTCCATTTCCAAAAATGAATTGATCCAATTAAGAGGTACATTAATCAGCGGATAAATCTCATTGGTTTTATTGCTAAATGTCAATCCATTTCCCTTGAAAATATCCGAAAATATGGAGTTTACTTTACTGTCCAAAATAATCGGATTGACAATCAAATCATAACTTCCACCATAAACCAATTTTACACCATATTTGCGAGTATATGGTTCCAATATAATTTCAATCAAATCATTATTTTCAGGAATTAAAATTGTGCTGTTCGGTTTTATTTCATCAGCCAGCACTTTAGAAGATTTGGAACATATTTTTTGAAATAGGGAGTTTCTAACTACTTCAATACCCGGATATTCTTTATTAAATGTAGATTGTCTTTTTCTTGAGAATTTGGAAAATCTTAGGTTATTAATATAAATTTTTTCAGCAGTATAGCTGACAAAACGTGTATCAACACCAATTATTTTTAAAAATTTCAATACATCCTTTTTAGATGTTGTAAATTCATCTTCATCCCTTTCAATGGCAAAATTAAATATAGAATCCATTTTATCTACTCATAAATCAAGTGTTTTTCTAAGTGTTTTTTCCATAACATCAACAGGTGCCTTCTCTCCTGTCCAGATTTCAAAGCTCTCTGCACCCTGATACAATAACATTTTAATTCCATAAACAGGAGTTGCACCTGCCTTAATAGCTTCACTAAGAAGTACTGTTTCATTAGGATTATAAACAATATCATTAACAACCAAATCAGAATGCATATCCTCTGCTTTAACAATAGCTTCGTCATTTACATGAGGACTCATTCCTACAGGAGTAGTATCTATTAAAATATCCGCATCACTTACATAACCAACTATTTTATCAATTGAATCAAAATCAACATTATCTGTTAATTTAGAGTTTTTAAGATCCTCTGCTAATGATTTTGCTTTATTTATATCCCTATTTAAAATATGTATACTTTGAGGATTTTCACGAGCCAGATAAAAAGAAATAGCTCTTGAAGCCCCACCAGCACCAGCCACTACAATATTTTTATCTTTAATCGAAGTTACTTCCCCAATAGCTTTAATACATCCTATCCCATCAGTGTTATATCCTTTCATTTCTTTAAAATCAATTGTATTTACTGCACCAATTAATTTAGCTATCGGATCCAGTTTGTCCAAATACTTCATTACATTGATTTTATGAGGAATAGTTACATTAAAACCTTTTATATTAAGAGATTTTGCTCCCAAAATAGCTGATTTCAAGTTTTCAGGACAAACATTAAATGGAACATAAGCATAGTCCAGCCCCAATTCTTCAAAAGCCGCATTGTGCATAGGTGGAGAAAAACTATGTTCTACAGGATGGCCTATCAAACCTACAATTTTTGTACTTCCATTAATCATATACTAGTGATATTTATTTAATTGTATAAATATTTCTTTTTACAGATAATTAATTATGGATTTTAATATCACTAATTTCAACGAAAGATTAAAATCAATAAAACTTAGAGAGTTGATAGTTGCAGGAATAGCAGCCATAATCCTTGGAGTAATTTTAAGTGAAATATTTCCAGCTATTTATGATTCTGATGATTTATACTTTGTTGTAATTACAATTTTAATATTAGTATTCTTCATTTATGCTCTGAAAGGCACATATGGATTAAAAACGAATATTCATTCTGTTTTTGAAACTGGAAATCAAAAAGAAATCATTTATGTATTTTTAATAAACATATTTTTTGCAATGGTTTTTCTTGCATTATTTTCCAGTTTAGACATTATGATTGGATTTCTAGACCCCAGCTGGGAAACAGGATTTGAATTTGACTATGTAAGCCTCACACCAATTGCATTTTTTATAGATGCACTTGGAACAATTATTCTTGCACCAATTGTTGAAGAGCTAGTTTTTAGAGGAGTGCTGCTTAATCGATTAAAACTGAGAATCGGAATTATTCCTGCTATTTTAGTTTCTTCATTCTTATTTGGAATTGGACATGAATTTGGAGGAATGATAAGTGCATTCCTATTTGGAATTTGTATGTGTATCCTCTATTTAAAAACAGACAACATTTTAATTCCGATAACAGTTCATTTCATTAATAATTTAGTTGTAACTCTCTTAGAATCAACACATATTGACACAATAATGTTAGAATTTCCTTGGATAATTCCAACATTAATTATATGTTTAATATCAAGTGTTTTGCTAATTTTATACATTTATAAAGGATTTAAGAAGGTAAAAACCCTTACTTAAATTCATACTTTATTTATTCAGTCCTCTTTTCTTAACCTGTTAACTGCCACTTATAAATATATTAAATAATAAAATCTATAATATTATGAAATTATTGATAAATTAATGGAGGGCAATCATGGAATTTACAAGACCTAGAGGAACTAGAGATTTTCTTTTTGATGAAATGAGAGAAAGAAAAAAAGCAGAATCCATATTACGCAATGTATTTGAAAATTATGCTTATCAGGAAATTAAAACACCTTTATTTGAAGAATTGAAATTATTTACAACAAAATCTGGAGAAGAAATTGTAGACCAATTATACAATTTCAAAGACAAATCTGATAGAGAATTAACTTTAAGACCAGAAATTACTGCTCCAGTAGCTAGATTATACTTAAATGAGCTTCAAAAAACTGCATCCAAACCTATCAAACTTTATTATTACGGAAGCTGTTTTAGATATGAAAGACCACAAAAAGGAAGATTTAGACAATTCTGGCAATTTGGCTGTGAATTAATTGGAGCTAAATCACCGCAAGGAGAAGCTGAAGTTATTGCAATGTGTTCAGAATCCATTGAAAAACTTGGAATCCCTGGTGCAGACGTTAATATAAATCATTTAGGAATCATTCGCGGATTATTCAAACATTTCAACATAGATACAGCCACCCAAAGAGAAGTTATGGTTGTTATTGATAAAGGAGATAAAGACCTTCTAAAAGAATCTTTAACCGGTGAAAACCCTATTATTGACAATGAAGAATTAAACCATGTTTTATTTAAATTAATTGATATGGTTGGAGACAAATCCATTATCAAAGACATTGAAGAACTAGTTGCACCATATCCTGAATCTCACGATGCTTTAAATGAGCTTGAAGAGCTTATTGATACACTAGCTAGTTTTAAAATGGAAAATTACACTTTAAACTTAGGTGTGGCAAGAGGACTTGACTATTATACAGGAATTGTATTTGAAGTTTATATCCCATCTCTTGGAGCTCAAAAGCAGGTTTGTGGAGGAGGAACTTACAGTTTAATTAAAATCTTTGGTGGCGAAGAAGTAGTTTCCACCGGTTTTGCATTTGGTTTTGACAGATTAATGAATGCAATTGAAGAATTGGCAACTCCAGAAGAACTTCCATGCCCTATTGACATCTATGTAGCTCCAATTTCTGATGATGTAAGACTTAAAGCTTATGAAATAACCCAAACTTTAAGATCTGCAGGAATAGCCTGTGATGTTGACTTAAACGGTAAAAAATTCAAGAAAATAATGAATCATGCAAATAAAATCAAAGTAAAACAAGTAGCCATCATTGGAGCTAAAGATTTAGAAAACAACCAGATTACCATTAAAAATATGGAAAGCGGAAACCAGGAATTAGTAGACCTTGATAATGTAGTGGAATATATTAAAGGTGTATAAACAATGGAAATTAATTTTAGACATGAAATAAATGGTCAAAAAGTCATTACTGCTATTGCCCAAGATTGGAAAACCGGGCAAATACTTATGGTAGCTAATATGAACAAAGATGCCCTTCAAAAAACAATTGAAACTGGAAAAGCTCATTATTGGAGCACTTCCCGTAATTCCCAATGGCTAAAAGGTGA
Source organism: Methanobrevibacter smithii ATCC 35061 (assembly GCF_000016525.1). Taxonomy (NCBI): domain Archaea; kingdom Methanobacteriati; phylum Methanobacteriota; class Methanobacteria; order Methanobacteriales; family Methanobacteriaceae; genus Methanobrevibacter; species Methanobrevibacter smithii. The sequence continues at coordinate 1,164,392 of NC_009515.1, forward strand.
AAGTTCAGGCCACACCCAGGAAGTTAAAGAAATACTTGTTGACTGTGATATGGATGCAGTTGTTTTAAAAGTCAAACAAAACGGAGCTGCATGTCATGAAGGCTACTTTTCATGTTTCTTTAGAAAACTAAACACTAAAAACATTGAAAACTTTAATGAAGAGGATCTTGAAACAATTTTAGAAAAAGTTTTCAATCCTGATGATGTGTATTAAAATGAAAACAATAATACCAGATACAAGTGCCGTAATAGAAGGAGCTATAAGTAAAATAATAGCTGAAGAAGATTTGGATTATCCTGAGATTATTGTTCCTGAAGCTGTTGTTTGTGAACTTGAACATCAAGCAAATGCCAACAGAAATGAAGGAATAAATGGTTTAAAAGAGCTTCAGAAATTACAGGAAGCCCAGGACAATGGTGAATTGGCCATTACATTTAAAGGAAAACGTCCAACCAATTACGACATCAAATATGCAAAAAGCGGAGAAATTGACAGTTTAATTAGAGATTTGGCCAGAAGCGAATTTGGAACATTAGTTACAAATGATAAAGTTCAGGCCGAAACTGCAAAAGCACAGGGAATATCTGTTTACTACTTTAAACAGGAATATAAACACAAAGAATTATCTATTGAAAAATTATTTGACGACGACACAATGTCAGTTCATTTAAAAGAAAATGTTGTTCCAATGGCTAAAAAAGGAAAACCTGGACATGTGGAATTTGTAAAAATTGGAGATAAACCTTACACATATTCAGATATTTTAGATATCTATAATGAAATCCTGGAAAAAAGCAGAAGCGACCCTAAAAGCTATCTGGAATCAGACAAAGACGGATCAACTGTTATTCAATCCAGAGAATACAGAATTTCAATGGCCAAACCACCATTTTCAGAAGCTTTTGAAATAACTGCCGTCAGACCAGTAGCTAATGTCAGTCTAGATGAATATAATATTTCCGAAAAGCTAATGGAAAGAATAAGCAAAAGTGCTGAAGGAATACTTATTTCAGGTTCTCCAGGAGCTGGAAAAAGTACATTTGTTCAGGCATTAGCTAAATATTATGCTGAAGATTTAAATAAAATTGTAAAAACAATGGAATCCCCAAGAGATTTGCAACTTCCAGCAGAAATTACGCAGTATGCTCCTTTAGAAGGAAGTATGGAAAATACTGCTGATGTTTTATTACTTGTCAGACCAGACTACACAATTTATGATGAACTTAGAAAAAACAGCGATTTTAACATATTTGCAGATATGAGAATGGCGGGAGTCGGAATGATTGGAGTAGTTCATGCTACAAGACCAATTGATGCCATACAAAGAATTTCATCAAGAGTGGAACTTGGAATAATTACTTCAGTAGTAGACACCAGCATTTACATTGAAGATGGAGATATTAAAGAAGTATTTGAAACAAAAATGACTGTTAAAGTTCCATCAGGTATGAAGGAAGCAGATTTAGCCAGACCAGTTATTGAAATTCGTGATTTTGAAACTGGAGAACTTAAAAATGAAATCTACACATACGGTGAGCAAACAATTGTAATGGACCTTGATTTAGTTAACAATTCTTCAAGCAATCCAACTACTGCCAAATCTGCCGTAGACAGGCTAGCCGAACAGCAAATCCTTAGAAAAATTAAAAGATTAATTCCTAAATCAAAAGTAGGGGTAGAAGTAATTTCTCCTGAAAGAGCCAATATTTACATCAATGAAAAATATATTCCAAAAATCATCGGTAAAAATGGAAAAAGAATAGCTGAGATTGAAAAGGATATTGGAATAAGCCTAGGTGTTGAAATTCTTGAAAACACTCCAGGACATCTGGCCCGCGGTGAAAAATTTGAAGTGGACATTATCCACACAAAAAAACAGCTAATTTTAGATTTGGGAAAAGTTAACGGTACACAAAACTTTGATATTTTTGTTGGAGGAGAATATTTACTTACAGCTACAACAAGCAGAAAAGGAGAAATTAAAATAAAAAGAGGCATCGAATTATCTGACATATTGCTCGATGCCATAGAAATGGGTTTAGATATAACTGCAGTTAAAAAATAGGTGAAATAAATGAAAATAGGTGCATCAACATTATCAGGATTTAAAGATGATATAGGAACAAATTTAGAATATTTTGAAGAATTAGGATTGGATTATGCAGAAATATTGCATCAATATCCAAATCAGGATTTAGATACCAGTATTTTTGAGAATTACAGTTTAAAATACAGTGTTCATTCCCCTATTATCAATTTAAATATTGCATCATTGACTGAAAACATCAGACAAGCTTCAATAGCTGAAATTAAAAAATCTATTGACCTTGCAAATGAAATTGATGCAGAAATTGTTGTTGTTCATCCAGGATCAATTCCTTTTTTAGGCAGAGACTTTAAAGATAAAATTTTTGAATTAAATAAACAGTCCATTGAAGAAATTGGAGAATATGGAAAAGAATTAGGTGTAAATGCAGCTATTGAAAATATGCCTACTTTTGAGGGATATATGTACTCAAATCCCTATGAACTAAACGAATTAGTTACTTCTCTAGATATGTCTATGACACTGGATATCGGTCATGCCAACCATGCAGGATATGGGCCGGAGGACATGTACTTTGATTCCATTAAACACATACATGCCCACGATAATAATGGTGATGATGACTCACACTATGCATTAGGTGATGGCTCTATTGATTTAAAAAGCATCATCTCTACTTTTGAAGATAAAAAGTATGATGGCACATATATCATAGAAGTAAATGAGAAGGATTGGGTTAAAAAAAGTTATAATTATTTAAAAAATAACTTTTAAATCCCTTATTTTTACACCTTCCAATTCTAATAATTTAACCTTATTTTCCAAACCTCCCGCATAACCAGTTAATTTACCATCAAAACCAACAACCCTATGGCAAGGAACGATAATTGAAATAGGATTATGGCCTACAGCACCACCAACTGCCTGAGAAGACATATCATAACTTATCTTTTTTGCAATATCTCCGTAGGTAACCACTTCACCATAGGCAATCCCTTCAAGTATTTTCCAAACTTTTAATCTAAAATCCGTTCCCTGAAGATTTAAATCTAAATTTTCAATTGAAGGGTTTTCTCCGTTAAAATAGCTATCTAACCATTTTTCAGTTTTTCTAAAAATAGCCAAATCATCATTTTTCTTTGTTTTATCTTTAAAATTTCCAAAAAAGTGTTTTTGACCTTCAATCCACAAACCAATCAGTTTATTGTTTTTACCAGCCAGTGTTAACTTTCCCAAAGGAGAATCATAGCAAGTCGTATAAATCATAATAAAAGTTTTAAATAATAAAATATTTAAAATAATAACTTGGTGATGGGGTTCACCAGAAACTTATTTTCAAACCGCAATTGCTGATAACTCCTATGTTATATAAAAAATACTTAGGAGGATAATTTAATGGCTGATGTATTTCCATTAATTTTAGGGATAATAATACTTCTAGCTAGTGTAATTTCTATTAAAACTGGAATTAGTGTAACAGTAGTTGAAATTGCAATAGGAGTAATAATAGGAAATCTAGGATTCTTCCACAGCGAATCTTGGATGATTTATATAGCTAGTTTTGGAGGAATATTGCTTACATTTCTAGCTGGAGTCGAAATTGATGTTGACTTAATGAAAGATAATTTTAAAGAAAGTTTTACAATAGGATTTTTATCATTTCTAATTCCTTTCGTAATCGTGTTTTTAGTAACTTATTACATTATAGGATGGGAATTAAATCCTGCACTATTAACAAGTACGGCATTATCTGAAACAAGTATTGCAGTTGTTTATTCCGTTTTAACTCAAAAAGGACTATTTAAATACAAAATCGGAAAATTAATAATGGTTGCAACATTTATAACAGACATATGTACTGCAATAGCTTTAAGTGTTTTATTTACAAAATTTGACATTTATACATTATTATTTTATGTAGTGTCTTTAGCAGTTCTTGTAATGGCTTATTATAAATCTGATTTATTTTTCGAAAATCCATTATTTAAAAATAAAATAGGAGAACTGGAAATAAAATATGTTTTTGTCTTACTTTTAGGATTTATATTCTTTGGAAGTCTTGGAGGCGGGCAAGCCATATTACCTGCATTTATACTAGGAGTAATACTTTCCGATCACTTTAAAAACACACAAAAAGGAGAAGTTAAAGCCAGATTCAAAACCGTTGCATTTGCTATTATAACTCCAATATTTTTCATAATTGGAGGAATGAAAGTTTCCATACCTTTAATATATAGCTGTTTTGGAATCTTTTTAACATTATTTGTATTACGTCAACTAAGCAAATACATTGGAGTTTATTATCCAAGTAAAATCTTTTTAAAACAAAACTATAACTATGTTACAATGATGATGAGTACCGGTTTAACATTTGGGCTTGTCGCTGCAGTATTCGGACTAAATAATGCATTAATCAATCAGACAGAATATAGTGTAATAACTGGAATACTTGTATTAAGTGCTATTTTACCTACATTTGTAGCTGAAAAATATTATACTCCAGTACATAGTGAAGATTTGGGAGATTGAAGGTTAAATTACCTTCAAGTTTCCTACAATAATTTTTTTTCTTTAATTTCATTTTGGAAATATAAATACTTGGAATCAACTACCTTACGAATATTGGCTGCTGTTTTTTTACCAATACCTTCAACTTCCTGAAGCTGACTCTCAGACGCGTTAATAATATTAGCTACTGTTCCAAAATGCTCCAATAAGTTTTTAGCATTAACAGGACCTATATTTGGAAGGGATTCTATTATAAACAGCTGCTGCTCCCACAAGTTAACAGGTTTTTTGTCTGTTCTTATTTGAATTGGTGTTTTTTCACCACTTTGCTCCCTAATAGCTATTCTTTTAATCATTGCTGCAGTGTCCTGAGCATTTCTTGTTGGTATAATACTAATTCCAAAGTCCAGAGCTATTGAAGCTATCGAACCTCTAATTGCATTCGGATTAATCATACCATTATACAAGTCATCTCCTTCAAGAATAATTAACGGACGTTTAAATTCCTCCATTAAAGATCTTGCCTGTTTAAATAGTCTTTTGTCAACAATTGAATCAACAAAGTCCTTAGCTGTTTTACGTTCTATAACAACTTCATCACTTACCTGATAATCACCAACAGCCATTGCCTGAACTTTAACATCAATTTCCATTTCAGATAAATGACGTATAACCTTTGAATTACCTTCACGAGTATCTGCAAAAACAACCGGAAGTTCTTCTTTTTTAGGAGTAGGATCTAAAACCTTTACCCTTTTTTCATTTTCCATTCTTTCAATAGCATTGGAATTTAACTCTTCCAATACATCAGGATCAATTAACTGATGTTTCATCCTGCGTTCCTTATTAACTGAAGCCCAATAATAACCTTCATCTCTGGTTCCATTTGTAATAAGAACTTTCACACGACCTGAACGTTTACGGCCAGTCCTTCCCCTTCTTTGGATCATTCTAACTTCAGACGGAACAGGTTCATAAAGAATAACCAAATCAACAGCAGGAATATCAATTCCTTCTTCAGCTACACTTGTTGAGAGAAGTACATCATATTCACCAATTTTAAAGGCTTTAATGATTTCTTTTTGTTCCTTTTGAGTTAATCCTTTTTCACCATCTCTTGAAGCCTGACCAAAGAACTTGGCGGATTTAATTCCTTCTTTTTCAAGTTTCTGATGAATCATTTCAAGTGAATCCCTATACTGAGTAAAAACCATTATTTTTGAGGATTTTTGGTCAGCATCTTTAACATATCTGTCAGACTGCAATTTAGTTTGACCGTTTTGTCCCAATTCTTTTTTAATAATGTCAGTTACCTTTTTAAGTTTAGGATGTTCCAAACCATGTTTTTCAGCCTCCCTTGCAAGATAAATAGCCTTACCAAAATTAGGATCCTGAATTAATGATTTGGCAGCTTTTGTTTTCTTCTTACGCAATCTTGCCACATATTTGTTAAATGTAACTACTCCTTGTGTTTCAATAAGTTCCTGAGAATGCTGTATATTAATAACCGCACTTAAAATAGAAATAGCTTGGAAACATTCCTTTTTAGGATTTACAGACCTTGCAATTGCACTTTGAACTCTTCCTCTTGCTTTTAATATATCCAATTTGTTAACGGAAACTGTTCTAATAACTCCCATATTTTTAAGGCCTTTAAGACGAATCTTAAGAGCTTTATCAACATGTGTTTTAATTTTTTCCAACTCAGAACTCATTTTAACCCTAACCCAATCTATTGCAACCGGATTAAAATAAGGTCTTACATCATTATCCTCTTCAGTTTTAACTACAATACTTTGAATATATAAATTATCACAAACTTCTTTTATTTTTTCCTTATCAGAACCTGGAGAAGCTGTCAGTCCTAAAATTAAGTTAAATTTGGATTCTTTAACATATCTTGAAGCCAAATATACGTAAGAATAAGAGCCAACACCGTGATGACATTCATCAAAAACAACTAAAGACACATCTTTTAGAGAATATCTTCCTTTTAATAAGTCAGATTCAACAGTTTGCGGAGTTGCACAGATTATTTGAGATTCTTCCCACCTTTTAACCCTTTCATCAGTTTTAACAGCACCAGTAATTGATGAACAAGGAACAGTCAAAAATTCTTTAAAAGTAGATTCATGCTGTATAGCTAATGGTTTACTTGGAGCCAATACCAATATTTTAGAGTTTTTAACTTTTTCCAATCTATCTGCCGCTACTAAAGTAGCTACTATAGTTTTACCTAATGCTGTAGGTGCAACAATCATTGTATTTCCTTTTTTTAAAACATCAGCAGCTAAAACCTGTTGATATAACCTGGCCTCGATAGCATTAGATTTTATTAAAGGGTGGTCAATATAATGTGCCATGATAGAACATAGTAATTAAATGTTTATAAATGTTTAATAAGAGCACATGAAAACTAATTATAAAAACAGCACGATTTAATTTTAAAGTAAAAAAACTTGTTAAAAAAAGAAAAAGAAGAGATTAATTAAAATCTCTTAAATTAAGATATTATTATGTTGTTTCCTGTTTGGAAATCGTTCCAAGAAGATGTAATGATGTATTTTCCACTCATTAACCTGATAGTTAATGAAGCAAAACCATTATCATCAGTTACTTTGTGATAGAATACGCCGTTTACATTAAATGATACGTTTTGATTAGCTAATGGATTACCTTGACCATCTAATGTCTGTGCAGTAAAGTTACTGCCATCTCCATAAGTCATATTAAGGTCACTAGTAACTAAAGTAGGTAAAACAGTTACAGTATTACCTAAGTCTAATCCTTCGTACATTGTTGTAATGACATATTCTCCAGGTCTTAAACTGATTCCTAAACTTATTACACCATTTTCATCAGTAGTTCTGGTGTAAAATACTCCATTGATGTTGAAGGTTACATTTTTATTTACTGCTAAACTTCCGTTTTTATCATAGATAGTTGCTTGGAACTTAGATGCATTCATGTAATACTTAGTTAAGTCATTTTGTACTATTAATGATTTTACAGTTATGTTAAATCCTTGTTGTTCACCAGTTACAGGGTTGTAAGCTGTTAAAATATATGTTCCAGGTCTTAACATAATACCTAAATCCGCTACACCATCATTGTTAGTAGTTTTAGTGTAGAAAACACCATTAATGTTAAATTTAACCTGAGTATTAGCTAATACTTTTCCATCACTGCCCATGAATTTAGCATAGAATCTTGTAGCATTTTGATACATTTTAACTAAATCATCAGCTATAATACTTGAATTAATAGTAACAGTAATATTTTTAGAGATTTTACTATAGAAAGCAGATCCGTTATAAGTTACGGTTACTGGATATACATTGGAATCTAAATTAAGACCCATGGAAGCAGTACCATTAGCATCAGTTGTTTTAGCATATATTACACCATTAATACTGAAGTATATAGTAGCATTGACTATTGGTTTACCTTGGAAATCTGTTAATTTGGCAATTAAACGAGTTCCATCATGGTAAAACATTTCAACATCACTAACATCCAAGTTTACATTTATATTTGGAATTACAGTTACGTTTCCTTTTTTAGTCATGGAATCATATTTAGCATCACCAGAGTAAACAGTAGTGATATTATAATCTCCAGCACTTAAACCAGAAACAATTACATTTGCAGTTCCGTCAATTACATTTGCAGTGTATTTTTTACCGTCAATTTCAACAGTAACTGTTCCGGTTGCATCTTTAGGTAAATCTACACCAATAGTGGAATTTACTCCCTCTTTAATTTCAGGAACAGAAATATCCATATTGTAATCAGATATTTTGGATACACTAAATTCAGCATCAGCAGTTGCTTCATTATAATTGTTATCTCCAGCGTATTTAACAGTTACAGTATAATCATCTGCTTTAAGGCCAGATATTGTTTTAACTGCTTTACCATTTTCAATAGCTGCAGTGTAATCTTCACCATTAACAGTAATAACTACTTCACCAGTAGCATCACTAGCTAATTTAACACTAATAACAGCATCTTCGCCAACTTTAATATTATTAACATTAACCACAACAGATGAATCTATTTTATTAACTTTGAAATCACCGTTTTCAGTAACAATATTGTAATTATCATCTCCTGCCCAAACAGCAGCAAATGCATAAGTACCAGCAGCTAATTTATCACCAGTAGCAATACCTTTACCGTCAGTAACTTTAACAGTGTATTCTTTACCATTAACAGTAACAATCACATTACCAGATAAAGGAGCACTGTTAACACCAGTTAAGGTAGCTTCAATAACAAATCCGTTACCATAATCCACATCAGCAATAACAACACCTAAAACAGGTTGTGCTTTAGCAACATTAACACCTTTAGCAATTTCAACAGCAGTGTATTTATCGTCACCAGCATATTTAACAACAACCACATGACTGCCAGCAGTTAAATCTTTAACAACTTGTGTTGCTTTACCATCATTAATACCTGCAGTGTAAGAAGTTCCATCAACAGTAATAATTACTTCACCAGTAGCATCATCAGGTAAAACCGCATCAACAGTTAAATCTCCACCAAATACAATGTCATTAACAGTTACATCCATAGTAGAATCAACTTTAGACACAGTAAAGCTGGAAGTAGCAACTGCAGCATTATAATTGTTATCACCAGAATATTTGGCAACTACATCATAATTGCCTGCTTTAAGATCAGATACAGATACAGTAGCCCTACCGTTAACAACATTCGCAGTATAATCTTTACCATTTACAGTAACAGTCAATTCACCAGTAGCATCACTAAATAATTTAACAGTAATAACAGCATCTTCACCAACATTGATATCTTTAACAGTTATACCAATAGCAGAATCTACTTTATAAACATTAAATTTACCGGAATCACTAACTTCATTATAATTATTGCTTCCTGCGAATCTAGCATTGAAGTTATAAGATCCAGCAGCTAATTTATCAGCATGGAAAGTACCTTTACCATTAACAATAGCTACAATGTAGTTTTTACCATTAACTGTTACAATTATATTAGTATCTAAAGGAGCATTGTTAACACCAGTTAAAACAGCATTAATAGTAAATACATTACCATAATCCACACTGTCGATAATAACATTTAAAGCTGGATTTGCTTTAGCAACATTAACACCTTTAGTAACTTCAGCAGCATTATAATTATCATCACCAGCATATTTAACCGCTACAGTGTAATCACCAGCTTCAAGACCGGATACAGTTACAGTAGCTTCACCATTTTCAATAGCTACATGGTAATCTACACCATTAACAGTAATAACTACTTCACCAGTAGCATCAACAGGTAAAACCGCATTAACAATTAAATCTTCACCAAATACAATATCCTCAACAGTTACATCCATTTCAGGAGTTATTTTAAGTACACTAAATTCAGCACTGCCAGTTGCTTCATTATAATTATTATCTCCAGTATATTTAACCGCTACAGTGTAATCACCAGCTTTAAGATCAGATACAGTTACACTAGCTACACCATTTTCAATAGCTGCAGTGTAATCTTCACCATTAACAGTAATAACTACTTCACCAGTAGCATCACTAGCTAATTTAACACTAATAACAGCATCTTCACCAACTTTAATATCACTAACAGCAACATCAATAGCAGAATCTATTTTATTAACTTTGAAATCACCGTTTTCAGTAACAATATTGTAATTATCATCTCCTGCCCAAACAGCAGCAAATGCATAAGTACCAGCAGCTAATTTATCACCAGTAGCAATACCTTTACCATCAGTAACTTTAACAGTGTATTCTTTACCAGCAACAGTAACAATCACATTACCAGATAAAGGAGCACCATTAACACCAGTTAAGGTAGCTTCAATAACAAATCCGTTACCATAATCCACATCAGCAATAACAACACCTAAAACAGGTTGTGCTTTAGCAACATTAACATTTTCAGCAACTTCAACACCAGTGTATTTATCATCACCGACATATTTAATAGCTACAATGTAATCACCAGCAGCTAAACCACTAATAGTTCCAGTAGCTTTACCATTTTCAATAGCTACATGATAATCTACACCATTAACAGTAATAACTACTTCACCAGTAGCATCACCAGGTAAAACCACATCAACAGTTAAATCTCCACCAAATACAATGTCATTAACAGTTACATCCATAGTAGAGTCAACTTTAGATACAGTAAAGCTGGAAGTAGCAACTGCAGCATTATAATTGTTATCACCAGAATATTTAACAGCTACATCATAAGTACCTGCTTTAAGATCAGCCACTTTTACATTAGCTACACCATTAACAACAGTTTCAGTATAATCTTTACCATTTACAGTAACAGTTACGCTACCAGTAGCATCACTAAGCAATTTAACACTAATAACAGCATCTTCACCAACATTGATATCTTTAACAGCAACATCAATAATTGAATCTACTTTAGCAACACTAAATTTACCAGAATCACCAACAGCATTGTAATTATCATTTCCTGCCCAAGCAGCAGTAAAGTCATAAGTACCAGCAGCTAATTTAACACCAACAGCAGTACCTTTACCATTAACGATATTTACAGAGTAATCTTTATTATTAACAGTAACAATCACATTACCATTTAAACCAATAGCATCAACACCAGTTAAAGCAACATTAATGTTAAATACTCCATCATAACCAACATCTGAAATAAGCACATTTAATGCAGGGTCTGCTTTAGATACAGTTAATAAAGCATTGCTTACACCAGGCAAGTATTTATCATTACCTGCAAATGCTGCAGATATAGTATAATCACCTGCATCCAATTCACGTAATGGAAGTTTTCCAAATCCGTTTTCAATATCTACAGGATAAACTTTACCATTTACATTAACAGTAACTATTGAACCGTCAATATCAGAAGGTAAAGTGATTATGACAAGTCCGTTTTCACCAAAAGTAATATCTTCAACATGTATATTTAAGTTAGCTAAAACTTTATCTACTTTAAAGACTGTTGAGTTTTCAGCAGCAACATAATGATTATCACCAGAATAACTTGCAGATACATCATAAGTACCATAAGCTAAATCTTGGAAGTAGAATTTAGCTTCACCATTGTAAATCGGCAATATATAATCAATACCATTTAAAGTTAAAGTTATAAGACCAGTTGCATCTTTAGGTCCGGTTACAGTAATTATTTCAAGATCTCCAACAGTAATATTCAATGCACCAACAGTTAAATCAGGAGTTGCTTTTGATACATTTAAGATACCTGTGTTAATATGAACTTCAGGTCCATCATAAACAATACTAACTGTTTTATTAATAACATCATTTATTTTGTAAGTTGCAACATAAGAACCATTTAACAAGCTATTTGCTTTACAAACAACAACATCCTCACCATTATAAACTGAAAATGATAAGTCCTGATTAGCTACAAGAACACCATCAACTGTAATAATAGCATGTAAAGTTACAACATCACCGTAACAAACATTTACAGTTTTATTATCTAAAACAGTTATAATTACTCCACCATCACTTGAAATAGTTTCTATACCAGCCAAATTAATAATTGGAGCTTTATTTTCAGTGTAATTACTATAATTATTACCATTAATACTCAATAAGCCATTTATATTGCTGTAAATAATATCAGCTTTTTGTGCTTTATTATTATCAAAGTCTGAATCACTAATTCTTAAATCACCATTACTATAAATAGCACCACCATCAACACCAGCAGTGTTGTTTATAAAGTTAGTAGCATAAACAGTAGCAGTTATTTTAGTATATGCAGGTTCAAATCCAATAGCTCCCGCTTTAACAGTAGCTGTGTTGTTTATAAAGTTAGAATTGCTAATATCAACGGTTCCTTCATTAATCCAAGCTGCTCCACCATATTGAGCTTTGTTATTAGTAAAGTTGGAATTTATAATGGTACCTGAAATAGGTATATTACCCTGAGTTACTACAAGAGCTCCACCATTGTTATTATTAGGAGTCATATTACCTTTACCAAATGCTAAATTATTATCAAATACAGAGTTGGAAATAGAGTAATTAGATCCCCATACAAACATTGCTCCACCATATAAAGCAGAGTTATTAACAAATTTAGTTCCATCTATGTCGATGAAATTTGTAGCACTACTAGATTCTCCACCCATTACAGATAAAGCTCCACCCCAACGGCCAGAGTTATTAACAAAATAGGAATCAGAAATAGTAGCATCACCAATAGTAGCTACAGCACCAACTAATAAATTACCGTTTTTATAATTTTTAATGTTGTTTGTAAAGTTAGATTTTGAAATATCCAATTTACCATTTTTCCAGTTGTAAATAGCTGCTCCACCATGATCAACATTATCCATAGCACGGATGTTACGAACAAGGATATCGTTTCCATCAAATGCAGAGTTAGTAACTTGTAAATCATCCCAGTTAAAGATAGCTCCACCATAATAATTAGCAGCATTATCTTCAAATGCAGAATTATCAACTACTAATTTACCATTATTAATTATAGCTCCACCTATTGAAGTTGCAGTATTATTAACAAAAGTAGAATTACCTACAACAGAGTTATCACCCTCATTATAAACTGCACCAGCATCTTCTGCAGTGTTATTAGCAAAAGTAGAATTACCTACAACAAAACCAATACCATAATTATAAATGGCACCACCTTTACTTGTAGCAGTGTTATTAGCAAAAGTAGAATTACCTACAACAAAACCACGGCCACCATTCAGGATTGCACCAGCACCGTCTGCAGCACTATTATTCACAAAAGTAGAATTACCTACAACAAAACCAATACCATAATTAAAGATTACTCCACCATTACTTGTAGCAGTGTTATTAGCAAAAGTAGAATTACCTACAACAAAGCAATCAGCAGAGTTATAAATTGCACCACCAATCTTAGCAGTGTTATTAGTAAAAGTAGAATCATCTAAAACTAAACCATAAGCATCGTTCATGATTGCTCCACCATATTTTGCAGTATTATTAACAAAATTAACATGCACTAAATCTAAATTACCAAAGTTATAAATAGCTCCACCATTATCAGCTTTACCATTAGTTAAAGTAACATTAGTTAAAGTAACAGCAAATCCTCCATCAATCTCGAAAATTCTTCCTAAATTCTTAGCATCAATAGTATGACCTTTACCATCAATTCTAATATTTTTATTAATAATTACACCATTTACAAAATTAGCAGCTTCATCATCAGTCATTACAACATTTTGATTAAGAGTTAAAGTACCAGTAACAAGACCAATAGCATTTTGTAAATCAGTAAAATTCTCAATACCTAAATCAAGGTTGCCTCCAAATCCAACATAATTAAATATGGCATCAGGAGTATTGTTAACAAATTCAGTATTTCTAACAGTTAAATCTTTCACATTAACTATAGCACCACCATAGGATGCACTATTGTTAATGAATTTAGAACCGGAAATTGAAACTTCAGGATTACCCTTAACAGTACTAATATCAATAGCTCCACCTTCAACATCAGCAGAGTTATTAACAAATTCTGAATCTGTAATTTTAATGTTACCTTCACAAATATCAATAGCTCCACCATATTGAGCTTTATTATTAGTAAAGTTAGAACCAGTAATAATTCCAGCAATAGCTTTATTAGTATCAGTTACTACAATAGCTGCTCCATTGTTATTATTTGGAGTCATATTACCTTTACCAAATGCAGTATTCTTATCAAATACACAATCAGACACAGTAAAGTCAGATCCCCATACAAAAATACCTGCACCATATAATCCACCATTCTCTTTAAAAGTAGAACCAGATACAGTTAAAGTATTTACATCATCACCAGCAATCAAAGCACCAGAAGTAGTAATAGCTCCACCCCAACGGCCAGCATTATTAACAAAGTAAGAATCGGAAATTGTAGCATCACCAATAGTAGCTACAGCACCTACTAAACGGTCACCATTCTTATAATTCTTAATATTATTAGTGAAATTAGAACCAGATACAGTTAAAATACCGTCATACCAGTTATAAATCGCTGCACCACCATAATCAACACTAGCAGAACCACGATTAACAATATCATTAGAATCAAATACAGAATCAGAAACAACCAATTCACCATTGTTAAATACAGCACCACCATAACCATCAGCAGCATTATCACTTAATTTAACATCACTTAAAGTTAAAGAACCATCATTATAAATAGCTCCACCCTTATCAGCTTTACCATTAATCAAAGTAGCATTAGTTAAAGTAACAGCAAATCCTTCACCAATACTGAAAATCCTACCTAAATTCTTAGCATCAATAGTATGGCCTTTACCATCAATAACAATATCCTTATTAATAGCAACACCACCTACAAATCCAGCAGCTTCATCATCAGTCATTGCAATATCAGAATCAAGAGTTAAAATACCATCAACAAGATCAATAGCATTTTGCAAATCAGTGAATGTTTCAATACCTAAATGTAATTCTTTAGAGTTATGAATAGCTTGTGGAGTATTATTAACAAATTTAGAATCTTTAACAGTAACTACAGGATTATTTATTGCAGAATCAATATCAATAGCTCCACCTTCAACATCAGCAGAGTTATTTTCAAATAATGAATCAGAAATTGCAATATTACCCTCACAAATATAGATAGCTCCACCATATTGAGCTTTATTATTAGTAAAGTTAGAACCAGTTATAGCTCCAGTAATATCTTTACCAGTATCAGTTACTACAATAGCTGCTCCATTGTTATTATTTGGAGTCATATTACCTTTACCAAATGCAGTATTCTTATCAAATACACAATCAGACACAGTAAAGTCAGAGCCAGCTACAAAAATACCTGCACCATATAATCCACCATTTTCTTTAAAAGTAGAACCAGATACAGTTAAAGTATTTACATCATCACCAGCAATCAAATAACCTGAAGCTGAGATAGCTCCACCCCAACGGCCAGAGTTATTAACAAAGTAAGAATCAGAAATTGTAGCATCACCAATAGTAGCTACAGCACCAACTAAACGGTCACCATTCTTATAATTCTTAATATTATTAGTGAAATTAGAACCAGATACAGTTAAAATACCGTCATACCAGTTATAAATCGCTGCACCACCATAATCAACACTAGCAGAACCACGATTAACAATATCATTAGAATCAAATACAGAATTACCGACAACTAAATGACCATTGTTGAATACAGCACCACCATAACTATCAGCAGCATTATCACTTAATTTAACATCACTTAAAGTTAAAGAACCATCATTATAAATAGCCCCACCCTTATCAGCTTTACCATTAATCAAAGTAGCATTAGTTAAAGTAACAGCAAATCCTTCACCAATACTGAAAATCCTACCTAAATTCTTAGCATCAATAGTATGGCCTTTACCATCAATAACAATATCCTTATTAATAGCAACACCACCTACAAATCCAGCAGCTTCATCATCAGTCATTGCAATATCAGAATCAAGAGTTAAAATACCATCAACAAGATCAATAGCATTTTGCAAATCAGTGAATGTTTCAATACCTAAATGTAATTCTTTAGAGTTATGAATAGCTTGTGGAGTATTATTAACAAATTTAGAATTTTCAACAGTTAAATCATTTACATTACATATAGCTCCACCTATTTTAGCAGCAGAGTTATTAATGAAGTTTGAATTTGTAATCTTTGAATCAACATTTGTAAAAATAGCTCCAGCAACAGGTGCTTTATTACCTACAAATGAAGAATTATTTATGGATACAACTAAATCTTTAACACTTGCATGAGAAAAGCCAACAGCTCCACCTTCAGCAGTAGCTATGTTATTTTCAAATACAGAATCAGTAATAGTTACAAATCCTTTATTGAAGTAAGCAGCACCACCATATTGAGCTTTATTATTAGTAAATTTAGAACCGGAAATAGTACCAGTGATTGGTTCATTGAATCTACTTACTTGAGATACAACAAGAGCACCACCATTATTATTATTTGGAGTCATATTACCTTTACCAAATGCAGTATTGTTATCAAATACACAATCAGCTATATTGTAATTAGATCCCCATATGTAAACAGCACCCGCATATAAAGCAGAATTATCTTTAAATATAGTATTAGATACTGTTAAAGTACTTGAATTTTTCCTTAATTCAGCACCAGTAGCTGAAATAGCTCCACCCCAACGGCCAGAGTTATTAACAAAGTTAGAACCACTAACAGTAGCATTACCAATAGTAGTAATAGCACCAACTAAATTATCCCCATTCTTATAATTCTTAATATTATTAGTAAAATTAGAATTAGTTACTTTTAATGTGCCCTCTTTCCAATTATAAATCGCTGCACCACCATAATCAACACTAGCAGAACCACGATTAACAATATCATTAGAATCAAATACAGAATCAGAAACAACCAATTCACCATTATTGAATACAGCACCACCATAACTATCAGCAGCATTATCACTTAATTTAACATCACTTAAAGTTAAAGAACCATCATTATAAATAGCCCCACCCTTATCAGCTTTACCATTAATCAAAGTAGCATTAGTTAAAGTAACAGCAAATCCTTCACCAATACTGAAAATCCTACCTAAATTCTTAGCATCAATAGTATGGCCTTTACCATCAATAACAATATCCTTATTAATAGCAACACCACCTACAAATCCAGCAGCTTCATCATCAGTCATTGCAATATCAGAATCAAGAGTTAAAATACCATCAACAAGATCAATAGCATTTTGCAAATCAGTGAATGTTTCAATACCTAAATGTAATTCTTTAGAGTTATGAATAGCTTGTGGAGTATTATTAACAAATTTAGAATTTTCAACAGTTAAATCATTTACATTACATATAGCTCCACCTATTTTAGCAGCAGAGTTATTAATGAAGTTTGAATTTGTAATCTTTGAATCAACATTTGTAAAAATAGCTCCAGCAACAGGTGCTTTATTACCTACAAATGAAGAATTATTTATGGATACAACTAAATCTTTAACACTTGCATGAGAAAAGCCAACAGCTCCACCTTCAGCAGTAGCTATGTTATTTTCAAATACAGAATCAGTAATAGTTACAAATCCTTTATTGAAGTAAGCAGCACCACCATATTGAGCTTTATTATTAGTAAATTTAGAACCGGAAATAGTACCAGTGATTGGTTCATTGAATCTACTTACTTGAGATACAACAAGAGCACCACCATTATTATTATTTGGAGTCATATTACCTTTACCAAATGCAGTATTGTTATCAAATACACAATCAGCTATATTGTAATTAGATCCCCATATGTAAACAGCACCCGCATATAAAGCAGAATTATCTTTAAATATAGTATTAGATACTGTTAAAGTACTTGAATTTTTCCTTAATTCAGCACCAGTAGCTGAAATAGCTCCACCCCAACGGCCAGAGTTATTAACAAAGTTAGAACCACTAACAGTAGCATTACCAATAGTAGTAATAGCACCAACTAAATTATCCCCATTCTTATAATTCTTAATATTATTAGTAAAATTAGAATTAGTTACTTTTAATGTGCCCTCTTTCCAATTATAAATCGCTGCACCACCATAATCAACACTAGCAGAACCACGATTAACAATATCATTAGAATCAAATACAGAATCAGAAACAACCAATTCACCATTGTTGAATACAGCACCACCATAACTATCAGCAGCATTATCACTTAATTTAACATCACTTAAAGTTAAAGAACCATCATTATAAATAGCCCCACCCTTATCAGCTTTACCATTAATCAAAGTAGCATTAGTTAAAGTAACAGCAAATCCTTCACCAATACTGAAAATCCTACCTAAATTCTTAGCATCAATAGTATGGCCTTTACCATCAATAACAATATCCTTATTAATAGCAACACCACCTACAAATCCAGCAGCTTCATCATCAGTCATTGCAATATCAGAATCAAGAGTTAAAATACCATCAACAAGATCAATAGCATTTTGCAAATCAGTGAATGTTTCAATACCTAAATGTAATTCTTTAGAGTTATGAATAGCTTGTGGAGTATTATTAACAAATTTAGAATTTTCAACAGTTAAATCATTTACATTACATATAGCTCCACCTATTTTAGCAGCAGAGTTATTAATGAAGTTTGAATTTGTAATCTTTGAATCAACATTTGTAAAAATAGCTCCAGCAACAGGTGCTTTATTACCTACAAATGAAGAATTATTTATGGATACAACTAAATCTTTAACACTTGCATGAGAAAAGCCAACAGCTCCACCTTCAGCAGTAGCTATGTTATTTTCAAATACAGAATCAGTAATAGTTACAAATCCTTTATTGAAGTAAGCAGCACCACCATATTGAGCTTTATTATTAGTAAATTTAGAACCGGAAATAGTACCAGTGATTGGTTCATTGAATCTACTTACTTGAGATACAACAAGAGCACCACCATTATTATTATTTGGAGTCATATTACCTTTACCAAATGCAGTATTGTTATCAAATACACAATCAGCTATATTGTAATTAGATCCCCATATGTAAACAGCACCCGCATATAAAGCAGAATTATCTTTAAATATAGTATTAGATACTGTTAAAGTACTTGAATTTTTCCTTAATTCAGCACCAGTAGCTGAAATAGCTCCACCCCAACGGCCAGAGTTATTAACAAAGTTAGAACCACTAACAGTAGCATTACCAATAGTAGTAATAGCACCAACTAAATTATCCCCATTCTTATAATTCTTAATATTATTAGTAAAATTAGAATTAGTTACTTTTAATGTGCCCTCTTTCCAATTATAAATCGCTGCACCACCATAATCAACACTAGCAGAACCACGATTAACAATATCATTAGAATCAAATACAGAATCAGAAACAACCAATTCACCATTATTGAATACAGCACCACCCATAGTAGCAGCAGTATTGTTTATAAAATTAGTGTTATATGCATATACAGAACCAGTGTTATATATTGCACCACCTATATCTGCATTACCATTAATTAAATTAGCATTATATATATTTAATTTATCAGCTGTTGAGGTAACATTAAATATTCTACCTAAATTATTAGCATTAATAGTAAAACCATCACATTTAAGATTAACAAGATGGTCTACAACAATACCATTTACAAACTTATCAGCTTCACTAGCCAACATAGTTACATTAGAACTTAAATAGATATCACCTTCAACCATGTTTATAGCTTTTTGCAAATCAGTAAAGGTTTTAATTTCACCCATATTTAAAGTACCCCTATAATAGCTGTAAATCCTATTATTAGTAAATGTTGAATCAGCATCAATAGTTAATGTATATTCATTATAAATAGCACTGCCTTCTTTTGCAGAGTTATTGGTAAATATGGAATTTTTAATATCCAAAATAGCATTACCTGTTGTTCCACCTTCATATACAGCACCACCCTGATTGGATGCAGTATTGTTTATAAAAGTACAGCTGTCAACACTGGCACTGGAAACACCATTATTATCATCTCCTAATTCATAAGCAGCACCATTATCTGCAGTATTGTTTATAAAATTACAATCAGATATTGTACCTTCACAGCCATACCATGTAAGAAGAGCACCGACATTAGGATTTCCACTTCCATAACCAACACCTTTATTGTTGGTGAAATTGGTTCCGGATATTTTGAAAGTAGAACCTATGACATTTACAGCTGCCCCTTGGAATGCTCTATTTGAATCAAATACTGAATTTTCAATGATAATCTGATTTTTACCAGCATTAGTGTAACCTAAAGAAGTTACAGCTCCACCATAACATCCACTGTTATTTCTAAAGTAAGATTTTGAAATTTTAGTATATCCTGTTACGACTACTACACCAGCTACAAGATCTCCAACATTATTGTCACGAATAACCATATTTTTATGGTTATTGATTATTTGTGAATTAGAAATTAATAATGAAGCACCATTATCTGCATAGATAGCTGCACCACCATTGCCAATATTTTGACTTCTGAATTGCACATCATTTCCATCAAAAACAGAACTGTCTACAATACAAGTTCCAGTAGTGTAAATTGCACCACCATATTTATAGACAGTATTGTTTTTGAAATTCACATTATTTACTATTAAAGTAGAACCATCAAAGTAAACAGCCCCACCATTACTTACAATTCCTGAACTATCAGAAACAGGATTTGCATTAATCAAAGTCAAATCATTTAATGTTAATGTAACAGAAGAATCTTTTACTACAAAAATACTTCCATGACCATTAGCATCAATTGTATGACCATTTCCGTTAATTATAGTATTCTTTGTAATAGAAATACCATAATTATCTATTTCATCATCTCCATGTTTGACATCATAAGTAAGCTCAAATACATTTTGAGAATTATCAATGTCTGTTTGTAAAGATGTGAAATCTTTTTGAATTTCATTTGGCGTTTGGTAAGTATCATCAGCATTAATAGATACGTCTTCAGCAGAAACTGCAGACATACTTAAAAGTACTAATAAAAGAACTAACACACCAATATTCTTTTTTAGACTCATGATATTATTCTCCTTTTTTAAAATTATAATTTAAAGAGTCTGTAAAATTTTATAGGCTTATTTGATTTTAATGTGTTTTTCAGTCCAATTTTGCATTTGATAGTCTAAAAATGTCAGGATTCCATTTTTGGTTTTGTATATTTTCTTTATTTTTTCAGGATTGGTTTGTCTGTAGTAATTTTCGACTTTATTTGATGTTTTTTCTATATTTTCATCATCAAGATATTCTACGTATCTGTGGAAGTGATTTATGATATGTTTTCTTATGAAATCTTTTAAAACAACTGGTATGGCCGTATATTTTTGTAAATATTGTTTAAATTGTTCTATTGCTTCTTTTTTTGAGTTTTGTCTGAAACAGTTTTTTAATTCTTGTGCATTTTCGTAAATATGGTCTCTTTGTTTTCCATTAATCTTGTTTCTTCTACAATATACTTTTAATTTATGGTTTATTGTTTGAAACAGATGAAATATGCACAATTGATGTTTTACTTCTATTTCATCTGCTACATTACGATACATTGGGAATAAATCGGTTGTTAGGCAAATGAATGGTTTATTTTCTGTTGATTCTAAGATAAATTTTTTCGTGTTTTTTGGTATTCTGCGACGTACTATTCGTTCTGTGACTGGAATATTGAGTATTGCATCAAATAAAGTTAATCTGTAGTGTCTAGTTCCATTAAGTCTTAAAAATTGCTCATCATATAAATAATAGCCAGAATATTCAAATTTTTCATTGCTGATGCTTTCTTCGTGATTTTTGTCAGACCAGTTCTTGATTGTTTGATGAGATATTCTGATTCCAAGGAATATTTCAAAGTATTTACTTATTTTACGAAGTGATTGGTACCCTATTTTCATTATTCCTGGAATTTTATCCATTATTTCTTGTAAAAATTGTTTATTTTCACCAATTAATGGATTATTGTATATTCCGAATTTTTTTCCACATTTTTTGCATTGATATTGCTGTTCTTTGAATTCTGTTGTTTTTCCATTAGTATTTTGTTTGTTTTTCTTTATTGTGCCTTTTTTGATTATTTTGTGGCTTCCACAAACTGGACAAATGGGATTATCATATTTAAAAGTATTATTTTCATCTAAAAATAGTTTATGATTAGTATTTTCAAAATTAGGTGTTTTATTCAATCTTTTTGAAATAATTTTTTCTTGATCAATTTTTTCATCAAAAAAATCATAAAGTTTAAGTTGTATGAAGTCTATATTACTATTGAGGGCAGATTTGTTTTGTTTGGTCATAAAATATTATTTGTCCTCACTTATTAAAGTATTTTACTATTTTTAAATCATTTATATTAAAATTAAAGAAAAATTAGAATGAAATTTCATCAAAATGAAAGTTCAACTGTAAAAAATTAAAAAACAAATAAGCCTATAAAATTTTACAGACTCAATTTAAATAAATAATTATAATTTTAAGTGAACTAACAATTAGTTAGACAGTATGTATATTTTTAACACATCTTATATAAACTTACCTATCCCATATTGAATAAAATAAAATATAATACTACAAAATAAAAATACAGTCCATCTAATTAAATTATCAATTAAACAAAAAAGATATATTAAAAAATAAAACTGAACAAAATTAAAATAAATCAAAAGATAAAAATAAGCAAAAAAAAGTATTCAAATCAATAAATAAAAAGGAAATTGTGTATAAAAAATAATAAAAATAATAATAATACATAAACAAAATAAATATTTAGAGTATTAAATATAGTTAAAATTTAGAAAGAATAATTAAACATAAATATTTAATTTACAAATTATTGACACATTTTTTAAATTTTGTAGCCGCTTCGCCAATAGCTACTATCTTATTACAATCTAAATTTAATGCCTGATTAATTCCTTCTTGAACTTCATCAAAGGTTGCGCCAAGTGTGCCTTTTTTGACAAAGTTATCAACACCATGATTCAATATAATTTTTTCCTTAAGTTCAGGACATTCACTTATTTTATCACTAGCTATTTTTTGAGAAGCACTGGATGCCGGAACAATGTATTTAGAAAACTCTAAAACTTTATTAAATATTTCCAAATCTCCTTCAGCACCGGATTCAGAGGAAATTGTAATAACTGTAGTGATATCACCATATAATTTTTTAAATTCACGTAAAACCGTTTCAACACCTGCCGGATTATGTGCAAAATCTACAACAACATCTTTTTCGCCAATTGTGGCTACTTTCTCCATCCTTCCAGAAACCCCACCAAAAGTAGCTATTGACTCCAATATTTTATCATAAGGTAATTTTAGAAATTCATGAGCTG